>JANMKN010000189.1:0-26950 GCA_031372065.1 Abditibacteriaceae bacterium | reverse complement strand
CACCCGGCCTCTCCCCCGAACGCTGCGCTGGGGAGAGGAGTGTTTTACGCAAGCGCTCCTGCCCGATTGAGTAGGGCAAGAACGTAATAGTCAAGTTCTCCTCTCCCCAGCGCAGCGTTCGGGGGAGAGGCCGGGTGAGGGGGATCGAGCGACGAAGTCGCTCTTTTCTCTAACAAAAATCAACCGCGTAACATGCGTAAATAGGTTAAAGGCTGTTGAATAAGTCGTGACTATCATTTTTAATCGCAATAGGGCATTTTGTGTTTGTTAGGGCCGGAATGCAATTTGCAGATAGTGTCAGAGCGCGCCGATTAGAGGTGGAATAGGAAAACTTTTTTCTACTTTTTCTCGCGCAAATTTTTTTTCAAGGGGCACGAAGATGAAACAGATGAAACGGTTGTTTGGCGGCGCGCTGGCGCTGGGGGTCATGGCTGCTTTGGCAGGTTGCGGCGGAGGTAGTGGATCAAGCACTTCTCTTTACGCCGGGAATTACACGGGGGCTTACGCGGGCACCACTTCAACGGGCAGCGCGGTTAGTGGGCGCTTTACGGTAACGGCGGACGCGAATGGCAACTTGACTGGCAATTTAATCAGCGCGACCAATAACCTGCCGGTTACTGGAACCATTGACAAGTTTGGCAATCTGCGCTTTACAACAGCTAACGGCGCCAATGTTGTTGCCGTCGCAGGAACTTTGGGAAGTGTGGACAGCACCTACATTGCCGATGGCACATTTTCACAAACCGTTGATGGCGTGCAAAACGCTTCCAGCGGCAAAGCGATTGCGATTCGTAAACAAACCGGAACCGACCAATTCACTGGAAACTATGCAGGCACATTCACAAGCACTGATCCGACCGGCACAAATGGAACTTTGAATGTCACCGCCAATGCTGATGGTGCGCTTTTGGGCGATATTAACACCACAGGCTCGGCAGCTGTTTACAAAGGTGCAGGAGTTATCACATCGGCTGGCAATCTCACCATGTATGCTGTAAGCGACAAAGGTGGCACTCCCCGTTTGCAAGCAGTGACTAAGTTCAACGGCAACGGCGCTATTACCAACAACATTGCTACGGTAACAGGTAATTTTGCCACCGCTGAAGCTGGCGTAACGAAAGTTAAAGGCAACTTTACCATCACCGAACAGCCTGTCCCGTAAGCAGTTCTTGGAGAATTGAGTTAGCAGAAAAGCGCGATGGAATTTTCCATCGCGCTTTTTTACTTTTTGTGGCGGGCCGAACGAACTAAACTGTGCCGCGCATTTCCCCGCAGGTCAACAGAATTTCTTGGAGGCAAACATGAAGAGTCGTTATGCAGTGGCGGCGTTGTTGATGGGTTGCAGCGTGGCACAAGCCGATTTTGGTTCGGATGTGGCGTTGCTGAAGAAGCACAACAAAGTAATCGTGTTATCGGACAAAAGCGGCCACGCACAGGTGGCGGTTGTGCCACAATTTCAAGGGCGCGTGATGACCAGCACCAACGGCGGCTCGAAGGGCAGCAGTTTTGGCTGGATCAACAAAAAGGCTGTCGCTGAAAACAAACGCCAGCCACACATTAATGTGTTCGGCGGCGAAGATCGCATTTGGTTTGGTCCCGAAGGTGGTCAATATTCGATTTTCTTCCCCAAAGGCGCCAAGTTCGAATTCAAAGACTGGGAAACGCCTGCTGTCATTGACTGGGGCGCGTGGCCTTTGGTGAATAAAAGCCGAACGCACGCCAGTTTTCGCAAAAGTTTTACGCTCACCAATTACAGCGGCACGAAGTTTCCTGTGCGCGCGGAGCGCACCGTTCGTTTGCTCGGCGCCGGGCAAATGAAGGCCACGTTAGGTGAATTACCGGCTACGGGCGTGAAGGCCGTCGCTTATGAAACCGAAAATCGCTTGACCAATGCGGGCGGCAAGGCTTGGAAGAAAAAGACCGGCTTGCTTTCGATTTGGATTTTGGGAATGTATAATCCCTCGCCCGATGCCACAGTGGTGATTCCATTTCAGGCAGGCAGCGAAGAAAAACTCGGCCCGGTTGTCAATGATGCTTATTTTGGCAAAGTGGCCGCAGACCGCTTGAAAATTGACAACGCCAAAGGCGTTTTATTTTTTAAAGCCGATGGTAAATCGCGTGGCAAAATCGGATTGCCTCCGGCGCGGGCCAAGAAAACATTGGGCAGTTGGGACGGAAAAACGTTGACAATTGTCGAATACACTTTGCCGGGCACGATGGATTATGTGAATTCCATGTGGGAAATGCAAAAGAATCCCTTCAGCGGCGATGCGGCGAATTCCTACAACGATGGGCCGCTTGCGGGTGGCGGCCAGTTGGGGCCGTTTTATGAATTGGAATCGTCCTCGCCTGCTGCGGCCTTAAAACCGGGTCAAACACTGCGCCATGTGCATCGCACTATTCATTTGCAAGGGCCAGTCGAAGCACTTGACCAGATAGCGCATCGCAAATTAGGCGTCGGGTTGAAGCAAATACAGTCCGCCTTGAGATAGGTGATGGAAATATCAACGCCCACTTTTCTAAAAGGTGGGCGTTTTTGATTCGCGCTTTTTGGAGCAACTGATCTTGTAGTAGTTTCAGATTTGTGCCGTTGGTTATATAATCAAAAGGTATGCGTCGGGCCGTTTTTGAGCTTCTGGTTGCAAGGAAAATCTCCATGAAATCATCTGCAATGTTCACTTGTTTAGTGCCTATCCGTTATCTTGCCTGTGTTGGCGTAGTGTGCAGCGTTTTTGTCTCGTCGGCTTCGGCACAGATTGCCTCGGTGGGCGCCATTGAACGCGTGGTGGAAAAACGGAGCGGCGCTGGGGGTTGGGCCAATACCAAAAAGGGAGCCTCGCTCAGTCAGGGCGATGGTCTGCGCACCGGTAAACGCAGCAAAGCCGATGCACTTTTTCGCGATGGCTCGCTGGTGCGCTTAGGGCAGTTGTCTTCGTTGGACATTGAAAGTGGCAATGCCGAAGCGACGCGCGTGCGACTGCAAGATGGCCGCGTAATACTCGTAAAAAAGCCGGGTTCTGGTGGCACCTGTCGGGTTCGGACGGGCACCGGAGCAGCGGAAATCAAGGGTAGTGTGGTTTATGTGCGGGCCAATCCAAAAGATGGCTCGGCTGAATATATCAATTATTCCGGCACTATCACCGTTGTGGGATTGAATGCGCAAAATGTGGAAACCAGCCGCGTGACATTACCCGCAGGGCGCTCTGTTAAATCGTATGTGGGCGGAATCCTTTCGCCTATCGTATCGGCGGCACCTTTTAGTTCGCAAACTGAATTAATTGATGCGCCGGTTAATAGCCCCTTCCCCGGTTCAAGGACGCAAATTGTTTCTCGTGCTACGCCGGGTATTGCGGCCATAGATACGGCTTTGCCGGCCAACAATGTTGAAACTCAAGAGAACCCTCGAACCAATCCTTTTGTGCCACATGCGCCGCTTCCTGATGGTCAGCCACCCTTTGGTGGCCCATTTCCTCCGCCGAAGACACGTCCGGGCACAAGTGGCCTTCTCACTCGTCAGTCCACCATCAACGTAGGCAATGTTGTGCCATCGCGCGCACTGGGAAATCGCAGCATGGCTTTGCATATTGCGGCGCCGGTTTTTATCGCGCAGGCGCCTCCTGTGCCGCCTGTGGATGCAGGACAGACAACAGGCAATGAAGCTGTGGCTCTCACCGACGATTTTGGGCCAACATATAAGCATTTGAATGATGTAGATCGGCAATTAGGCCGCGTCAGCGGTATTGATTACTACGCATCGGGCTTTGTCGGCAACCATAGTTTGCTGGCAGGCATCGGACAATTGCATGGCTACATCAAAGATGGCAGTTGGTCTGCGGATTTGGCGCTCAATCCGCAAGACATTCGCTTTGATACGCCAACGCGGCGCGTCAAGCGTAATACGCTCGCCGTCAGTCACGCGACCTTGTCTTATGACGCGAAATCCGCGTCCCTTATCGTGGGGCGGCAGCGATTTTTGGCTGGCCCGGTTCGCGCTTCGTATTTTGGTTCGATGACACGCGCCGGTGGCCGCGAAATTATGGATGCCGTGCGCTTTATGCCACGCATCAACAAGAATTACGGCGCGGAGTTTTCGTATCTTTATGATGCCTATCCGCGCGAATTATCGCCGGGCGTGAGCAACCATCAACAAGGCTTTTTGGGCCGCGTTTACACCTTGCAAAAGTTTGGTAATTATGGCTTGAACTTTTTGAAATATGCGGATTCGCCGGTGCCTGATCGCACTGGAATCACGCTCGATTTCAGCGTGCCGATTTTGTCCAAAAAACTGGAATTTTACGGCGAAGTCGGCACCGATCCTTTCAAGCGACAGTTGCGCACCTTTGGCTTTACCTCGCCGCTTTTGTTTCAGAAAACCGGCTTTGACCTTTACATCGAACGCGCCAAGCTAAACACTTCTACAAGCGCTGCCGGTGTGGGCGAAGAATGGGCCGTGCGTTTGTATAAATCGTTGAATGAGAATGTTGATTTCGTCGGAGCTTACAACCGTTTTAGCGGCGGAAATTCGAATTTTCTGATCGGCATTGCCGTTGGCGGGCAGGCCGTCTTTCCATCGCGGTAATTCGTAATAAAACACAAAAGCGCGGCCCGAAAATGAATTTCGGGCCGCGCTTTTTGCTGTGAAATTTAGCGAATGCCGAGCAGCAGTTCGACGACTAATTGGTCGAGTTTTTCGTAGGGCAACGGGCGGTTAGTAAGCGCTTCAACGTTGAACTTGGTGCTTTTCAGTTTTTTGGCGAGTTCGGGCGAATAGCCGTCCGCAAATGAGGCATCGCCGCCGCCGTTTAATTCTTGCACGATGGACTGAATTTCCGTGTCCTGATTGAAGCGTTCGGCCTTTTCCTTGAGGATAAGATACATCCGCATACAGCCTTTGGCGAACTCCCACACATCATCGGCGTTGGAACTGCGCAAGGCGTGCGCGTCGAAATGGCGCGAGCCGGAATAACCGGAATCTTCCAGTAATTTCACAAGGAAAAAATTGGTTTTCTGATCTTCCTGACCAAAACGAAAATCTTGATCGTAGCGGCCCGGCTTTTGGCCGTTCAAGTCAATGTGAAACAGCTTTCCGGCGTCAATTGCTTGCGCGACGTGATGAACAAAGTTGAGGCCCGCCATTGTTTCGTGCGCGAATTCGGGGTTGACGCCGACGTTTTCCGGTTCATCGAGAGTTTCAATAAAGCCCAGCATATTGCCGGTTGTCGCCAAGAAAATATCGCCGCGCGGCTCGTTGGGCTTGGCTTCTAACGCCAGCTTGAAATTGTAGCCTTGATCTTTTTGATAAGCATTCAAAAAATTGAGGGCTTCGCGAAACCATTTCAAGGTGTCCAGCGGATTTTTCGCGGCGTCCACTTCGCTGCCTTCGCGTCCGCCCCAAAAAACGTAGATTTCCGCGCCTAAATCGGCGCCTAAATCCATCGAACGCATCACTTTGCGCACCGCGAAATCACGGACTTTCGGGTCGCTGGAAGTGAAGGCGCCATCCTTGAAAATCGGATTAGAAAACAAATTGGTCGTCGCCATCGGCACTTTCATGCCGGTGGTTTTCAAAGTCTGCTTGAATTCTTTGACGATGGCCTTTTTTTCGGCTTCGGTGGCAGAAAACGGCACCAAATCGTCGTCGTGCAAATTGACGCCATAGGCGCCGAGTTCGGCCAGTTTGCGCACGCTGTCATTGGGGTCAACAGCGGGGCGGGTGGCATCGCCAAACGGGTCGCGGCCCGGATTGCCAACCGTCCACAGGCCAAATGTAAATTTATGTTCCGGCTGCGGCAGATAATCACTCATGTTGTGTTCCTTGATGTTCCTTTTGGGTTGTTGTCATGCGAATTTTAACGAGAATCGCCGATGAATGCTATAATCTCCGCTATATGCCCATTGTAGCCCCTTGCTCATTCCGCGAACCCGCGAAAACATATTTTCTCAGTCCCGGCAAATTGGAAATCATGGCCGGTGCGCACGTTGTGGCGGAAACATCACGCGGCCTTGAATTAGGCGTGGCGAAATTCGGCCCGCGCATGGTGGAAGACGATAAAATCGTGCCGCCTTTGCGCTCCATTGTGCGCCTCGCCACGCCCGAAGATTTGCAAAAAGACCGCGAGAACCGCCAACTCGAAGAAGAAGCCTTGTTTTTGGCGCGCGAGCAGATTGTCTACTTTGATTTGCCCATGAAGCCCATCAAGGTAGAAATCATGCTGGATCGCTCCAAAATGATTCTCTTTTACGAGAGCGAAGACCGCGTGGATTTTCGCGAACTTTTGCGAGATTTATCGAACCAGTTGAATATGCGAATGCACTTTCAGCAAGTCGGCCCACGCGATGCTGCCAAGGTTTTAGGCGGTTTAGGCCCGTGTGGTCAACCTTTGTGTTGCGCTACGTTTTGGACTTCGATGCCACCGGTCACGTTGAAGATGGCAAAAGAACAAGGTCTGGCTCTCACGCCCAATAAAATCTCAGGCGCCTGTGGCCGTTTGATGTGCTGCTTGCGTTACGAAATAGATTTTTATCGCGACATGAATCAGCGCCTGCCCAATCCCAAATCGCCAGTTGACACGCCCGAAGGCCCCGGCCACGTCGTCGAAGTGCGCGCTTTGAAGGACGAAGTTTTGGTCGTTCTTGGCGATGGGCGTTACATCACAGTTCCCGGCGAATCATTGCGCGATTTGAGGCAAGAGCGCGGCGCTCCCAAAGCCTGCAAAAATCATGTGAATCAGGGCGGTTCGTGTGGTGGCGCCGCAGCGGGCGGTTGCGGCGGAAGTTGTGGTTCTAAAAGCGGTAAAGGCGGCGGCTGTGGTTCGGGCGGTTGCGGTGGTTGCGGCTCCAAGAAAAAGAAAGCGGAAGCTGTTTTGGTCGCGTAGAAATGGTGAACCTAAGTTGCTCGCTATCACTGCCCATCGCTAAAGCAATGAGATGAACCTTCAAAAGCCTCGTAAACGAGGCTGGACTTACAATCTTTAGCCTCGTTTACGAGGCTTTTGGTTGGTTTCAGCCCACTCGTTTACGGGTGGGCTGGTTTTTCTACCAGTGATGGCACGTTTTATCCCTTCGCGTTCGAATTTCCCCAAGAACGCAGCGGTTGATATTAATCATCATGGCTTTGCCGTGCCGCTGTTGTGGTGCTGCGCGGCAGTTGCTTTAGGGATCGCCGTGCAGGTAAATCTGGGATTTTACTATCCCTCGGCCTTATTGTGGCTGGGAATAGGTGGAATCCTGATGTTGGTGGCGAGTCGTGTGCCTTTCCCTATTTTGGCGGGACGACAAGGTGCCAACCTGTTGATGGGCCTGCTCTTTGCCGGATGGTTATGGCAATTCCTTATTCTCACGGGACAACCGTTAGCAGCCTTTAAGACGCCGGTTTCCAGTGAAATGCGAAGTGTCATGGCGTTGACGCTCGTCCTTGCGGGTGTCCTCGTTTTGATGGGCTTCGTGCCTTTGGTTCAAAAGCGTAGCCACCTTGACCGCGCTCGATTTATGGGCGTGCTGGTTTTGTATTTTGCTCTCAGTATTTTAGTTGTCAAGGCCTCGCCGGCTCCCAAAATAGACGTTTGGGATTTGCAACAATTATCCTGTCAAGCCTTGATACAGGGTACCAATCCCTACGGCATTACCATTCCTGACACCTACGATGGCGCGGTAAATTACGGCCCAGAAATTCAAAAAAACGGGCAGATTTTATTTGGTTATTGCTATCCACCGTTAAGTTTGTTGCTTACTCTGCCCGGTTATCTGCTTTTTGGCGACCATCGCTACTCGCAAGTCGCGGCCTTAGCAATCGCAGCGGCGTTAATGGGATTTGCACGGCCCGGACGCCTTTCCTTTGCGGCTACTTCGCTTTTCTTGTTCACGCCGCGAATGTTTTATGTCATTGAACAGGCGTGGACAGAACCCTTCGTGATTTTAGCGTTGGCGGGCGTTGTTTTTGTTGCGTGCCGAAAACCGAAATTGTTGCCGTGGATGCTGGGGCTATTGTTGGCAACCAAGCAATATATGATTTTTGCCCTGCCACTTTTTGGCATTTTAGCCCATAATGCGCCAAAAACAGAGGGGAAAAATCAATCTTTGCAGCGGTGTTCTCTTTTACCGCTTGGAATTTGCTTCCTGCTGTCGCTGCCCTTTGTTTTGTGGGATGTGCAGGCTTTTTATCACAGTGTTTTTTGGATTTATACCAAATTTCCGCCTGCCGATCAGTCGCTGAGTTTTCTGACATGGCTGCGCCGTCATCAATTCCCGGCGTCTGAATCGCTCTCTTTCGTCTTGGCTGGCTTGGCTGTGGTGTGGATGTTTTGGGAATTGTCGCGCCTGAGAATTAATTTCAAAGCCGAAAAGATGAAACAACTGGCGCCTTCTTATTTCGCGGCGTCATCGGCTTTTGTTTTATTCGTGTTTTTTGCGTGGTCGAAGCGTTCGTTTTGCAACCATTATTTTTTGGTCATCGCGGCCTTGTGCGCTGCCATCGCAGTTTGGCCTTTTGAAAGTGGGAAGCAATCCGCAGGTAGCGCCGATTAAAGGACGGCTTTAAACTGGCAACGCTTTGTTCATTATGTCCGACAAGATTTTTTACATCACCACGCCAATTTATTACATCAACGCCACGCCGCATATTGGGCACGCTTACACACAAATCGCGGCGGACGCCAGAGCGCGATTTGAGCGCTCTCGTGGGCGCAAAGTGTATTTTCTGACGGGAACCGACGAAAACGCCGTCAAAATTGCGCGCGCGGCGCGTGACCAAGGGCGCGAACCTCTCGAATTCTGCGACGAACTGGCACAAGCCTTTCGCGATGTTTGGGATGCGCTGGATATTTCCTACGACGATTACATTCGCACCACCGAAGAGCGCCATAAAATCGTCGCGCAACGCGTTTTTGAAAAATTGTGGAGCAGCGGCTGCGTGCGTTTGGGTTCGTATTCCGGTTGGTATTCCGTGCCCGATGAAACGTTTTTCCGCGACGAAGACACAATTGAACGCGACGGCGCGCATTACATTGCCAATCCGACAGAAGACCAAACCAAAGCGCCACTGGAATGGGTCGAAGAAAAAACGCATTTTTTCGAGTTATCGAAGTTCAGCGAGGCTTTACAGCAACTCTATGCGGCGCGTCCTGAAATGCTCAAACCCGAATCTCGGCGCAATGAAACGCTCAGTTTCATCCGCCAAGGCCTGCGCGACACCTCTATATCGCGCGAAATGGATTGGGGTATCCCCGTTCCGAATTCGGTGCCCGAAGCGGAAAATCACGCGATTTATGTTTGGTTCGATGCGCTTATCAATTACGCCAGCGCGCCCGGTTATTTGAGCGATGACGCCGAAAAACGCGCGTTTTTTGCGGAAATATGGCCGCCCGATTTGCAGTTGATGAGCAAAGATATTTTCACGCGCTTTCACGCGACTTTATGGCCCGCTGTGCTGTCAGGATTGGGCTTGGAGCAGCCCAAAGAGCTTTACGCGCACGGGTTTTGGACAGTGGATGGTCGCAAAATGAGCAAGCGCGACCCGGAAACCATCGTTGAGCCAATTCAATTCGCCACACAATTGGCAGAATGGGCCAGCGGCGATTTTCGCATCGGCGTGGATGCCTTGCGTTATTACGTTCTGCGCGAAGTCACTTTTGGTGTGGACGGCGATTTTTCGCGCGCCGGTTGCGCCGCGCGCTACAACAGTGATTTAGCGAACGGATTGGGCAATTTGGTCAACCGCGCCCTTTCGATGTTGAAGCAATATTTTGAAAGCGTGGTGCCGCCCAGCGATGGCGAACTTGGAATTAAAAACGCTATTAGCGAGGCTCACCCGAAAATCGCTCAAGCGTATGCCAATCTTGATTTTATCGGCGCCTTGACGCAGATTTGGGAAGTTGTCAATCTGGGCAATCGCCTGATTGAAGAACAAAAGCCGTGGGCAAAAATCAAAGCGGGTGAAACAGACTCTGTCGCTGTTTTGCTGCGCGAACTGCTGGCTTTGTGCCAGTGGTGCAGCGTCGTTTTAACGCCAATTGTGCCGCAAAGCATGGCACGATTGCGCGATTTGTTAAACCTGAAGGCAGCGCCGCAATGGAACGACGATATTTTTGCCTCGGAATTACAATCGCCGGGCCATGTTTGTCAGGCGCCGCAGCCTTTGTTTCCGCGCATTCCCGAAAACGTTGTTCAACAATTGCGCGAGGAACAGGAACAAAAGAAAGCAAAAATCATGGAAAATACAGCAGAACAAAGCGCGCCGCTTCAAGAAACTGTGACCGAACCGCCGCCGCTTGAAAATACCGTCGCACCCGCAGAAAAACCGGCGGGTAAAGCGGAAATTCAATACGAAGATTTCGCGAAAGTGGAATTGCGTGCCGCGAAAATCATCGAAGCCGAACGCATTCCAAAAGCCGATAAATTGTTGCGTCTGGTGGTAGATTTGGGCACAGAACAGCGCCAGATTTTAGCCGGCATCGCCCAGCAATTTGCGCCAGAAGACATTATCGGTAAAACCATTGTGGTGGTAGCGAATCTGGCGCCGCGAAAAATGCGCGGCCTCGAATCGCAAGGAATGTTGCTGGCCGCCTCGCCCGCCGATAATGCGCCGCCCGCCGCATTAGTGATCCTTGATGCCGACGTTCCGCCGGGCAGCATAATTCGGTGAAAATTATGTGGTCGTTTTGGCACTCGTGCCGCACGGAAGAAAAAGGCATTTTCCTTTTGTGCGGCGCCCTTTTGATTTTTTGCCTCGGCGCCGAGTCGAGTAGGCGAGAGCAGAAATTGCCCGCGCTTTTTCAGTCTGCCCCCGTGATGCATGACAATGGCGCTGCCGTCACCAAATCAAAATAATCCTGCTTGATGCTCATGAAAGTCTTGTTTCCGGCTGTTTTATGCCTTCTTTTGCCTTTTTCGCCTCTGCAAGCCGATGAAGTTGTCCTGGATTTGCCCTCAGCGCCGCTCGTGGCTGAAAAATCATCCATTAATGCGCCTGAGCGCTTAATTTGCGATGGTCTGCCTTATGTAGACTCAGGCACCTCAATGGCGCCCGCGCGGCAGGTTTGCGAATTTCTGAAGGCGAAAATTACGTTTCAAGATGGGCTTTTGACCATCGTGAAAACCTTCGACGAGCCGAACATGGCGCGCACGATTTCGATGCGCATGGGAGGCAAAAGCGCGCAAATTTGGGACGGCGGCTCCAGTCGTGTGGTAAATCTGTCGCTTGCCGCCGAAAAACGCCTCAACACGGTTTTTTTGCCTGCGAAGTTTCTGGTGGAGATTTTGGGTGGCGAATTGGTTTCTGATAGCAATTTCGTGCCCCAAGGCATCAAAGAAGGCGGGCGGCAAGCGGTTTTTGCGTCGAATTACGACGCGCCTTATCAAGGCGGCGATGCGGCGCGTGTAACGATCTCCAATCGAGTAGGGCGCGCTCTGAGTTTGCGCTTGACAGGGCCGCAAAAGCGACGCATCGAAATCGGGCGCAATGCTAAAATCTCCTTGCAAATCAAGCCCGGTTTGTATTATTATCAGGCAGGCTCCGCTGGATTGGAGACCATCAACAGTTCACGGCGCCTCTTGGCGGGTCGACAAACCACTTGGGCGTGGGGCAAGCAATAAATTCAGACTGGACTTAAATCATGGCAAAAATCGTTTCCGAAAAACGCGAAACCGTCGCACGTTCAACACCCGATTTAAATTCGACGCAAGAGCCAAAAAACTCGCCGATGATGGCATTTTTGGGAGTCGCTTTGACCGCAATTTTTCTTTTTGGCGCTGTGGCAGTGGTAGTCATGGCATTTCAAAACACCTAAATACATCATGTTGAGACCCGTCCAATTGGGGAAGTTGGATGGGGGTAAGCCGACAAGCCACTTTCCAGTAGATAGGTAGCAAGTGTTTTGGGTTATGTAGATTTAACCTGTCACAATCATTTGCAATAATCATATTAAACGGAAAACGAGCTATGAAATGCAAATATTTTTGGCTTATTTTAAAGATTTCTGGCGAGGAGTGCCGGGTCGCGATTGAGTAGGGCACTTTCGAGAATAATAACTTTTTTGCCGCGTCGTTGGAGCCAGATGTTGGAATTTTGCGAAAGCCAGAGTTGAGCGCCGTTTTTCGCTGTAGGCTTTATTTTGGTGCGCTTCGCGGCAAAACGGCTGTAGGCATCAGCGAATTGATGAGCATCGGGTTCGCTATCCCAAAGTGTGACTTGCGTTATTAAATTTGCTCCGTTTGGGCCTTGGTAAACCGCATAACGATCACCAGCCCAGCCTTCAGCGGCAGTATAGGCTTCGCTTTGGTTATTGAGGCCGGATTTTAGAGTTAAATACAGCCCAAATTCTCCATTTACATCGTGGTCAAGCAGTTTCCAACCCTGTCCGAGTTGCTTGGTGAGGTCGCGAAAGGCAACAGAAACAGGCTTTTCCTGTGACAAAAACTTTTCTGGATGCAAGATTTGCTCGGTGGAAACCGGCGATTGTTTGAAAGCCTTGTTTACTGCTGGCCAGCCGCCTTTTCGATGGAGCGCCGATACGAAACTCATGCCGTTGGTATAGGGAAAAGTCAGGCTGTCTTGTAATACCATAGGCGCCGCTTGAAAGGTCTTTGAAGAATCGCCAGCGAATAACGTAGAGGCTAACAAGGCCACAGAACGGAACGGATTTCGCGCTGTGTATTGCATCATAGCCAAAGTCGCGTCGCCTTCGACCAAAGATTGAAGCGCCAGTCGGGAATCGGATTCGTGCTTGGGCCACTTGTCCAAGCGCGATAAATCAAAATGCTGATCTTGCAGGGCGTGCGTTAATTCATGGGCCATGACAGTTTGCAATTGCAACCTATCTACCCGCGAAGTCGCATAGAATTTGTCTGTTTTCGGATCGTAATAGCCCGCGAGTTGCTCGTCCATCATTTTCAAATAGTATTTGGGCAGATCAAAACCCGGCGGCGCCAGTGTCAATTGTTTGAGGTAAATCGTCATGGCTGTGACTTCATTGGACGAAATATTGTCCCTCATGCTGTCCTGCAACATGGCTTGCGTCGCATCGGGAGATTGGATGGTGCAGGGCACCATTTTTTTTGTGTTCAATCCTCGCACGACGCTGGTTTCGCGCAACACACTATCAGCCAATTTTTGCGCTTCGGAGGCCGTCATCAACGAAGGAGACACTTGTTTTTGTGCTGACGACGCAGCGGCGATTTTATCTTCTGCGTCCACCAGATTTGTGGCTAATCCCAGCCACGAAGCAACGATAACGGGCATAAAAAGCAGATTTTTCTTCATTTTTTCACTTTGTGCGACGCGCAATCAAGGTTACAAAGGCCTGTGGCTGATTGGTTTGGATATTCCACTGCCAAAGATTAGCGGCTTCAATTGGTTGCCAGTCGGCAAAGCGGCCCAGCAAGTCCGCAAAAGAAATTCGCCAAATGGTGCCGGCAATTTCAGGTTGATTTGCTTCGCGAGCGAACAAACTGAGGCCCATGAAACCATTTGGTTTTACTGCTGCCATGAGCCGGAAAAGCGCGGAATCTGCCTTTTCTCCCAAGAATTGCAAACAATTCACGGCCAGAACTACATCGTAAAATTCTAAAGGGCAATCTGTCAGATTTCCTTGCTCCACATTCGCGTTTTGCTGGGTAGCGTGCAGCAATTTGCGTGTTTTTTCGACGCCATGTGTCGTAAATTCGATTCCTGTGGCATCGTAGCCATTCTGCGCTAAAAAGACCAAATCTTGGCCTTCGCCGCATCCAGCATCTAAAGCGTAGCCCGCCTGCTCGGAGAATGCTTGGTGATATTTCACAACGCGACGTGCCAGCGGGCCGGGATCATGCCCATAAAAATACTCAACGCCCGCAAAAGTCGCTTCCCAACGCTCTTTTTCCGAAGCGACTTTGACATAAGAATTTGTGGGTGGCGCCAATTGCATTTTAGTGAGAAAATGTGTGGAACATTATTCCTGTATGGGAAGGTCAAAGCGAAATCTGGCATCGCCAAACTGAGTCAGAGTTTAGTGGCTTTGAGGACGCAAATTGTGGCGATTTGGCAAAAAGCGCGAAAATCGCGGCAAGAAATGTGGATGGATTTGCTTATTGCCTTGACAAAGGGGCGTTTTTTCTCTTACAATAGCCTCACTCGCTTTGCCAGAAATCCGAAAGGGGACACCTATTTGTCTGGCCGTTTTTCAAACGCCAAACGCAGTCGCTATCCCTCATTGAGAACCATGTCGAAAACACTTTTCTTCTTTCGCTCCACCCGAAATGCCGCCGGACGCTTTGTATGTTCTGGCGGTTTTGCCGCGTTTGGGAGCCTGCTGTCCATGCTGCTGTTGCTCGTCGGGATATTGGGGACACCCAATCCGGCGCGGGCACAGCTTACAATCCAACCTGCCATCGTCTTGGATTTCTCTACAGCGCCCGGAATTGACTCGATTTACGGGCGCAAAGCGGCTGATGCTTTGGCGGTTGAACTGCAAAAATCGGGCGATTACGAAATCGTGCCCCGCCAACTGGTTGAGGAAAAGGTTGCCACTCTGCCGGGCTTAGCCCCTCCCTATACGCCAGCTACACAGGGACGGTTGGCTCAGGCCGCGAGTGCCAGCGTGGTCTTCTCTGGTCGTGTGACTACGGCGGAAGTTATCAATCGGCGGGCAGCGCGCGTTACTTTGGAAGTGCGCAAACTGGAAACGCTCACCACCGACTATGTCAACGGAACCACGGTTTCCGAAAGCACCTCAGAATTAGCCGATGTAAGTTCTGAGGTTCTTATTGACCAAGCGTTGAATAAAGCGTCGGCTACATCTGTTCTCAAACTCAAGCGTTCGCTTCCGCCTTCGGGAACGGTTCTCAATACCACTGTGAACGATGTGGAATTAAGCGTCGGTGCTCGTATTGGGGCGGCGGTTGGACAACGCTATTCTGTGCTTCGCGATATTTACAACAAGTCGAAAGATCGCGTTGAGCGCATCAAAATCGGCGAAGTTGAAATCACTAAAGTTGAGATGGATCAGTCCGTTGCGCGTGTTGTTGGTGAAAACCCCGCTGGCGTGCGCACAGAAGACAAAGTGCGGCAGATTTTTGTGCCCGCGTCTTACCCCGTAAGTCCCGATGGCACTGCAAGCCCGTCGTCACCGGTATCAACCGTTGGCGGAGGCGGACGCGGAAAAGGCAAGAGCGCTACAAGCAAATTAGGAGGAGTGGCTGCTTTGTTAGTTTTGGCCGCACTCTTTAGTTTAGGGGGAGGCTCTTCCTCCGATGCTCCTACAGGTCTGATAGCTCGCTCGTCGTCGACTACGACTTCGCCTACTATTAGCTTGAATTATAGCCGGGGAGCGCCGCATCTTTTTGTGCCCTCGGCTTGCATCACTGGCTATTATATTTATCGTGGCCTGTCACCTGAAGCTGCGGTAATCAGTTCTGACCCTTATGACTTTCAATCTGGTGGAGCATCTCAATACATTGACGATACGACTTTCTTCACCGAACGTGATGTCACTATTGATGCTCCCGCTACCACCAATGCCACCGATCCCTGTCCGCAGGCCAACATCACAGCAAACAGTAGTGTGCCAGAAACAGGCGTTCCCTCCAGCACAACGTCATTTGCGACAGATAACATTGACACCAATTTCACACAAGAGCCATTGCAACCCGGCGTCCAATATTTTTATCGTGTCAGGCGCGTAACAGTCAATCGCCGCCAATTCACGACGGGCACAACTTTGACGACTGAATATGAATTGGTGTTGTCGGATGCCTCCAGTGCCAGTGGTGGAGCCACAGCGTTGGTTAAGCCAACCATCACCAATGCCGGCGGGAATTTCGACACCAATGTGTTTGTGACGCTGGCCGGTGTAATAGATGTGCCTAACACGCCGCCCATCAACGCTACCAATCCTGCCACTGTGCGTGTCAACCGCTATGTGGATGATGGTATCCGCTTCAAGTTTGAATTTAGTAATCTGTTGGACTTCGGAAACAGTTTGACCGCCGCTCAACGCGCGTTGGCTGTGTTCTCGGTTCAGCAAGCTGTGCAACAGCCGTCGGCTAATGGTGATCTGACGTTCAACTTTGGCAACATCATTCTGCCATCGGGTATTGATCCGGCAGAACCTGTCTATCTGCGGGTCGGCGTAACCAATCCCACTGATCAAATTCCGCAAACGATCTTTAGTGACCGATTCAATTTTATAAACTCTGCGGCTTCCGTCTTTCGTGGAAATGCGGCGACCAAGGCCACTACTACGGTCAAGAAAAAGAGCGGAAAAACGGCTTCTAACGGCATTGTGCTGCCTACAGCGCCTCCAGGACGCGGCACAGTGCGTTCCCGTTGGCAAAACCGTTTTGTTCGATAAACTTATTCCCTGCCCGGCACTTTTAGCGTCGGGCAGGGAATTTACATAAAGGTAATGGTGGAAACAAAAACCATGAAAATTCGCATAAATCATTCGGCCTCACTAAAAGCACTCACTGGTTTTTTGTTGGCTTTGCTGACTGTGGGGACTTCGCTTGGCGTTGTTCAAGCGGCAGATTCTTCGTTCATTTCCGGTCGTGAGGTTTGGCCGGGGCGACGCCTCGTGATGCTGTTGCCCTTGCAACTGAGTGATAACTGGAATGCGGATGTCCGTTGGGGGCAAACTTTGCTGCGCCCTTGCGAAGCGCAATTAAGAAAAGCACTGGAAAACACTGGAAAGTTTTCCGTGGTGCAGCCATATCGCTTTGACCCCATTTTACAACGCGCTTTGCTGGACAAGCGTATTGCTAAGGATCAAGTCGAAGATTTGGTCACTAATCCCAGCCTGCAATCGGCCAGTTCCATCTTGGGGAATTTGGGATTTGAGTTGACTCCTATGATTGCCGAATTTCGCCTTGAGGAAGTGCGGGCCAGTGGCTCGGAAAAAGCGCCCTCCATTCAGGTGCAGGTTTTAGGCAAATTATATCCTCTCAATTCGCAAGAAGCGGATCAAACCAAAGTGTTTACCTCCGACCCTGAACCGTATCGAGTTTCACAGTTCGATACGGTAATCAACGCGGCTACGAATGCCTTTCGCATGGTGTCCGCCGAATTTGTAAAGCCCATTACCGAAGCTGTTTTGCCACGCGTGGAGCCACCACCCGCCATTGAGAAGATGGATCCGAAAAAGGGTGGAAAAGGCAAGCCTGTTACCAAAGACCCCGTGCAACCGAATCCTGCCATGCCGACAGTGCCCGCAAAACCAGTCGCGCCTCCGCCGACAACCAATACAGCCCCCGCTTCGACTCCCACAAAATCTAATGCACCCGCCGCTTCTGCGGCGGGTGCAACTCCTTCGGAACAAGATAAGCCCATCTTTATTAATCCGTTAGAGCGCGGTCAATTAACTCGCAATCCATAACGATTGGACACCTGAATGTTTCGCCAGTGCATCGCGACTTTCCACTGCCTTTTACCGCGCCGGGAAATCAATTCCTTGCGCGTTTTGTGCATTGGGTGGATGTTTTTGGCGTTTCTGGCATCCGTGTCGGCGTTGAATGCCCAGCAGTTCCGCTTTACCTTACGTGCCGAGCCTGATCTCATTCCGGCCAACGGGACTTCGTCTACCTCCATTTTCGTGCAAGTTCAAAATGGCGGGCAGGGCGCTATTTCTGCGCAGCCCGTAGTGCGGTTTTCGACTACGCTTGGTATCATCGAGCCAACGGCGCGCCTTATTAATGGCACGGCGCGTGTCCTTTTACGATCAGCGGCGACACCCGGCACGGCTCTTATTACGGCGTTTATCGGGGCCTCGCGCGAACAAATTGCCGTAGATTTTTCCAATGATAGCCAAGGCCTTTCGCGCTTCTGGCAAATCAATGGTGCGGCGGTTTCCTACGGTGCGGAAAAGAATTTGGTTACAGCCTCCGGGCCGTGTTCATTTGATTTTGGCGATACCCACATCGAAAGCGATACGCGACTTGATATTGATTTAGGCGGCCAATACGTTTGGGCTGAAGGCAATGTGAGTAACGTGTTGATTCGGCAGGGTGATGGAGCGCGCGCGCCGCAACTTCGCGGTGATCGCTTGTTTTATGATTTGCGTCGCAAACGCGGAGTTATACGCCGCACGGATTTGTCATTAGGCCCGGCGCGCCAAGAATTTTTGGGCCGCAATTTGGCGTCTCCACCAAGTAGCGCCCCAGCCATAGCGCAAGTTTTGCCAGAGCCACAGCTTGAGGCGCAAAACGCAGGAGAAACGGCTGCCACTGCACAGTTAAAGGCCAAAGAATCTCAATCTGCGGATTCGACAGGAACCTTTAGCTTACACCCAGCTTCGTTGGATGCAGCATCGCGACCTCGTTTACAAACCATTGCCGATGCCAAGGAAGGCGTTAAATTAGCGAATAACGGATTAGTAGCAGAAGTCCCCCAAAAATCGGGTTTAAAGTCCGATGGCACGGCTGGGAAAGAAGGTCAGCCCGACAATTCTGGCCCCGATGAAGATTTGCCAAGCGTGCCGACAGCGCCACCAGCCTATAAGAAATTACCAGATAGCCCACCTAAAACGCGAATCGCCGAACCTGAACCGCCGGAATATGATAACCAAAAAGGTTATTGGGTCGTTTCAAAATGGGTGCGCGTGTTTCCGAATGATAAGTTGCAATTCGGCAAGGCTAACATTTTTTATGGAGGTCGCAAGTTGTTTTATATGCGCCTCTATGTTGCCCCGCTGGATGGTTCTTTTAATCCGGCGACGAATATGGTTGGCATCAACACCGATGCGGGTCTCAGCCTGAAAGTGCCTTACTATTATCAGGCATCGCCGCGCGGCACAGGCGCCGTTTATTTGGTGAATTCGCCACGAAACGGATTTTCGACAGGCAAGCCGGGGCTGTCTTTGGGGTTGGATCACGAATATTGGATGTCAAATCGTGGTGAAGGGCGTTTTGCCTTGGATGAAGTCGGTCACGGTGATTGGAATGCTCGTTTAGATCACCGTTTTCGTCTGAATGCCTCGACGAGCGGCTCCCTTTATGCGTCTATGCCACGTCATAAGGACATTTATTTGAACGGCGCCTTAGCCAAAGAATTCAAAAAATTTGATGTCGGTTTCCAAACTTTTTTTGGTAAGCCACAAGGGGGGCAGGCCAACACGCAAGGTTCTTTTTATGCGCGCCTGCGCCCCAAGCAAATTGGTAATTCGGGCTGGTCGTCTACTGTAACCGCGACTTTGGTGGGAGTGCAGAAATTCTATCCTGTGTTGGCCAATGGCACACCATCATTGCAATCGCGGGCACTTATCGGACAAACCGTGAGCGCCAACCTAATCGGGCCAACTTACAAACTATGGAAAGGCGGCACATTAGATGCTTCGGTTTCGGCGACAGCGTTTAATTATAACACTGGCAAGCGCGGCGTTTCGCCCGGTTTGAACATGGGTTTTCAGCAGTTTCTCGGAAAAAAGGCGATGGTTCGGCTTGATTATACCTATGACAAAGGCAACACCACGCCCTATAGCAACGGATTCTTTACGAATTCTACTAATTACTTGAATGCCTCGGCGCAGATGAATATAGGCAGTAAGGTTTACACCAGCTTTTTATTGTCGCACAGCTTAAGCGACGGCTCGCAATTTGGTTATTCGACGTTGGATTATTACTTCACCAACAAATGGCGGGCCGGACTTTTCAGTGATTATTCTAAATTTGACGACACGAAATTCTTCAATTACGGTGTGAGCTTGGGCCGTCTCATTGGTGCCCGCGAGTTTTCGGTGAACTGGGATAAATATCGGAGCCGTTTCTACATTGAATTCGGCAATTTCTTCAATTAAAAAAAACCAAGTTGCCACCTATTGCAGCCCACCGCTAAAGCAATGGGCTGACCTTTCAAAAGCCTCAAAAACGAGGCTAAAGATGGCAAGTCCAGCCTCGTTCACGAGGCTTTTGATTCCTTTCAGCCCACTCGTTTACGGGTGGGTTATAGGTAGCAACTTGGGTTAACAAAGTTTAACGCGAGTTTCACTTAAAACTTCAACGTTGGGCAAACTATGTATATGTAATGGGCGATGCTGGGATCGAACCAGCGACTTCTACCGTGTGAAGGTAGCACTCTCCCGCTGAGTTAATCGCCCGTTTCATGACTGCCTGCAAATCAAGGCATTTTCATTATAAACCCTGTGACGCGTTTTGCCAAGATGCCGATTTGGATTACGTTCTCCTTATTGGAACTCAGGCCAAGAAAGCAAGGATTTCGTTAAACTTGCCCGCGCGCCTGATACGCGCCCAAAACACCATGACCGGAAACGAATTACGTTCAAAATACCTGCAATTTTTCGAGTCGAAAGATTCGCTTGTCATTCCCAGTGGCTCGTTGATTCCCAGCGACCCGACGACGTTACTCACCAGTGCTGGAATGCAGCCACTCGTGCCATATTTCAAAGGTGAAGAAGCGCCGCCCAAGTCACGCCTCGCCTCGTGCCAGAAATGCTGCCGCGCCGATGACATCGAACAAGTCGGCGTCACATGGCGCCACGCCTCGTTTTTCGAGATGCTTGGCAACTTTTCCTTCGGCGACTATTTCAAGCGCGAAGCGATTGTTTGGGGATGGGAATTTCTCACCAAAACCCTTGGTATTGACCCCGCTGTTTTGTGGGTCAGCGTTTATCACGAAGACCTCGAAGCGCCGGAAATTTGGCGGCGCGACGTTGGGCTTTCTGACGAGCGCATTTATCGTTTCGGCAAAAAAGACAACTGGTGGGGGCCGGTTGGCAAAAGCGGCCCCTGCGGGCCGGACAGCGAAATTTTCTTTGATCGCGGCGCGAAATACGACACCGGCGACCCCGAATTAGATCGTCCCGGCGGCGACGGCGACCGCTACGGCGAAATTTGGAATTTAGTTTTTCAGCAATATAATCAGCAGGAAAACGGCGAACTTTTGCCACTTCCGGCGCCCGGCATTGATACCGGCATGGGTCTCGAACGCACCGCCGCGATTTTGCAGGGCGTGGACACCATTCACCACACCGATTTATTCGCGCCCATCGTCAACGCGATTGTTCACATCAAAAATCTTCCTTCCACTTTACAAGAAGGAGGACCGGAGACGGAGTTGCCGTTTATCATAACACCGTATCGGCTCCATCCGCAGAATCCAACGACGTGGCCGATTCGAGTGATTGCCGATCATATTCGTGCGGCGGTTTTCTTGGGCGCCGATGGTATCGTGCCGGGCAACAACGGGCGAGATTACATGATGCGCCGCTTCATCCGCCGCGCTTTCTTGATGGGCCGAAACCTCGGCTACCGCAAGCCGTTTCTACACCGCATCGTGCCGGTGATTGCACGCAGTTACGGCGATATATATCCTGAAGTGAGCCAGAGCGCTACCAACATCGCGCAGTTGATTAAGCGCGAAGAAAAACGTTTTGAATCAACGCTGACCGATGGCATGGATCGTCTGGAATACCTCATGGAAGGGCTTGAAGAATCTCGTGAAATCCTACCCGGCGACGAGGCGTTCCGCCTTTATGAAACCTACGGCTTTCCGCTCGAACTGACACGTGAAATTCTCTCTAAAGAAGGTATTGGCATTGACGAGGAAGGTTATCAACGCGCAGCAGAAGCCCATTCCAAAGTTTCAGGTGCTGCGGTTGGCGAATACGAAAAAAGCATTTTTGGCGCCGCCGAAACGCGCTTTCTTGGTTATGAAACCACGCGCACCGAGGCACAGCTTTTGGAATTTCAGCCTGAAGGCGGAAATTTCGTGGTTTTGCTTGACCAAACGCCATTTTACGCCGAAAGTGGTGGGCAAATTGGCGATCAGGGCGAGATTATCGGCGCCGATTTCAAAGCGCGCGTGCTGGATACGAAAAAGAACGGCAAGGCGTGGATTCACACCGTAGAAATGCTGGAAGGCGCACCGAAAAATGGCCCAGTGACGGCGATTGTGGATGTAGAACGACGCCACGCCATCGAGCGTGCGCATTCGGCGACGCACTTGTTGCACGCCGCCTTGCGATTGCATTTGGGCGATCATGTGCAGCAACGCGGTTCGCTTGTCGCGCCTGACCGTTTACGCTTCGACTTTGTGCATAATGCGCCGCTTTCCGATGAAGAAAATAGACTTGTCGAAGACACCGTGAATCAAGAAATCTTGCGTTCGCTTCCGGTGGAAATAGAGCAAAAAACCTTAGCTGAAGCCAAAGCGATGGGCGCAATGGCGCTTTTTGGCGAAAAATATGGCGACATTGTGCGCACCGTGAAGATGGGCGACTTTAGCCTTGAATTATGCGGCGGCACGCATTTGCCAAACACTTCATCCACCGGTTTGTGCCGCATTATTAGCGAAGGCGGCGTCAGTGCCAACATTCGCCGCATCGAAGCCTACACGGGCACGTTGGCTTTGACGCATGACCGCGAAACGCAAACGCGCTTGCGCACGGCAGCGCAAATTCTCGGCACGCAGCCCGATAATATAGTCGGCGCGACGGAAAAAATGCGCGCTCGCGTCAAAGAACTTGAACGCCAATTGCAACAAGCGCAGCAAAAAGTGGCTTCGGCCAGCGCCGAGGATTTGCTATCGGGCGCCGTAGAAATCAACGGCGTCAAGTTGCTTGCCACACGCGCGCCGCAAGGCTTAAATACCGATGCGCTGCGCAATTTGGCCGATCAATTGGCGCAAAAATCCAACGGTGTTGTTGTTTTGGGCGCTGATAACGACGGAAAAGTGCTGTGGGCCGTCAAAGCCTCACCGGATGCCATCAAAGCGGGCGCTCACGCCGGAAATCTCGTGCGCGAACTGGCAAAAACAACAGGCGGCGGCGGCGGCGGGCGACCCGATTTCGCCCAAGCCGGTGGCAAAGATGCCTCGAAAATTGATGACGCCTTAAAACAAGCCGCTGATGTTTTAGAGAGTCAGATTAAATAACTCATCAAGCACCAAAAAGCGGAGCGCAAATGAATGCGCTCCGCTTTTTGTGCCTCACCGTTTATTTATCAGCAGGGTCACCATACGGGTCTTGCGAGGCAGGTTTGACGTTGCCGAATTGTTGGTCGGCAGGGTCGCCATACGGGTCTTCGGATGCGGATTTGACGTTGCCGTATTGCGGGTTGTAATCGTTGGTTTGGTTGTAGCCGTTGTCAGGATCAAAATTTTGTCCCTGACCTTGAGCGTGCTGCCCGAAAAGTCCGCCCAGAATGCTGAGTAAGCCACCAGAATCGTAGCTGGGGCCGGGGGTGTTTGGTGAGGCGTGAGTTTCAATCTCGCGGCGCACCTGTCCAAAGAGTAAATCAAGTGGGTTCATAGTGTCTCCTTTGTGTGCCAACACGCAGTGGTGTTTTAAATCAGGTTTGGGGTTTATCCAACGGGAATCAGGCCGTTGAGGTCACGTCCGCTGGGGCTGTTGTTGTAACCTTGCAGACCTTCGTAATCGCCCGCTTGGTCGGCAGGTATTTCAATGGGCTGTTTGGGTGGCGTGACCCAAATTGCTCCATGCGTTTGCGGGTCGCGATAGTAAACCCGGCCATTTTTCGACAAATAATACTGCACATTTGTCTGTCCGGCTTTCACTTTGGCCTGATGTTTTTTGTAAAGGTAATAGACCGCAGCGGCACCGGCCAGCAAAATTACCTTTTGCTTGGTGCTCATGCCCTTTTTGGTGGGCGCCGCCGAGGGACTCATGCGGCTCATTTCACCCGATGAGGCATCGCGCGGTGGTGGCGGCGCCGAGGCTTGTTGATTGCTGCCGCAGCCGACTAACAAAACCGGCGAAAGCAATGAGGTTACCAGCACAACGGCAACGGGGCGAATGGTGCGACTTGACAGTGGTGCGGTCTTGTGAGTCAACATGAATAATCTCCTGGGATGGGGAAGGGTTTAAAAGCACTTTAGCAAATTTCAAGCCGCCAGTCCTAACAACTTCATCACAGCTTTTCTGACAACCAAAACGAACGCAACATAGCCCACTTACAAATTTCAATACACCAATCGGAAAGTTACACTTGTCTTTCCGACACCAAAGCGGCTGCCAAAAGTCCAACTATGACTTGAAACGCTATTGCGGTTTGGTCGTTTGTCACTTCTCATGCTTCGATATTCTCAAATTTTCCTCAATTCTGTGGTTTTGGCGGCTTTGCCCGCTTTGGCAGCAGATAAAATCACCCCGCAGCAAGCCGAATTTTTTGAAGCCAAGGTGCGTCCTGTTTTGGCTGACCAGTGCTACAAATGCCACGGCGAGAAAAAACACTCTGGCGGCTTGCGCGTGGATTCGCGCGAGGCGATTCTCAAAGGCGGCGATTTCGGGCCGAGTATTGTGCCCGGCGACCCCGATAAAAGCAAACTTATCGAAGCGATTCGCTACGCCAATCAACAATTGCAAATGCCGCCTGCCGGAAAAATGAAGCAGGCCGATATTGACGCGCTGACGCAATGGGTCAAAGACGGCGCGCCGTGGCCGGGCGGCGAAACCAAAGCGGGCGATGGCCCGCCGCCAGCAAAAGTGTGGAAAATCACGCCCGAACAACGCGCTTTCTGGTCGTTACAACCGATCAAGAAAGTTGCGCCGCCCGCTGTGAAAAACAAGGCGTGGCTTAAGTCGCCGCTTGATAATTTTATTTTGGCGCGTCTCGAAGCCGCTGGATTGCAGCCTGCGCCGCGCGCTGACCGCCGCACTTTAGTTCGTCGCGCGTATTTTGATCTGATCGGTTTGCCGCCTTCGCCGGAAGATGTCGAAGCTTTTGTCAACGACCAAGCGCCAAACGCTTACGAGAAAGTCGTGGACAAACTGCTGGCAAGCCCACAATATGGCGAACGCTGGGGCCGCCGCTGGCTGGATGTGGCGCGTTATGCCGATTCCAATGGTCTGGACGAAAATACCGCTTTTGGCAACGCGTGGCGCTATCGCGATTATGTGATTGCCGCCTTTAATAAAGACAAGCCGTATAACGAATTTATTAAAGAACAAATCGCCGGCGACTTAATGCCCACCGACGACGCGCAACTGCGCAATGAGCGTTTAACCGCGACGGCGTTTCTCAGCCTTGGCCCCAAAGTTTTGGCCGAGCCGGATAAGCCCAAATTGGCAATGGACATCGTGGACGAGCAGATTGACACCACCAGCAAAAGTGTTTTGGGCCTGACGATGGCCTGCGCGCGCTGTCACGATCACAAATTTGATCCGATTCCCACCAAAGATTATTATGCGCTGGCTGGAATTTTTAAAAGCACGCGCACCATGCAGAATTTGAACTCCGTCGCCAAAGTTTTCGAGCGCCCTTTGGCTTCGCCCGAAGTGGAAGCGGAAATCAAAATCAAGCAGGAAGACGTGAAAAAAGTCCAAGCTGAAGCCAAAAAAATCAGCGACGCGGCCAACGCCGAACTGATCGCTGGCTGGAAGCGCGATCTGGGCAAATATGTTCTGGCGGGCTGGGAAGCCTCGCAGCAAACCGGCCTGTTCACCTTAGCCGAAACGCCGGTTGAGCCAAACGGCCCCTTCCGTTTAGTTATCGAAACGGAAAAATATAATCGCGGCGACTTTCCCAAGAATTTCGATTCGTATGGCAAAGACATCGGCGTTATCGAGTCGGGCGGCGTCGGCACTTTTGCCGAGTGGGATATTACTGTGCCCAACGCCGGAGAATTTCAACTGGAAATGCGCTATGCGGCGCAGGAAATGCGCGCCGTTCGCTTGAAACTCAACGACCAAACTATCGCGGAAAACGCGGCTGCCGATGTCACGGGCAGTTGGGGGCCGGATGGGCAAAAGTGGGATGTGCAGGGCGTTTTTAAATTTGTCGCGGGCAAAAATGTGCTGCGTCTCGAAGCTAAAGGCGCCATCCCGCACTTCGACAAACTGTTTGTCATCGAAGCCAAAGCTCCCACCGCGCAAAAAGCGCCGACGCGCACGGTGGCACAAATTGCGGGCGCGCGCAAATTAGTGCCTGCCATTGTGCAGGCGTGGGCTAAAACGCTGCGACCTTTGCAAAGCAACGCGGCTTTTGATGCGTGGGACAATTTGGCAACCGCTACAGAAGGCGAATTTAACAGCGCCGCGCAAAAATTGACCGAGCAAATCAATGGCGCGGAAAGCAAAGATTTAGAGCCGTTGCGTGAAGCTCTCAAAGCCAAAAAAGGCCCCTTCGCGGTGCCGGACAAAGCCGAAGAATTGTATCCCAAAGAAACTAAAGAGCGCCTCGCCAAAGCCAACGAAGAAGTAAAAAAAGCGCAGGAGGCTGTGCCCGATGCGCCGATGGCAATCGCTGTGGCCGACGCCGATAAAATCGAAAACGTCAAGGTGCATTTGCGCGGCAGCACATTGAATTTAGGCGACGAAGTGCCGCGCCATTTTCTGACTGTTCTCGAAGGCGAAGATCAAAAACCGCTGCCCGATAACACCAGTGGACGCTTGCAATTCGCGGAATGGGCGACCAGCGACAAGCATCCTCTCACGCCGCGCGTCATGGCAAACCGCTTGTGGCTGGGGCATTTTGGCGAAGGCATCGTGCGCTCGCCCGATAACTTCGGCTTGCGCGGCGAACTGCCGACACATCCCGAACTGCTCGATTACTTGGCCGCGACTTTTGTGGAAAACGGTTGGTCTTTGAAGAAAATGCATAAGCTGATTATGCTGTCCAGCACTTATCAAATGAGCAGTGCGACGAGCGAGGCTGGCGAATTGAAAGACCCCGACAATAAATTATGGTGGCGCGCCAATCGTCGCCGCTTAGAAGCCGAACCGCTGCGCGATTCGCTCTTGCAAGTGGCCGGGCAGATGGATTTGTCGCCCGGTGGCACGCTTTTGATGGCGAAGAATTTTGATTACGTCACCAACGATCAATCGCGCAACTCGGCGCAATATGACAAGCCGCGTCGCAGCATCTATTTGCCGGTCATTCGCAACGCGGTTTACGATTTCTTTCAAGCGTTTGATTTCGGTGACCCCAGTTTCGTCAATGGACAGCGCGCCTCGACAACCATCGCGCCGCAAGCGCTTTACATGATGAATAGCCCGTTTGTTATGGTACAAGC
>JANMKN010000173.1:0-24497 GCA_031372065.1 Abditibacteriaceae bacterium | reverse complement strand
GGTTAAAAATTTCATTGTGGTGATACCCGATAAAGTCCGGCGCCGTGCGGCGCGATTTCCGGCGCGAATTCACTGAATGTGCCGAGGTCTTTTTTCGCCCATAAATCGCGCACGCGCGCCGGTTTGAATATCTGTGCATTCATCGCGACAGCGATTTTGGTTGCCGTGTTTTGCGAATACGGCGATTGCGTGAAAACGCGAAAGCGCACACTGGCGCCTTTGGCTTGATTGGTGCCGCCATCATCCAAGGCGGCGAATGTTTGAAAGCGTGTGGCGCCGGGCGGCAAATCAAATTCGATAATCGAAGGCGCGTGTGTGCCGATACCATAAGCGACGGCTTTGCCGTCCACTTTCATCGCCCCGCCGCCTGCTGCGCGCTGTGTGGACACTTCGCCCCAGCCCGTCGTGGCATTGTTCCATTTCACATCGGTTAATTTAATTTCGCCTTGCGGCGTGGTTAATCGCGGCTCCGTCCAATCGGCGTGATCGGCGTAAAAATCATCATCGCCGGTTGTCGTCACGAGATACAGTTTTTTGGCGCCAGTTACATCAATATCAATGGCCGCGCCGCGCCCCGGCGTGTTGCGCGTGATTAAATCGCTTTTGAAAGCGGCTTTGCTGTCATCCAAAATTTGCGCGTCGCCTGTATTGAAAAGCGCCAGATATTTATCACGCGAATTGGGCACATCGGCAATCCAACCTATAGCGCCTTCGCGCCGGAAAAGTTGGCGGTTATTAGTGCTGTTTTGATCTACTGACAGCACTTCATCGTTGGTCAAAAGCTGCAAAGTGAAATCGTCCAACTTCGTCATGTCGCCGCCTAAAATTAAGGGCGAACGCGCCATGCTCCACAAGGTTAATAACGTGTATTGCTCATCGCGTGTGAACTTGGTCGGGCGGCCCAACGCCACGATGCCCAGAGGCAGCATATCGGCGTCGGGAAAGTGCCCATTCTTCGCATACGGCGCCCATTTCGCGCAGCGATCAAACTGCTGGTAAAGCGCTTTCCAATCGTCCCAGAAATCGCCGCTGATGCGCCATTGATTGGCGTGTTTGCTGATATGGTCGGCTTCTTCAATTGGCGTGTCGCCGGGCGAAGTGCTGAAAATAATGGCGCGCCCACTTTTATCAAGCGCTCTGCGGATGCCTTCAATTTCGGCCTTGTGATAAGGCGCGCTCAAGTCATCCACTTTCACGAAATCAAGGCCCCACGAGGCCATCAATTTGAAAACCGAATCGTAATATTCCTGCGCGCCGGGTTTGCTCATGTCCACGCCGAACATATCGGTGTTCCACGGGCACGTCGAATTTTTGTCGGCAATATCCGCCGCGTGAAAATTGGTGCCGAAAATCGGCGTGTTTTGCGCTACCGCTTGACGCGGAATGCCGCGCATCAAATGCACGCCAAACTTCAAGCCTTTGGCGTGAGCGTAATCGGCCAAGGCTTTAAAACCCGCGCCATTGGCCGCCGAAGGAAAGCGATTGGGCGCGGGCAAAAGGCGTCCAAATCCATCCATTGTCAAGGGCGCGCCCGCGCGATAATCAAAGCCCGTGGCGTTCGGTTCATACCACTGAATATCAACCGTGAAAACGTTCCAGCCATACGGCAAAAGCCGGGCGGCCATCGCATCGGCTTGCGCCTTCGATTGGGCTTCTGTAATCGTGGTCGCAAAAATGTCCCAACTGTTCCAACCCATAACCGGCTTGGGCGACCACTTTAAAAACTCTTGCGCGGGCGCGGGCGCCGTCAAAGCAGCCGAGAGCGCGGCGATTTTTAAGAATTTTTTCATTTGCTTAGGATTACAATCGCGCCGTTTTTCAAGCCTTCGGAGGCGGCGCGCAAAGTGATTTCCCCTGCTTTGTTGGTGGCGCGCACAATGACCAAACATAAGCCATTATAAGCGTCGCGCTCGTTGCTTTGAAACGATTCGTGACCCGTGGCATCGCCGTTATCTACGCCGACAATTTCGCCCGGCCCAGAAATTTCAAAGCGCAGATGATTTTTCGCGTGCGGCACCATTAAACCTTCTGCATCGGCCACCGAAACCGTGACGAATGATAAATCTTGCCCATCGGCTTTGATGGTTTTGTGGTCGGCATCCAACTTAATTTGCGCGGTGGGGCCGGTGGTGACAACAGTTTCTTCAGCCCACTTTTGGCCGTTTTTGTAAGCCACAACGCGCACTTCGCCCGGTTCGTAAATCACATCGTCCCAGCGAATGCGATATTCCAACGCGCCTTTGGTTTTGCGGCCCAGCGACTTGCCGTTGAGAAAGAGTTCGGCCTCGTCGCCCGACGTGTAAACATGAATTGGCGTCACTTGTCCGACGCGTTCGGGCCAGTTCCAATGCGGCAAAATGTGCGCGAGCGGTAAATCGGGTCGCCAGCGCGCCTGATAAATGTAAAAGCGGTCTTTTTTGAAGCCGCATAAATCGAGAATGCCGAAATAAGAACTGCGCGAGGGCACGCGAATTTTGCCCAAATCGGCCAGTTCTTTTTCCATGCGCGCTTTGGCCGCCGCGTCGGAAAAATTCAGCAAATTCGTCACATCGTTGTTGTAAGGCGTCGGTTCGCCCAAGTAATCAAAACCCGTCCACACAAACTCGCCGCCGACAAACGGGTTTTGGTCTTGCCCTTTAAATTCCCAGTCCGGCGGCATGGCCCAACCGGGCGCATATAAATCGTAAGAACTCACCTGAAAATTGGCGCGGCCATCGTCTTTGTTGTTGCTAAACGGAAAAAAGTATTCGCCGCGCGAACTAACGCACGAGGCGGTTTCGCTGCCGTAAATCGGCTGATTAGGATGCGCTTTGTGAAACTTGCCGTATTCGCCCGGCTTGTAGTTATAGCCGAAAACATCAATGGTTTTTTCAAAGCCGTTATATCCGGCGCGCGTATCGTTGCAACCGGCTGTTGTCAGGCGCGTAGTGTCTTCATCGCGCACGATGGCTGATAATTCAGCGGCGATTTTATGACCTTCGGGGCTGCCTTGCTCGTGAACTTCGTTGCCGATAGACCACAAAATCACGCTCGGATGATTGCGGTCGCGCCGCACAAGGGCGCGCAAATCTTTTTCGTGCCAATCATCGAAATCACGATGATAATCGTTGGTCGTTTTGCCGGAGCGCCAGCAATCGAACGATTCGTCCATTACCAGCATTCCCATGCGGTCACATAAATCCAGCAGCTCCGGCGCGGGCGGATTGTGACTGGTGCGAATGGCATTGCAGCCCATTTCTTGCAAGATTTCGATTTGTCTTTCTGCCGCGCGCACGTTGAAAGCCGCGCCCAAAGCGCCCAAATCATGATGGTTACACACGCCTTTGATTTCCACCAATTTGCCGTTAAGGAAAAACCCTTTTGCGGCATCGAAAGCAACCGTGCGAATGCCGAACTCGGTTTGATACGAATCCACGATTCGTCCGTTTTGCTTTATCGTCGTGACCGCCGTGTAAAGCTGAGGTTTTTCTAAATTCCACAACTTGGGATTGGCAAGGCGAATTTGCAACACCTGATTTTGGCGCGCTTGGGCTGGCACGTTAATCTCCTTTGTTTCCAGTGTCGCCAAGGCTTTGCCGAGTTTTCCTGATGCGCCGATGGCGTGAATTTGTGTGCGCAGTGTGAGATTTGCCGCTTGCGCCGCGCTGTTTTCCAACACGGTTTGCAAATCAATCGTGGCCGCGCCTTGTGTTACTTCGGGCGTGGTAATATAAGTGCCCCACTGCGCGATGTGAAGCGGTGCGGTCTTGAGCAACCACACGTTGCGATAGATTCCGCCGCCGGGATACCAACGCGATGAATCGGGCGGGTTGTTCAAACGAATCGCTATGACGTTGTCGCCGCTTTTTAAGTAAGGCGTTAGGTCGAGTTGGAACGACGAATAACCATAAGGCCAGCCGCCAACGAATTGGCCGTTCAGCCACACCAGCGAATGCGACATGGCGCCTTCTATTTGCAAATAAATTTGCTTGCCTGTATCGCCCGCTGCCACCGAAAAATGCTTGCGATACCAACCGATGCCCCACCACGGCAATTTGCCGGTTGAACCATCGTATTCTTGCTTAAATGGCCCTTCAATGCCCCAATCGTGCGGTAAATTCAAAGTGCGCCACGCGGCATCCGCGAAGTTGCTTCGTGTAAAAGAGACACCATCGCCCAAATTACCGGACGGGCGTGCAAAAGGCGCGTTTTTTGAAAATTCATTGCCCGTCGCGTTGACCCATTTTTTGGTTTTGTCGTAATCCAGTTGGTTGCCCGCATCAGCAGGATCATCTTTTTGAAAACGCCACGCGGTATTAAATAAAAGCCGCTCGCGCGGCGCGGTAGCAGCATGAGAAATGGTGGACATGATGAACAAAGCCAAACAAAAGAAGCGCTGCATCGCAATGCCGCGTGGGATAAAAAATTTCATAAATTCATTGACTTTCTAACTACCCGCCGGTTTTTCCGTCGCTTTGAGCGCGCTGGCGGGAATTTTTACATCTTCAATCTTGTCTGGTGTGGATGGGGCGAAGGGTTTCACATCGGCGGCCAATAATTTCGCCAAATCCTGCACTTGTTTTTGAATGCCAAGAACCACGCATTTCGCCAGTTCATAGCCGCCATAGGCGTTGAAATGTGTATCGTCTTTGAGCGCTTCAGTTTGGCCCGGAAACGTGTTCGCTGGATAATGCACAAAGGCGGCGCGCGATTTTTCCGGCCCCAGCGCCGCATAAAATTGCAGGCTCATGGCGTGCAAATCAATCAAAGGCACGTTTTCTTCGTGGGCGGCATCGCGCGCGGCTTGGGCGAAATCGGTCAGCGTTTGCAAAGGCTTGTCACCGTCCCAACGGCGGCGCTCCATCGGCGTGATAATGACAGCGTGCGCGCCTTTGGCTCGCGCCTGCGCGACATAAAATTTCAGATTGTTTTTGTAAGTCGTAAACGGCCCGCTGCCCGGCGATTTATCTTTTTGGTCGTTGTGGCCGAATTGAACCAAAAGATAATCATCGGGTTTGATGACGCTCAGAATTTTCTCCAAGCGATGTTCGCTTTTGAAGCTATACAAAGCGCGGCCCGATTCGGCATAGTTGGCAACCGCCACACGTTCGTTAAAAAAGCGCGGCAGCACTTGGCCCCAACCGACATAAGGCTCTTGTGCTTGATCGGTCACCGTCGAATCGCCCGCGATGAAAACCGTGGTGGCGTCCTCAATTTTTTTGATTTCCAGCGCGCTGACAGCCGGATGCGCGCCATTAAATTCCAATGTTAATTTATCGTCCCAATTCAAGGCGCCGAATTCGCGCGAATTAATGGAAACTTTGCTGCCGCCCGCAATTTGAGGCGTGCGCACGTTAACCAGAAAGGTGCGTGTGACAAATTCGCCCGTTTTGGTTGATACGTTTTCCAGCATCAATCGGCGCGCTTCGGCTTTGATTATGGTGTCGGAATCGGCTTTTGCATTACCTAAAACCATCGTCACTTGATAATTGCCTTCGGGCACCGCGACGGAAAACGAATAGGGCTTTTCGCTCCTCAAAAAGCCAAAGCCGCGTTCGTTGGCATAAAGGTTTTGCGGCGTCACACGAACCGCGTCGGGCGCGCCGTGTTTGCCATCGAAATCGAATTTCCACGAAGTCTGTTCCGGTGCGGCGATGGCAACGGATGAAAGTGTCATGACGAGTCCTAAAAGTAATTTCATGGTGATTTGAAAACCGGTTTTAAGTTTTAGAGAATTGTGATGTTGCCGAGTTGCAAGGCAAGCCATTACTTACTTTTCAACGACAGTTAAGGAAAATGTCGTAATTTTGGTTTTGGGATGGAGGCCGACGGTTACAATGCATTGGCGTTTATTTTTTGAGCTTTGCAAGACGCCGCCTTGTTTGGTTGTAGTGGCCGAATTGATTGTCCAGCCTTGTTTGGGCAGTTGAACTTGGTAAAAGTCCATCACTTTTTGCGGCGCGTCTTTGCTTTCCAAGCCGGCTACAGCGCCTTTGTCGGATTTGCCGATGCCGAGAACTTTGGCGCCTTGATAAAGCGCAATATCTTTCGGAAAATCGTTGAGGCTCGCTTTGGATGTGAGGTGTCCGGTTTCTTTTTGTGGAATGGCTTTGGTGGGCGGGCCTTTGGAGGCCAGAGTTTTTGAGTCAGCGATTTTGATCGGCGGTGTTTTAGTCGTTCCCGTTTGAGTTTTGGTGCCTTTGGGAGCCGTTTTTGAGGCATCTTTTGCGCCTTTTGGCGTTGATTTGGCTGTCGCCGCGTCCGGCGGTGCCGAGGAACGGCAGCCCGATAGTGCCAAACAAGCAAAACCGCCCCACAAAATCAAAAACTGTGTTTTTACGAGCATTTTAAAGTGCCACCACCCGATGATATTTCTTTTTGCCGGCGCGAAGCAGCAAAACGCCGTCTTGCAAATGCGTGGCGTTGACGGAAAAATTCACGTCGCGAATCGCTTCTCCGTTTAAGTAAGCGCCACCTTGATCGATTAAGCGCCGCGCCGCGCCTTTGGAATCGGCGAGACCGGTTTGCACCAAGAGTTCGACAAACGAAAGGCCCGTTTCCAAGCGCGCTGTTTCGATTTCGCTGCTGGGCACTGCTGATAAATCGCCCGCACCGCTAAAAGCCGCTTTTGCCGCACTTTGCGCTTCCTGCGCGGCGCTTTCGCCGTGGCAAAGTTTGGTGGCTTCAAAGGCTAAAACTTCTTTGGCCTGCCGCAAATCGGCGCCTTCGAGCGCGCCTAATCTGCGCACTTCGTCCATTGGCAAAAAGGTGAAATAGGCCAAGAAACGCGCCACGTCGCGGTCATCGCAATTGATCCAATATTGGTAGAAATCGTAAGGCGAAGTGCGCTCCGCATCAAGCCAAATCGCGCCATCTGCGGTTTTGCCCATTTTGGCGCCGCTGGCGGTTGTGAGCAGCGGAAACGTCAGTCCATGCGCGGTTTTCTGCACCACGCGACGCGTTAAATCCACGCCCGCCAAAATGTTGCCCCATTGGTCATCGCCGCCCATTTGCAGGGTGCAATCGTGCGTTTTAGCAAGGTGCATGAAATCATAGGCTTGCAAAAGTTGATAGTTAAATTCGATGAACGACAAACCTTCCTCTCGCTCCATGCGGGCGCGATAGGCTTCGGCTTTTACCATTTCGTTGACGCGAAAATGCTTGCCAATATCGCGCAAAAATTCGATGTAATTGAGCGGCATTAGCCAATCGGCGTTATTCAAAAACAAGCCGCCAGTGCCGTCCAAATTCAAGTAGCGTTGCAACTGCGACAAAAGACAATTGCCGTTTTCGCGGATGGTTTCAATCGGCAATAAATCGCGCTCTTTGGTGCGCCCGCTGGGGTCGCCAATCATCGTTGTGCCGCCGCCGATAATGGCAATCGGCTTGTGTCCGGCGCGTTGCAAATGCGCCATCGCCATGATGGGCATCAGCGAGCCGCAATGCAAGCTGGATGCAGTGGGGTCGAAGCCGACATAAAACGTCGCGCTGCCGTTATTTAAGGCGTTGCGCAGAGCGGCTTCATCGGTAAATTGCTTAACGAAACCGCGCTCTTGCAGGGTTTCAAAAACGTGTGCCATGATTTTCCTTTGGTCACATCATTTTACTACGGGAACGAAATTGTGTGGCGCACGTTTGCGGCTTCGCATGAAAAAAGAAGAATTTAAAGCACCTTCCAAAGCTAATATTCGTCGCGTTCATGAACTGCTCAAAGAGCATTATGGCTCGCGCAAAGTCTCGAAGCGCGACCCGCTTGATGGTTTGGTTCTCATTATTCTCTCGCAAGCCACTAACGACATCAATTGCGACCGCGCTTTTACCTCGTTAAAAATCAAATTTCCCACATGGGACGAGGTGCGCAAGGCGCCCGTTGAGGAAATTGCCGATGCCATTCGCAGCGGCGGATTAGCCAATCAAAAAGCGGCGCGCATCAAAAAGTTATTGCAGGAGATGCGCGAGGAAACCGGAACCTTAGATTTAAACTGGATGCAAAACGCGCCCCCCCAGAAATGCCGCGATTATTTGAAGCAATTTCACGGCGTCGGCCCCAAAACTATCGCTTGCGTTTTGGTTTTCTTCCTCGACAAACCGGCGTTTCCTGTTGATACGCACGTTCATCGCGTGACCAAACGTTTAGGTTGGATTCGCCCGCAAGCCGGCGCCGAAGAAGCGCACGAAGTTCTCGAAATCGCCGTGCCGGACGAGTGCAAACTCGATTTGCACATCAATTTAATCTCGCATGGCCGCTTCATTTGCCGCGCCGATGGCAACGGCGGCCCCAAATGCGGCGCGTGTTTTTTGAAAAAGCTCTGCGCTTACGGCAAAACGCAAAAAGTGGCGATTACCGACGCTAAACCCGTTGACCGCAGCGACTTTTTCGTGACTGTGGAGTGATTCTGACCTTCTCTGACACGAAAATTGCAAAATAGTGAAGAATAAAGACCTATCTGTTCCTTATTTCTAACGAATATCTTGTGGATTCTTTAACGTAATTTCGCCGTCCTATAATCTAATCTTGTCATCCTAAAGCCTAATTTTGTCATCCTAAGGCATAATTTCGTCATCCTAAGGCCTAATTTCGCCATCCTAAGACCTAATCTTGTCATCCTATAACATAATTCCGCCATCCTAAGGCCTAATTTTGCCATCCTATAATCTAATTTTCTAAAATTCCTTTGCAGTTTCAGCATTCTACGAAGTCGGTAATAAGCGTAGTTTCATGTTGCAATATGGCGGTAAAGCGAGAACTCACATCACCACGCAGCCATCATGGTCTGCTTCGACTTCGCGGACATGGCCGAAGACTTCGTTTTCGGCGGCGGCGTTTTCGAGAGCGGTTTTGACTTCACTTGCAATGTCGTCATCTTGTGGCAGCCATGCTAAAACTGTCGGCCCGGCGCCAGATAAAGTGGCACCAAAGGCACCGGCATCGCGTGCGGCGCGCAGCATCGGCGAAAAGCCGGGCATCAGCTTGGCGCGGTGGTCTTGATGCAAGCGGTCACGCAAGGCTTCGTGCAAGTTGTCCCAGCGGCCCGCCGCCAGCGATGCCATTAAAAGCGCGGTGCGACTGACGTTAAAGGTAGCATCAGCCATAAAAATCGCGTCGGGCAACACGCTGCGCGCTTCGCTGGTCGCCAGTTCGCTATCGGGAATAAAAACCAAAAGGCGCGGAAATTCGGTAATGTGCAGTGGCAAGGCTAAAGCGCCGATTTGGTTGTCGTTTTCGGTTTTTGTCGAAGCGACAAGGCCGCCCAACAGCGCGGCGGCGACGTTATCGGGATGGCCTTCAAGTTGTGTTGCCAAATTGACTAATTCGGCGCGTGAAGCGGCGCGTTTGCCGCGCCGTCGCACCCATTCATTAGCGGCTACTAACGCGCCCACGCGCGCGGCGGCGCTGCTGCCCAGACCTCGTGATAAGGGAATGGCGTTTTCCAAGTTCAGGCAAAACGGCGCGTTTTCTGAGGCTTCGTAGCCTAAATAACGCCACAAATGACGCACCGCGATGATGGCGATGTTGTCTTCTTCGCCCGTCAAAGCACCTGCGCCTTCGCCACTCACGCGCACACTGATGCGTTGCCGGTCGTGGCTGCCGCTTTCTTCCAACGTCACGAAATTGTAGACATTGAGCGCCAATCCCAAAGCATCAAAGCCCGGCCCCAAATTCGCCGACGAAGCCGGCACGCGCACACGAACACTCATGGTTTTTTCGTTTCAAAAGAAAATTAACAACGGCGGCATTATAACTATCGCTGCGCCCGCTTCGCAATGAAGAGAAGGCAAATCTAAATGTGGCACGAAGCAAGACCGCGTTTTTCGAGGTATTGCTGATGGTAATCTTCGGCGAAATAAAACGGCGGCGCGGCTTCGATAAGCGTGGCAATCGGGCGGCTAAACTGGCCGCTTGCTTCTAAAGCGGCTTTGGATTTTTCGGCGGCGGCTTTTTGCTCGTCTGAGTGATAAAAAATCACTGTGCGATATTGCGTGCCGACATCCGGCCCTTGGCGGTTGACCTGTGTAGGATTGTGATTGCCCCAAAAAACATCCAGCAGTTGCTCGTAAGAAACTTGCGCCGGGTCGAATTCCACTTGCACCACTTCGGCGTGGTTGGTGCGGCCTGTGCAAACTTCTTTGTAAGTCGGGTTTTGCGTTTGGCCACCCGCGTAGCCAACAACGGTGGCGATAACGCCGGGCGTGCGGCGAAAAGCGGCTTCGACGCCCCAAAAACAACCGGCGCCAAAAGTGGCAAATTGGTTTTGTGTGGTTTGTAAATTGTCCTGCATGAGATTTGTCTCCTGACGAATGTGATAAATGAACGTCTGTGCAAATTGGCGGCGCGGCGCGTCGTCAAGCATACTAAACAAGGTCGTAAATCGCCGTCAAGTTCCCGAAAATTCATGTCTTCGCGTTTGTCACCAACAAGTGTTGCCCGCTTAGTTTCCAAATCTGCGCCGCGCCAGCCCGGTAAATTGCGCGTAGCGATGTTTACCGAGGCCTATCCGCCGATTATCAGCGGGGTTTCTGTTGCCACCGCCACTTTGGTCGAAGGTTTGCGCAAATTAGGCCACGAAGTAGACGTTTATGCGCCGTGGCATCCCGAACAGCCCCTCATCGAACCGGGGCTGGAACGCTTGCGCGCTTTGACCACTTCGGTGCCCGGTTGGATTCCTCTCAGTTTGCCGATGACGCCAATCGGCCTCGCGCGCATTGCGTGGCGCGATTACGACATCGTTCACACGCAGCATCCGTTTACACTCGGCACGGCGGCGCGAATGCTATCGCGCTGGATGGATTTGCCGCTGATTTGCACTATTCACACGCAGTATGAGCAATACGTTCATTACTGGTCGCCCATGCCCGATACTGGAAAAACGCTGGTGCGACGCATCGTGCGCGAGTTTTGCAACAAATGTGATCATGTCGTAACTGTGGCCGCCGGTATGGAAACGCTGCTGCGCACTTATGGCATCGAAGCGCCGATTACCGTTATTCCCAATGACCTCGATTTGCATCGTTTTTTGACTGCCGATGGTGCTGGAGTGCGCGACGAATTAGGTTTGCAAGCGGATGAAGCTCTTCTGCTTTATGTAGGTCGTATTGCGCCGGAAAAAAACCTGATTTTGCTGTTGGAAGCCGTGGCGCCCATTTTATACCGAGGCGATGCCCGTATGGTTTTTGTGGGCGATGGCTCAGGTCGCGAAGACCTCGAAAAGCGCGTAGAGGAATTGCAATTACGCGAGCGTGTGATTTTCACAGGCAAGCAGCCACACGATCAAACACCGCGTTATTATGCTGCCGCCGATTTGTTTTTAATGCCCAGCGTGACCGAAGTCAATCCGCTCACTATTGGCGAAAGTCTGGCTTCCGGCACGCCCGTGGTGGCCATTGACTCCTTTAGCGCCCGCGAAATTATCGAAGTAGGTGTTACCGGTCAAATTGTGCCGCATTTGGCCTCGGCATTGGCGTTAGCTGTGGATGCTTTGGTGAGAAACCCCGAAAAAATGAAAGAAATGGGCGCCGCTGCACGAGAAAGCGCGCGGCATCGGAGTGAAACCTCTGCCACGCGTCGCACCGTCCAACTTTATGAAGAACTGATCGCCGCAAAACAAAAGGCGAGCCAAGAAGCGCTGTGAAACGTCTCACCTTGGAGCTGTAGTTTAAAACCACGGCTTTTTGTTCAGCATATAGGTCTCATAAAATTCTTGGTCAGACTTCACCAAATACATAATGCCTTCGATAAAAGGCACAATAGTGAAAACGCCACACGTCAGGAGCGAAGCCACAATTGTAATGATGCCTTCTTTGGTGTAGCCCAAGATGAACTTGTGAATGCCAAGCCCGTTCAGCAAAATGCCACACAATCCGGCAGCCAATTTAGTGCTGGAGACGTTGGGCGGCATTTGTCCCGGCCCGCCAAAAGGAGGCCCGACTGGTGGAATCGGCGGCTGATTAAACGGTTGTTGATCCATGAAATCCTCTCATTTGTGATGGTTCTACGTTCGACCATCAGTTATTTTCATTATCGGCGATTTGGCCCAAAGCCGCACGAGGTTTAAAGTAAAGTTGCTATGGAGCGTGCGTTTTCGCTGCTAAACACCGCGATGGTAAACCCACCATTCCACAGTCAAAAGCGCGAGCGCACCAAAGATAACCAGCGCCCATAATTCGCGGTTGGCGCGAGCATTGGTTTCGCCTTGCAAGGCTTTGCCTTCCTGCATTTTCAAGGCATCGCCCGGTTGAATATCGCTTTCACTTTTGGACAACATACTGACGGCAAATTTCTCCGTCCACGGGCTGCCCTTGGCCGAAGCGGTATAAATTCCCGAATGCTCCGCGCCATCATAAAGCGCGCGGCCATCCTCAACTTGCAAGGTGCGCGCTGATTTATCCGGCGCGGCTATGCTGATTTGCGTCACACCTTGCGGCGGCGTCAGCGGCACGATTTCACCGGGACGGCGCGGCGTATTTTCACCAGTTGAACCCGGCGCGGCGCCCAACCAGCGCACGGCACTGGTAATAAAAATCGGAAACGCCACACGCAGCGGCAAATTGCTTTCGCTCAAGTCGAAACCGCACCAAATAACGCGGCGCGTGCCGTTGGCGGTTTGTTTTTCGCCTGCTACGACCAATGGCGTGCGTTCGGCTTCGACCACTGATTGTCCCCACGGTTTGAGTGTCACAGCTTTGGAACGCGCGAATAAAACATCGCTCCATGGCGCAAAGCGCGTCACAGGATGTTTGCGATCCCAATCGGCCACGCCCGGTGTTTTGGCTTCGCCTACTACGGTGACGGGCGTCAGGTCGGTGGTGGTATTGAACACCAATTGATTGCCCAGCGGTAGTTTGGGCGGCGCGGCGCCGTCAATGACTACGATGTCATATTGACCTTCAAGCGCCTGAGATTTATCGGCGCGGAAAAGTTTGACAAAGGGGTCATTGTTGAGCGCCTTTTCTAAAAATAAATTGTCGGAAAGCAGCAGCACTTTCAATTCGTGCGGCGGCGCCAGCACGGCAAACGCGACGTTATCGCCGGCAAGATCATCTTTTTCATCGAAGCGCGCCGTAAATATGCCATCCTGAAAGCGCAATTTATTGAAGATGTGCGAAACTTGGCCGCTCGCCGCATTTTTGCGGTCATAGGGCGGCAAATCCATCGGTTCCACGGCCACCAGACTGCCATTGCGCGATAATTCGAGGTTGATTTTGCGCGCGCGATTCGAAAAATTGCGCACGTTGACGAAGATTTGATTATCGGCCTGCTCCGAATAATCGCGCCGCACATCCAGTGCGGTAATTGCCACATTGTCGCTGCCCTTGCCGATTTTTACGAATTGCACACCCACATCGCCGGTATTCAAATCGGCCAGCGCGGGCACCGCGCCATCGCTGAAAACATAAATCTGTCCGGGGTTTTTGCCGCTCGTTTTTTGATTTTTCAAAAGCGAAGCCGCCAACACAATCGCTTCGCGTAAATCGCACGCTGTGTCTTGTGTTTGCGCGTGCAAAAGGGCGCGTTTGAGCGCGCCTTTATCACTTGTCAATGGCGCTAAAACACGTGTTTGCGCGCCGCTTTGGATAATCGTGGCACGGTCGCCGGGCGATAAATCCATGACCAGTTTTTCGGCTTTTTTCGTAGCGTCGCCAAAGCGCGAGGGCGAAACGTCTGTAGCGGCCATCGAGCCGGACGCATCCAAGACAATCGCCACGGTTTGCCCGTTGGTTGCCAGAACTTTGATCGCCGGACGCGCCAAAGCAAACGCCGCCAATACCAGAAACGCGATTTGAAGCCACATGAGGAGCGACGAACGCAATTTCTGCCACGGCGCGTTGGCTTGTAAGTCGCGCAGAGCCGATTCCCACAATAAATTAGAGGAAATCACGCGCTCTTTACGCCGCAAGCGCAAAATATACAGCATCACAATCGCCCCAATGAGCGAGAGGAAAAGCAAATTAAGGGGAGCAATCAGGGACATACGCTTTGAAGAAGTTCATCCCGCAGGCTAAAGTTCGATTGAGAGTTTATGACAATTGAAAGGATCAATCGCGCAACCGTGAGACGGTTTTTAACTTAATTTTCCAAACCCAAATACTGAGCTAATTCTTTTGTTGTCCACGCCCAATAATCGGGCGCGCAGGCGCGCAACTGGTCTTCGTAAAAGTTGTGCCAGAGCGCTGCGATGGTGGTCATGCCCGCTGCTTTTCCGGCACCGATGTCGGCGGGAGAATCGCCGATGAAAAGGCAGCGTTCGGGCGCAACGTTCAGTTCGCGGGCGGCGCGCAAGACGCCTTCGGGATGCGGCTTTTGCTGTTCGACATCGTCTCCAGTGATTACGCTTCCAAAAAAGTGCTGCCAATCCAGTTGGCGCAGGCTGATTTCTGCTGCAAGGCGCCCTTTGCCGGTCATCACGCCCAGTGGTGTGCGGCGTTGTTGCAAGGCTTCTAACAATTGCTGAATGCCGGGAAACACTTGCACCATCGTGTGCGCGTTTTCGTAGTGCCGAAAATAGTTTTCGATAGCCGTCTCGATGGCGTCAGGCCTGTTTTGCAACTCGCGGCGCAGCATAGCCGCGTCGGGAATGCCAAAGCGCGCTATCACTTCTTCATGCGACAGCACCTGTCCCAAAGGCTCGGCGCAAGCGGCATTGAACGAGGCCACAATTAAAGGAATGGTGTCGGCTAATGTGCCATCGAAATCGAAAATAACGGCATCGTAGGGCAAGGTCATAGAAGGGCAGCAGGTGTTATCGGCTCATTTAGCCAGCGCGTCGTTGGTGCTGGCGCCGTTTGTAGGAATTCGCCGCCGAGGAAGTTTGGCGGTTCTGGGAGGTGCGTCCTTGAGCCGCTGTATGACCACGCATTTTCGCCTCGCGTTCGCGCACCAGTTCCAAGGGCGTCTTGGCGCGTGGTGTTTCAACTTCGTCTGGTGTTTCCGGCGGTGTTTCTTGGCTTTGGGGGGCGGTGCCCTCGTTGTTTTCGTTTGTCATGGTGATTCCAATTATCTTTTATAGTGTCACACTGAGGCCGATGGCAAGCAAGCGTCTAGAGCAACAACGATTAGAAGTGACACCGCGCTTGAAAGAGAGCGTTAGCGCCGCTTTTGATACCTTTCACGATTAATTTGCTGCAAATTCCAGTAAAACAGGCTTAGGACGCGGCGCGTAGCCTCTGGGACGGCACACAATCTGTCTGTGATGCTACACGAGACGCCTGTGATGCCACACGAGACGTATGGGATAGCACACAATTTGAAATTGTCCGCTCTCACAGGCGTCTCGTGCGCCATCCCAAACGTCTCGTGTGCTATCACAGACAGATTGTGCGTCGTCCTATACGTCTCGTGTGGCATCACAGGCGTCTCGTATAGCGTAGCAGGTGCCGCGTGTGGCGTAGCAGGCGGTTTTTGTGTTGTTAGAGGGATTTCGGGTGCGATCAAAAGGGTAGGTTCTGTTAATCCTTCGCTTCTTTGTCATTCAACAAGGCACGGGCTTGCGCTTGGCAGAAATAGAACGCAAGGCCTAAGCCGACGCCGAAACTGATACCGTAAACCGCACCCCATGATAGTTGGGCAATCATCGCTGGATGCGAAACACCGTGCGCTATGAGCCAAAGTTTGAAATCCTGCCTTCGCGTCACGAGGCCTTCAATCCAAGAGCCGCCGTAGTAACCAAGCAGATTCAACGACAGCGCAGCAACGATGAATATCGTGGAGCGCGTCGCTTCAAAAGCGTGCGCTAATATCAAACCCATAAAAACCGTGCCCGCAAGCAGGCCGATGAGACAGCCTGTTTCACCCGCGATCATCATCCAGCAGAATATCCACGTCGCGGCGTAAACGCCGAATGCAGCGCCGAACAACTTATAAAAACGCACAAACGAACCGGGGCCGATGATGAGCCTGTGCAACATCAGGCCGCTGAAAAGAACGAAACTAAACGCGCAGATCACATAGACCGAAAATTCGCCGAAATGGTTATAAAGCCACGTCCCGCCTACGACCCACGGCGCGAAACCGGCGAGGCTGACCAGCATGAACCCGACTATGCCGCGCCATAGTGAAGTCGCCAGCGAAGGCGCCTGCGCGCCGCCATCACGGGCGCGGCCAACAAGATTCTGAGGATCAAGCTGAAGCCAACTCATGAGCAGAAGCGGATTCACCGCAGGGGATGCGGAGAGCGCAGAGAAGATTGGGAGAGAGGGAAAACGGGAGATGAGGAGAATAAATAGTGCATTGCCCAATCTCCCAATCTTCCAATCTCCCAATCTCCCAATCTCCCAATCTCTCCTCAGCGTCTCTGCGGTGAAAATCAGTCCTTCACGTTAATACGCTGCTCGTCCGAAATGGCGCGCACTTCGGGGGCATACATGGCGTAGCCGTTGGTCGGCAGCGCGTGGAAGCGGCCCGGAATTTCGGCGCGCATTCGATAACGCAGCACGCGGGTGCCTTGTGGCAAGCGGTCAACGAACAAGGCGACTTTTTCGTCGCGCAGTTCGACGTTGCTGGACAAGCCATCGCCCCACGCCGCGCCGCTGCGCAAATCCACCGGCTCAAGGCCCGCCGCTTTCATGTCTTCAAAGACGAGATATGAATAATCGTTGTCGGCATCAAGCGTCAGTTCGACTTCGATTAAATCACCACTGGTGAGCGTCGCGTTGTCTTTGATTTCGCTGCGCACAAATTCCGGCTTGGATTCCTGCGGCACCGGAAACGGCGGCATGATGCCGATTTTCGCGGTTCTGCCGACAGGCGCTGCCAAAGTTGTCGTTGCAGGCACGTCGCTTTGCTCGGCTTTGACATCGGGATTGCGCGTCAATTTGAAATAGCGCCGCTTGATTTTGATGGCGTTGCCCGACGCCTTGATTGGTTCTTCGAGCGAAAAATATTCGCTGGACGCGTTCCAATACAAGTTGCCTTTGCCTTGCTTTTCGATAGTCACTTTGTTGGTGCCGTTTTCGAGGAACAAATCGCCGGTGATAAAGCGGTTATCGAAGAACAGCATATTGTCGCGGTTAACACGATATGTGCGCTTGATGCGGTCGTTGAGCGTGACGGTGATGGTGTAATCCACGTCGAATTCTTTGTTGACGCGCACATAATCGTTGAGCGCGCTGACAGCCATCGCGGTGGCTTTGGTGCTGTCCCAATGATTAGCGCGCGACTTGGTGACGAGCCATTTCATGCTACGGTCAACCATCGCGTTCTTCGGGTCAACCAGCAAGAAGGCTTTGAGCGCCCACGCGTTGGTTTCCACGTCGTCGTTCCACCAATACCACCACTGGTTCTGCATTTTCCAGCGCGCTGTGCCGTTGGCTTCGTCCACAATGGCGGTGTTTTCCAAATTGCGCACCATGACGCCCGCTTTGTCGCGTTTGCCTATGTTGTAAAGTGCAATGGCGAGGAGCGCTTGCGAATACGGCGTCAGGCGTTCGCGCTGCGTGAACAAGCGTCCGCTCACCACGTTTTGCCCCGCCGCATTCATTTTGCCGCGCATCGAAAGCGCGTGTGCCATCCATGTGAGCAGTTGCAGATTATCTTCATCGGTCATTTGCTTTTCCAAGTAGGCAAAGCCGCGTTGCAAAACATCATCGCGCACCGGCACTTCGGCGGCTTTGGCCGTTGCAAGGCCCCACATCACATAAGCCGACATATATTCGTCGCTTCCAGACGAACCGGGCCACCAGCCCCAGCCGCCATCGCCACGCTGCATATTATAAAGGCGATCTAAGCCTTCTTTGGTCATCTGATCCACAACCGCTTGGTCGTAAACCGGATTGCTGCCGCGATGTTTTGTCCACCACATCCGCGAAGCCATTTGTTCCAAATCGCGCGAGTTGGGTTGGCCTTTGGGATAGGTATAGCCACTGTTTTTCACGCGCTCACCAATCGGCGCGGCTTGCGCTTCTTTTTCGTAGGCTTGGGCGCGCGCTTTGAGCGTCGCCAAGTTGACGCCGCTATCGGAAAGCGTTTTTTGCACCAAGACGGTGGGCAAAAAGCGCGACATGGTTTGCTCGACGCAGCCGTAGGGGTAATCGGCCAAATAAGGCAGGGCATCCATCATCGTCGCGGCGAGGCTCGGATTGAGCTGCACATTCAAATCGCTTTGGCCGAAGCGCCGTTCTTTGGGCAGATTGATGGTGGCAACAGCTTGATTTTGGCCGTCTTTCAAGACGCCGCTTTGACTGGCGAAACGCTGCACGCCATGCACCAAAATCGGGAAATTCATCTTCACCGCGTCGGCATCGCTGTCGGTTTGCGCTGTCATTTTTATGTCGGCGTTGCCATCAGATTTTGCTGTGGCATACCAGTTGACTTGCACTTCTTGGCCCGCTTTGACTTCGAGGAAACCAGAAGCCTGCGGCATGAAAACGCCATTGAGTTTCGCGCCATCCGCCGGATAAGCCGTCAATTCCAAATCGCTGCCTAAATCGAGCGACACTTTGACCCGCTTGGTTTCTTTGAGGTAGTTGTGAACGTTGGCCGTCAGCACCACTTGATCGCGTTCGGTGAAAAAGCGCGGCGATTGCAAGCGCACCAATAGGTTCTTTTTGGTTTCCACATCGGCCTCGCCGCTGCCGACTTGCACATCGGGCGATAAACCGCGCGCCGTGGCGTGCCATTGCGTCAGCGAATCGGGAAACGTCACTTCCACTTTGGCGGTGCCGCCATTGGTGACAACTGCCGGCGACCAAAACGCCGTTTCAGCAAAGTTCGAGCGCACTTGCGCGGTGGCGAGTTGCGCCTCGGCTGTGTCGCTTGGAGCCTTAGCCGCCGTTTTCGCCATTGCCCCCGACGGCCCTTCTGCAACTGCCATTGACAAAGTTTGCATCGGTGCCGAGGCGGGCTTTACCCCATTCATCGCAAATGTCGAGCTAACAGAATCCATTGCCATCTCGTTCTCCATCATCATGCCGCCACGACCTCTACGCGCATAGCCGTAGTAATAACCAAACTGGCCCGGCGGCAGGTTGAGCAGGCCGAGTTCGTCGGGCATTTCCCAGCCGTGCCCTTCGTATTGAACATATTTCTGGTCGTCTTCGGTATGCGCCTGCGGTTGGCCGCTGCGATGCGAATCGAGATTGACCGAATTGGCGCGCCGCTCACCGTAATAAAACAAGCGAATATCGGGCGCGTAGTCTTTTTGAATGTAAAACAAGCTGGCATCAATCAGCGCCACGCTCACTTCCGAGCGCGCCGGATTGCCTTACCAGTCTTTGGCGGTAATAGTAAATGTGCCTTTTTCGCCCGGTTTGTATTCGCTTTTGTCGCCCTTGACAGAAATATCCAGAAACTGCTTGGTCGGCGGCACGAAAACTTCCTGCTGCGCTTGATAAACCTCGAAATTCTTAACCGCAGCGGCGGCGATGGCGAAGTTAGGAACATGATGGTGTTGAATCGGAATCGTGATTTCTTTGCTTTTGCCTTCAATGTAAATCACGTCGCGCCGCAAAATATCGCCGCCCGCTTCTTGCGTTAAAAGAACTGTCGTGCCGGGCGAATCGGCGATCAGCAAAACCTTGGCGGTGTCGCCTTCTTCGTAGTTCTGCTTGTCCAGCACAATCGTCACGCCCTGCAAGCGAAACTGCGTGTTGTTGAGGCCCGGCCCGGCCACCCAAACATTGGTTGAGCCGACGACTTTGTTGTTCCAATCGTCAATGGCTTCATACGCGATGCGAAATTCTCCGGCGTTGTCCGTCGGCCATGTCCATGTGGCGCGGCCTTTCTCGTCGGTGCGAATCGCTTCTTCAAAAACCTTTTCTTCTTTGTCATTGGGCAGCAGTTTGTAAACCACCATTTTGCCGGAGGCGCTTTTCGGCTTGTCGTTGGCGTCTTGCGTGACGACTTCGATTTGCACGCGGTCACCGGCCAAATAATAGCCCTGCTTGGCATTCAAAAACGCGAAGTATTGCTGATTCGCCACGCGCACCTGGCCTTGCCCTTCGATAGTGCGGCGGCTGGCGTCGGTCACTTCGGCTTCGATGGTGTAAAGCGGGTTGGAATAGCGTTGCCACCAATCGCCGGTTTCAGGTTCTTCGGCCTTGGTTTGAAAACTCACTTCGGCGTTGCCCTGCGCATCGGTTTTAACGGTGCCTTCTTTGACGATGTCGCCCGCACCTTCGCCGCCGATGTTTCGGCGGCCCGTATCGTAATCGCCCGCGCCCCAATACGAATAAAGCCATTCAAACGGGCGCGGGAAATGATAACTGGCCCACCAACGGCTGCGACGCACGGTATATTTCACACTCGCGTTGGGAACCGGCGAACCAAAATAATATTTGGCGTTAATTTTCGCTGCGACAGTTTCGCCGGGTTTGACGGCGTTATCAGGTGCATCAACCGACACCACAAATTCGGGCCTCTTGTATTCTTCAACGCGAAAACGATTGCCACCAGATGCCGCGATTTGCCGGTTAGTTTGCGGCACTTCGGCCTGCACATTGTATTCACCGAGCGGCGTTTCCGCAGGCAAGGTAAATTCGCCGTTGATGGTGCCGAATTCCGAACTGGTCAGCTTTTTCTGGTAGATGTTTTCGCCCTTGGGGTTGGTGACTGTTACAGTCACTTCCACGCCCTTCATTGGCGCCTGATCGCCGCCTTTCACGCGGCGCGTCAGCATCTGGCGAAAATACACTTTCTGGCTGGGGCGATAAACCGGACGATCTGTGTAGGAATAGACTTTGGCTTCGTCTGGATTGTCGCCGTAGCCTCCGTAATAGCCGTAATACTGGCTGCCGGTCATAGCGTATCGATTGCCAATCCACGCGAAGGCTTGCACATTTTGCGATTGGATTCCGGCGCCTCTAACTAATTTCTTTTCAAAGAAACCAACTTCGCCCGATTGACCACGCCCAAGGCTCACTTTTTGGCGGTCATTATTCTGGTTGCCGTCGTAATACGTTTCTTTGAGAATGACAAAAGCACCGTTAACAGGCGCGCCGGTTTTGGCGTCGGCGATAAAAGCTAAGGCTTCGTCGCGGTCAGTTTTTTTCAAAATGGCAAGGTCGCTAATTAGCAAAACGCGCGCACTGCGAATGTCGTCACCTTCGGCCACAATCGCATAAGCGCCCAATTCTTTGAGCGGAGTGTCAATCGTTTCGTAAGTGCCTTGATAATCGCCTTTGTCTTTGATTTTAAAATTCCATTCGGCCACTTTTTCACCGAAATACTGACGGGCACTGGCGATGCTGCCAAAGTTGCGCTCCCATTCGTTGAATTGAATTGCGGGGTCGTTCAACTTGGCATCTTGCGTCAAAACTTTTTCGAGTTGCACGCGATACGCGCTGAACTTCACGCTTTTCAAATTGCGCGTATTGACCGTAATTTTCGCGGCTTCACCGGGCTTTTGCTGGCCCATTGTATCAAGCGAAATTTCGCGTTTGGTAATCTGCTGAATTTGCGCTCGCGCATCCGAAACCCATTTCGATTTGGGATATTTGCGAATCAGTTCCTGATAAATCGCCAGTGCCTTGACGGAATCGCCTTTCATATCGTGCGTTTGCGCGATGAGAATCAGCAAGCGGTCGGCAATCGGGTCGCGCGGATAATTCTCTACCGCCTCGCGCCAGTTGGGAATCGCTTCCAAATTATCGAACGGATAAGCGCGCGTGATATTGGTTTTTTTTGCGTCGTCATACCACTGCGCCCAACCATCCATTTGCTGACGGTAAGCGCGCAAAAACAAGCCTTTGGACATCAGTGACAAAACTGTATCGTGCTTGTCGTCGCTTTGGTCGAGCGTTTTGATCTCGTTATAAAGATAAAGAACTTTGGTCGGCAAATTCCACTGCGGGTTATAAGGCTGTTTGATGTCAACATTGCCCGCGACGGTTTTGCGATTGTCTTTCCACGCTTTGTCTAAGGACTCCAAAAATTTGGCTTGTTCGCGTTGAGGAATATAAGCGGCCAAATCGAAATTGAGATCAATTTCTTCATCCGATGCGAGGGGATGAATCGGCCCGGCAAAGCGGCTAATCATCACTTTTTTGCGTTCGATTTCGGCCTGCACTTTGGCCCGTTCAAAAAAGTCCAGCGTGGCTTTGGCGTCTTCTTCGCCCAAATAAGTCGGCTGCGGTTTTTCCGCGCCTTCGATTTTCGGATAATCCTCGCCGCGATAAATTTTGCCCGCCACTTTGTAGCCCTGATGCGGCACAACGGTATAAAGGCGGCCCAGCCAATAATAGATGCGCGCTTTCCATTCGGTCTTGCCCAGCAAGGCATTGGCGGCGGCGATAGCTTCGTCCCACTTTTGTGTTTTGCCCAGCGCCACCGCGATGCGATAATCCATTTCGTCACGGTCACGAATCTGGTTTTGCACGATGGCCTTGCGATAAAGTTCCAAGGCGCGGGCGTAACTTTTTTCATTCCACGCCGCGTCGGCTTCTTTTAAAATTTCATTTTGCGCGCGCGCCGGAACAGCGCAAAACAGCGCGCCCAGCGCCACCAAAAATAGGACGACAATTGTCCAGCGTTTCATAATAAATCCTTTCTCAGACGCGTTTTGTGACCGCAACAGCAGAACTTCTGTTCCCCGCTTGGCCTAAAGAAACGTAAAGCGCAGTTTACCCGCAAACAGCAAAAAACGGCCCTTGACAGGGCCGTTTTCCGGATGTTCAAAAGAGGTTTAATCGTTCTCGTCCGGCGATTCCTGATGCAAGGCGCGCTGCAAAGTTTCCTGACGCTGCTTCTCACTGCCAAACTCCCATGACGCAGCGCCGGACAACAAATAGGATACGCCTTCTATGCGTGGGCTGGTGAAATCCTTTAAAGGTGCAGCGGCTAAAAGTATTTCGGCTTGTGCCAAATCGCTGTGCAATGCTGCGATGAGCGCAGGCTGCGCGATATAAGCACCCTTGTTCATTATTGGTTTGAGCATCGGCATCAGCAATTGTAAATAATCAGCAGCCAAATGCGGCTCGCACAGCGAAAGGGCCAGTAATAAACCGGCCTCATTATCGGGAATCGGCACCATATCGCGCGAACTGGCATTTGGTTTTTCGGAAGGCAAGAAACTGGTGGGAGAATCGTAACTTTCGGCCACGGCTAACAAAGCCAAATTTGTCGCTTCCGGCCAATTTTGTTGACGTGCCAAAACCGCTAAACGGGCGCGCCAAAAAGTGATTTGCCAATCTTCCCAACTGCCTTCGTGTTTATGCGACACTAAGGCAATTTTTAGCGCCTGCTCAAAAATGCGACGCGCGGTTGTTTTGTCATTTGCGGTTTGCTCGATGATATAAGTCAAAGCCATCAAACGCGCTTTGGGTTTTATCAGCGTTTGCGCCAGCGCTTCGGCGGCGCGCAAATCTACCGGCGCGAGGCTGTGACACAAACGCGCCGTGTTATCTTCAAGCGATTCAGAATTGCCGTATTGTTTGAGCAATGCCAGAGCGCGCGGCAAATCGCGGCGCGCCAAACGATAAGCCGTGTTAGCGGCATAACGGCTACGGTCATCGGCAGAAACTTTTTCCAAAAGCGGCAAGGCCGCATCGGGATCATATTCCGCGCTTTTGGCCGCTACATAACCGCGCGCCAAGCCTTCCATGTTGTCGGGGCCAAGCGAAGTCGCAATTTTTATCGCTTCTTCGCGCAAAGTCGCGGCGCTGTTTTCTTGGAGCCGTGCGGCAATATCGGCGGCGCGAACCAGCAAAATCGCCCGCATTGGCGGCTCTTTTTGGCGACGCGCTTCGGCTAAAAGCGGCGCCAATAAAGCGCGCGCTAAATCGGGATGCGCCGCTGCGAATTCATCGGCAGATTCGGCTATGCTGTAGGCTCTGAAATACGGCTCTTTAATCTCATTCCACGCCGCTAAAGCCGGCCCGATGTTTTTCGGGTCGGCGCGCAAAATTTCTTCGCCGTGCCGCATAGCATAGCGGTCTTTGGCTTCGCCTTGCAAAGTGTTCGGCGAAAAGGGCTGCGACGGGTCGAGTTGGGCGCGCTTCTGACGCAAATGCGGCGTGTCTTGTGCTTTCAATGCTTTGTCAATCCAGCGCAGCAAAAGCGCGCGCCGCGCGAGAAAAATCTGCTTTTCACCCGGCACAAGCGTGGCGCTTTGATAGCGTCCCATCACCAATTTTAAATCGGTTCTGACTTGCGGCAAAAACGCACCGCCAATTTCGCTGACGCTTGCCTTATCGCTTTGCGCAAAACAAAACCACGCGCCGCTTGCGCCGTCGGCTTTTGAGCCTTTGAGTTGAAAACGCCCCTGCGCATCACTGAAGGTTTGCGGCCATATTACGTTGAAATCTTTTTGAAGTTGCCGCGCCCAAACGCGCGCATTGGGAATTGGTCGTCCTACGGCATCCAATACAACGCCACTGGCGATGAGGTGGTCGGACTGCAAAATGATCGTGCCGAAATTCAGTGGTTGCCCATTTTTAACTGAGCGCGGTTTAATCTCTTCGGGTTCAATTCCCCGCAGCTTGCTGCGACCATGAGTGCGAAGCACTCTTCCCTTGGAGCGCGGAGCGCTCTTGAGAAAGAACTCGTAGGACTTGACAAAAAAGTTAGACTCCTCATTCAAATACCCCGT
>JANMKN010000119.1:0-14033 GCA_031372065.1 Abditibacteriaceae bacterium | reverse complement strand
CACCGGAGCCACTAAGAATTCTGGGCCTGAAGGCGGAATTGGATGCGATGGCACCGAACCATTGCTCACTGAGCCACCGTAATACTTTGTGTTCGCTTCGCTGTTTAGGATGTTACCTTGATCGTTCATGAGAAATTTCCTTTAGCCCAAAACAAAAACCCGCCAATTGCGCGATTTTTCATCGCGCAATTGGCGGCTCTGGGCCTGAAATTGAATTGAAAATTATTTTAACCCAATGGCGAAATGAATGGCGGTTATCCCAATAGGGTTTAACCCGGTGCCAACGCCCGCCCGTTGCCATCCTCATCTACCAGCGCCTCGCCAAAAAGAAAGAATGGTTCACCCTCGGCGTTTTTCATTGGAGCCGGGACAGAGGGGGAGCCACCTTGACGAATCGCTGCCCGCGCCGCGCCTTCATCCAGCATTGTGTTCACAGCGCGTTCTACGGTGTCCTCTGAGCGACGCGCTTCATTTTCATCCCGGCTGATGTCAATGTAAGTTGCCATGCTTGTTTAAAAACCTCTCTGAAAAACCCAGCGCTGATCAAAAACCCAACGCTGATACTGGCAGGCAAGTGCCACTCGTTTTAATTTGTTCGGCGCCGCTGCCATGAAAATTATACTGATTCACCAAACGCCAAATGCGGAACTTTTCGCCGTGAATGCCAAGTCCCGGCGTTAGAACATCCGAAAGTGTTGGATCCGAATAGTTGCCGCTGCTGCCACTGTTCATCATCACTGGCGTCGCAAGATCTCCCCACTGCATACGCTCCTCACCGCGACAATCAAACTTCCACCGTCGAATCGTCTTGCCGCGATATAAGCGAATCACCTGATCCGCATGGATTTCAGCCGCGCCGGGATAAAAGTATTGCGGCCCCTGATGCACCAACGTGCGCGCCCAGCTAAAAATAGCCGCATTGGGATCGTCATCAGGCAAAACGCGCTCGGCAATGCGAACCGAAGGCACAGGTAAATCGGCGCTGCCTCCCCCTAAAGTGCTGGACACCAGCACACGGTTAATTTGTTCTTCCGGCATTCCGGTCACTTCCATTAAAAATGCGACCAGATTCACATCGCCAGCGGCGTAGCTGGCATCAGGAATCTTCCATGTTGGCCGGTTGGCAATCACATACGGATACTGCCCGTAAATCGGCACCGGCCAAGGCGTTGCCAAATTTTGCGTGCCTGTAATGGGAATCGTGGCGCCAGTTATCTGCGAACTTCCAGTTAAAGTGCCGGTTGGATAGCCGTAAAAAAGCATGGCGTAGTCGGCTTTGCAAAATGTATTGTTAATCCACTCCAAGGCCGTGCCCCACCAAGGCGGATTCAAATAAAAACCGCGACCACGCGGCGGTTGCATGAGCGGATGTTGAAACGCACCAACCGTATCAGTTTGCGGCGAGAGCAAGGGGTAATGATACGGCGCGAAATACGCCACTAAGCGATTCGCTTCCTCTTCTCCCAGTTCAATTGCCAAAATCTCTTTAACGCACCGCCATCCAAACAGCGGCGCTCCGCGCAATTGGAAGAGCAGATAATCCAGCGCATAATAACGATGGTCTATCACGCTATGTGGCTTCATCAGGCGCATGATTGAGTCTTTCAATTGCAACGTCATTTGCCAGTCATTAGCGCGTGGGTTCGAAAGCCCTATCATATTGATGTAACCATGCAATCGCCCGACCCACTCTGAGTAGGTGCCATCCTCAAAACGCCAGCGCATTAAAATCTCAATAGGATTGAATTGGCGGACGTATTCCTGCATGGCCGTGGCGAATTTACGGAGCAAAACGCCGCGATTGACATTGATAGACCACTCCGCTCCCGGCGAATGAGGCGGGAACGCTGTCGTCTCGCGTCCGGTTGTGCAAGCCTCAGAAATATCAATGTATGGCGCATTATCTACTGTAAATAAGCCCAAATAGCGCGCGACGACTTTATCTACGAATGGTGCGACAATGCCATCCTTCGAAGCGCGTAATTTGACCTTATAATGCACTTTATTCGGTTGAATTTCCGCGCTGATTTCGGCCTTTGTGCCTTCTTTAAACCAGCCATACGGCGTGCCTTCTGTGGCGTTTGCCTCCTCATCCATGCGCGGCGTCAGGCCGGGCCGGTTCACATCGCGCTCAATTTCCGGCGCGAGCGGTTTATAACCGCGCGGTGAGCCGATGGGCTGTTCCTCACCCTCATCAAGTTTGGCGAGGTGCAGCAACTTGGAAATTCCTGCTTCCGCCGACACGCCGAAGTGACGCACGCGAATGGGGCCCCTTGCCCAGCCCACATCAACCAGATCATATGTCGCATTGGCATCAGTTCCCGTCCCCAGAGCCGCTGTGGAACCTAACAATTCAAAAAAGTGATTATCCACGCCGACGACGAGACGGCCCGCGATGCGCAAAATGGCAAGTTCGGTTTGCGTTTCGTTGTCAAACGTTGGCACCGGCGCGCCTTCAAGGGTTTTCCAGTTGTGCCAATCGTTGTTCTGCCAATATTCAACCGTCGCTGGCGCCTGATAATGAAATTTGACTGAAAGCGCGCCACTCCCGAAGATCACGCGCGAAGCGGGCGGCGCCTTTTGCCCGCGTGCCACGCCGCGCCACAGAAGCGATGTCAAGAATTGCTGATTCGCTGGCAGTAGATCAATGGTTTGCGCTTCGACAATGGCGTTGGGAGTCTGGGCAGAGTGGGTGATAAAAGTAGCGTCCGGCCAACGGAGCGGCTTGTAGGTTTCCCACCGCGTGCGCCCACCTACCGAAACGCCCCTGATTGACTTCCAACGCAACTTGGAGAATTCGGCATTGCCTTTGGGTTCTCTGGGCAAGGCCGGCTGCATCACACAGTTTTGATAAAACACATAAGGGCGGGGCCAGAACCCTGAAATAGCCGAGCTATCCGCTTTGGCGTTATGCGCTGCCCGAATCGCTTCGGCGCCAAAATAAACGCGGTCTCCCAAAAACACGAATTGGGCTTCGTTGGAGATAGAGCGAAATTCCGATTGACGGCCCCACGATTGGGCTATATCGGTGTCATCCAGAGAAAAACGTGAGCTTTCGCCTTGATCGCGAAAAAGTAACTGTTGAAAAACGTCCGCAATCGAAAAATGATGCGAGGTCACTCTGGGAATATAATCGGCGGTGTAGGCCCGAATCTGGAATTCGGCGCGTTCTTTAATTTTGACACTTGGCATAATCGCCCTTCACTCTTTAGTTTGTTGATGGGATAAACGTCCACGTCAGGCCGCCGTCGAGGGACTGCCACACTTTGATGTCGGAGCCATCCTGAATGAGCCACTCCAAACCCGTGCCGATTCTGGTTAAACGGCCTTTGGGCTTCGCGGGCAACGGTGTAGAATCAGCCGAGCTAATTTTGCAGATTTCCTTGACTTTCCACAGTTTTGGTAGGCCAGTCTCATTGGTCTCTTCGGTAGAACACAGTAGCACGCGCACCAAATCGGAAGCGGCAACGGTTCCTATCACTTCCGTCCCTGTTAAAGCTGTTTTTGCCTTGCCCAGAATCAATAACGAGCCACCGCTGCTATCACGAATCGCGTCAATTTGCGTGACACCGGTTACCATATTGTCAATCCCCTCCCAGTTGCGGCCATCGTCCAACGAATAGCGTAGGCCGATGCCCGCGCCCTGCTGATGCACTACAAAAAGATTGTGTCCGTGCTGAATGGCCCGAAACGCGCCAAAAGCGCCACTTAAAACCGCCGGGTCATCGTCATTGGCTACGAAACTTTCATCGCGCCGCGTGCGGGCGCAACGCATGGCGCCCTCTGCCCTATGAAACCACCATCCCTGTCCTGTCCACACATCGCGCAATCCGTCGAATAATTCATCGCCTGCCTTGTAGGAAAATGTGTAGCCCGCTTCTGTGTCGATGGTGCCAACTTGCCAATGATCGAAAACTGTTTCGAATATGGCGCCTTCAGGAGCATCGCCTAAATAATCAGCGCTTTGCCACTCACAAAAGAAGACAAAGCCGCCGATGGAGGCCACGCCCGTGGGATTGAAACTTTCTGTCGGCACAAAGCCACGCTCGACATCGTATTTTTGACCGGGCGTAAATGTCGGGCGAACCGCGCTGTTATCCAGAAAGCGCCATGCTCCTGTTTCACCATAAGCAGCCAATTCGGCATCGTTGCCCGCGTTTACATCAGTCACAACGGCGCAGGCTTCGCCATTCACGATGCTGGTTTTGTGTTCACCAGATCCAGCGGGGCCGCGTGGCGCCCACGTCACAAAGTCAATACCGCCGAAATTAAAAGCGATAATATCGGCTTCCCACGTCACTTCCTGCTCAAAAAGAATGGCGCCTTTATACGAGCCATCGGGATTGCGCTCGGAGTTTTCGCGAATGCGAACCGTCCAATTTCCCCTAACAACTATCGAGAAATTATCGGAGACGGAACCTAAAAAGATGATTTGTAGAACTTTACGATAACGAAACGCGGACGCCGAGCCATCAATGTTAATGAGGCCTTCAATCGTTCCATTAAGACCGCTGCCGACGTTATCAAATTCAGAATAGTCGTTACTGGGATCGAAAGACATAGGAATTTGGTAAGATTTTGTTTACAGGCACAGCCACAATGGAATTGAAATATGGAATTGAAACTGCATTGAGAACTTGTTAATCAGGTTGTTATCAATGGTGTTGGCGTTTTGCCATCTTAATCGAACCAAGTGGCATGGAATGGCTGCCCTGCAAAACAGGGCAGCCATTTTTGTTACGCCGAAATCGTGATGAAACTGGACATGGTGTCCATGCTGAATTCCATCTTTGCATTGGGCGCCACGCCCTGTAGCGAAAAACCATTAATAAGGTTGTTATCAATGGTGCAAGTCATGGTTTTACTTCCGCCGGCTTTAGCGTCAGTTGCTTCCAAAATGATAGCGCCCATGTTGGTGGAATTAGCCGCCGCATCTAAGAAATCGGGTGGCAGCATATCATGCAACTGATACGTCACTTTAACCGTTTCCGACAGCGGCGTGATTTGAATCGCCGTTCGCGAAAGCGGGTTATCGTCGCCCCAATCGAAGTTGGTGTTCACTCGTTCCAGTTCGTTAGTAACGGTGACAGTAACCGATTTCAGAATGCTCTTGAATTCGGTTAAGTCACCGCCGACATCCAACAACCAGCGGGCGTGTTGCCACATCAGTTGTTCGCCACCAGCGGTCACTAAAGCTGCTGGCAGACCCGTTGTGGCTTGAGCCGCTCCGACGCGATCCAGCGCAATCGCCCACATTTCTGCCGAGGCCGTCACCGGCGAATTGGGCTGGTCGGTGAACGTGAAGCTGAATTCACGCATCAACGCATAACGCGCCAACCACGAGAACCCGGCCCCGAACTGGTCGAGCGCACCTCCACCCACACACAAAACGGGCAAACCCATAAATGTGCTGGTGCCGCCGAGTCCGGCACTGCGCAAACCATAGCGCAAGAAGCCGTAGTTGCCGATGCGCATTTGCTGGCGCACGGTCACATCACGGCGACCCTTGGTGAGCTTGAGAGCGCGGTAGGCACCGACACCACGAATTTCGCCGCCGTTTTGCCCGATTTGGAAGGTGGGAACATCGCAGTAACCGATGTTCGCCAGTGAACTGGGCGCGGCGGGCAAGGTTTCCACACCCGGCGTGATCATGCCCGCGCCGCCGGTGCCGTTGTTTGTTTCCAGAGCGAATTTGGCAAAGCCAACTTGCCCGCCTCGCGCGAGCAATCCACCATATGTTGCTTCTGCAACTGTTGCTGGCATAGCTGTAACCCCTTTGGCCCATAACGTAAAAACAAAAGCCACATTTCCAAAAAGGAAATGTGGCTCTGGGCCTGCAAAAAAATGGGGCCGCTATCTCTGAGGCGGCTCTCGATATTCAATCTCTGTTTTATTTTAACACGCGAAATTTTAAAACGTGCGGCTTTTAAAGCGTGCGGCTTTTAAAGCGTGCAGTTTTAAGCGCCGCTATACAAACTCGCGACGTTCGGCGCCGGGCCTTGCACCACATCCAAATTCAAATACCACCCGCCGTAAAGTGACTTTTCACTTTTGGGAATGACCCGCACCGCTCCCGGCGAAAGGCAAGTCCAGAGCCGTTGCCCGATGCTATTTTGATAGCCCATCTGATAACCCAACATGACACCGAAAGCTAAATGGATGAGCAAGCAACTATCCCGCACCTGATCGTCTGTTAGCGTGGCGCGGTAAACCATCCAAATACAGGTGGTATTGTTCGACGACTGAGCAGCGGGGCCAAGCGGCAAAAACTCGCTTTCGCTTCCGACAACAGCGACCGGCAATTGCAATTTGTCCTTATCATCTAAATTGACCCCGCCGGTGAAATATTCAGTGGGCTTTGGCAGCGCGTTAGAACCAGTGCGCGAGTTTTCCGTGTTGTAGCGTGCCACCATACCGGGCATTTTAGCGGCGAGAACCTCTTTCACACCCGCCCAGACTTTATCAAGGCGAATGTTACTGGCCGTCAGTCCCGCCCATAATTCATTAATATCGGGGTTCGGCATTGGATCGGGCATAGTTGGTTTGGAAACTCCTTTGATTTATCTACTGATTTATCCACCATGAGGAAAAGCCCATTGTGAACCATTGTGAACCATGGTTCACAACAGTTCACCATAATTCACAATAGTCAGTTCACAACACGGCGAATACGTTTTCCGTCATCATTTCGGCGATTTGGCGGCTTCGAACGCGCCTGATGACACTCTGAATTTGGCTGTCCAGTTGCCGCAAATTCTGCAAGGGTGCATACGAAAACGGGCCATGCGCTTGCATCTTCTTAGTGCCTTTTGCCAATTGGAAAGCATAGGGCATTTCGTTCCAGAAACGGATTTCAAACCCATTTTCATCGCGCACCCAATCCCAATGCCACGCTTTTTCAAGCGCGCCGGATTGTTTGTTTATGATCGATAGCGTGGGCACACTGCCCCGCACGCCTTGGACGTGGTTTAAGGATTTGCCGTTTACGCGGCGCGGCAGCGCGCGTGTTGTCTTTATTTGACGACCATTCGCGCCACTTCGATTAAAGCCGTAAGGATGCCCCAAACGGCGCAAATCCCTTTTTGTGAGTGGCCCGCGCGACATCGCTTTTAATTGCGCTAAAACACGATCCCCAAACTGCTGGATGAACTGCACATCGCTTTGGCCCAGTTCCACCATGCGAGAGATATTGCGCCGCAAGGCCAAAACAGTCCACCCATTGCTATCCTGAAAAATACGCATCGAGGGATGGCCGACCACGCGCACGATATTCTGCAACGAGGGCAGCGCGCGCGTGATTTGCCCAATTTGCCCGATGGGTGCTACTTCGCTTGATTCTCCAGGTTCTCCAGACCGAGGCACCGCAAACCCCAAGGTAGTTGATAAGGGAGTTGATAAGGGAGTTGATAAGGGAGTTTCCATTGCGCCGTTTACGCCTTCTCGCCCCCATGAATGAACGCTGAAAGTATTCATGCTTATCCATTTGCCAGTGGCAGAATCGTGAGTGTTAAACGTTGCACCAGCTGATCGCCGGTGAAATTACGGCGCGCGGGCCGCATATCATCACCGCGATAAATGAGACGCGGACGGCGAAGATAAGACACGGAGTAATTCTCGTCTACGTCCGGGCCATCGGTCAGCCAGTTAATGGAGGAGGGCGTGAAGGGATTGCCGGCATTGTCCTGTGTGCCTGGCACCAATTCAAAATCGTCGCCCTCCACAAATTGCGTTAAGCCTTGCTCTACTCGTAAGACCTCGAATGCGAAAGGATGCGATAAGGTGTCAACGCCGCGTTTGACAGTTTGCCGCGCTTCTTCCTCACGGTCTTTTAAAACCACACGATCCTGATTGCCCAGTGTCACTTGCGCCGCCATGCTAATCCATTTCGCTTCGCCGGAAGGCACGCGGCCAAATTCGGGGCGCCAGACACCCTTGTTGTAGTCGTAAATCACAACAACTACATCGTCAGGCAATTCGAGTAAAGCGTAGATTTGCCCATCCTCGCAGCCATAAGGGCAACCTTCGACGCGCGAACTTTCGTTGGCGGCATCCTGATTGAGGCACGAGGGGCAAGGCGTGGCGCGATAAACATCTACGAATTCGCCGCGATCAGCCACAAGTTCGGCAATGTCGTCTGCATCTATGTCAATCCACGCGTCTGCCATTTCGATTTACCTTGGATTTACCTTTGTCCCCCTTTTATTTTTATAGGCCGGAGAAGACCCAGAGAGCGCCAGTGGAGACTATCAGGCACACGCCCCATACAAAAACAATGACGCAAACAAAGCCCACTGGAAAATCATCGTCGTCAAGGATGGTCTTTTGGCGCTCATCCAACGAACGCCACCCCACAACCGCAAATACAACCAACCAGAGGCCTAAACTAAAAGAATGTGGAATCACAAAAAGTGGCATGATACAAAGCGTTTTACAAAGCCTTTTACGCAAACATGAAATCCACGCCGCCCATAAATTCTTTCAGTGCAGTTTTGGCATTTTTGACATCATCGGCCAGCGTTTGAATTTCATCGGCAAAGCGTCCGGCTTGATGAGTTTGCGAGATGCCGTCAATCGCCACAGCGCCGCCACCGGCGCCTTTGGCAAAACGCGTATTTTTCAGGACTTTGAGCGCGGTCAGCGCTTTGACACCAGCAGCGACCATGCGAATATTTTCAAAGTCGGGGCACGCCTCATCCAAATCATCCGTGTCGGGATTGAAATCATAAGGCAGAAAACCCGCCGTGTAATGGATGCAAAAGAGCAGCGGAACGGCGCCGCTTTGCATAATGGCCCCCAAGACCGGCAGCATCAACAGGCCATTGTTGATGCGCAGAGTGCCAGAACCAAAAACCGCCATGATTTGCAAATTGCCCAAACGCGAGTCGGCGCCCATCCAGTCTTGGGGAAATTCGAGCAGCTTGCCTTGCACAGTATTACCCCAAGACAGCGAGGCGCCCTGCACCGACACAATCGGGCGTTTACGCAAACGCACGGAAACCGGCCCGCGCCGGAAATCATCAGCGAAATAGGTGTAGCCGTCTTCCAGTTTGTCGTAATCATTGGCATCCAGCGCGGTGCGGCGCGTCAGAGTCGCCGCCGCAGGCCGGGAGATGATGCGGGTCTCAAAAAGATGCACGCCGCAAAGCGTTTCAAACTCGCTTTGTGATTCGCGCACTAAAGTCTCGATTTCGGCGTTGCGCTCTTCTTCCGTTGCGCCAAGCGCGCTGATGAAACGCTGCATGGAGGCTCCAGCCAGAGCCTTGCGCACTTGCGCGGAACTGACAATCAGGGGTTTTGCCATATAAACCTATCGCCCTTCCCTACCCATTCAGTTCATTGCCCGTCCGGTTCGCTGCTTTCTTGATTCCCAGTGTCATTGGCTGCGTTTTCATCTAATGAACGCGACAAGCGATAAATGCGCGCCTTTAACGATTGCGATTCCGCAAAAACGCGACTCACCTCTGCACGCATTTCTTTGCGGAGGAATTTATCTTCGACAGCGGCTTGGGAGTGGCCTTTTGGCATAGGAAAACTAAAGGAAACGCGCAGTCTGCCACGCTTGGAGTGACCAATGGGAGTCAAATCCGGCGCCTCCCATCCAGCACATAAGAGAGCGACCGCTAACGTAAAATCTTGGGTCACAAGGCGCGAGGCGGCGCGGCCTGTTGATTGCCAGACCAAATTATCAGGCAAATTCGTGTCTTTTGGTTTCGCCACGCGCTTTTCTTCGGGTGGGAACATATCCGTCACATTATCTAAAAAATGATTTGCCATCGGTTTTCCTTTCAGATTTTTTCTTATAAAAACAAAAGAGCCGCAATTTCCTTTTAGGAAATTGCGGCTCTTGGCCTGTTAATGCGAATAAATCAGTTTACGAAGCGTCTGGCGTTTCGGGCGTCTGAGTGTTTGCGGGAACATCTGTGGGAGTGTCCAGTTCCGCAGTCAAAAACTCCTCCAGCTTTTTGACGCTGGCCGCGCCGAAGCCCTTGGGAAAACTGCTGTCGTGCATTGCATTTGACAGTCTTATTACATCAGTCAAACCTGCATCGATTAGCAGCTTGACCTTGTCGGCACCAATCACAGCAGACAGACGTTGCGCGAGCAATCCACCATCCTCATACGAGGGAGGCAAGGGCGGCAAGGGCGGCTGTGAACCGCTGCTTGATTCACTATCAGACTGACGCATTTCTGCGTTGTCCACTCCAACAGGCGCTTCGCTGACAGCGGTTTCATTAGGTGCTTCGTTCGCACTTTCGTTAGCAGATTCCACATAACCCCGGAAAAAGATTTCGTGAGCATCTTTGGTGGTGTTGGTGCCATCGCCAGCAAACGCCGGACGCATTTGCTGATAAATGCGCTCGCCAGTGATACCGATGCCCTGCGCATCAAAGTCAATCGTCGTGCCTGCCGGCGTGGTCGTCTGTTCCCCAGCCAGAGTCGGGCATTCAATGATGACCAAAGGCCCAAAATCTTCATCCGTCTGTGGATTTCGAGAAAGGGATTTCTCGTAATCGGCGACAATTTTCAAATAAGCGTCAGTCGCTGCTTTGAAAACAAAGTCGCGCACCTTAGTTTTAGGGTCTTCCACGAAAACTTTCAGCAAGGCACTGGCAATCGGCGCTGGTTCCAACACCACGCCGTCGGCGCCGATGTGCGCTTGTCCCGCGCCGGTTTGTGTTGGTTCACCCCACATATGCTCGAATGAATCGGAGCATTGTAATTTGACCAGTGGCACCTTTTCAGCAGGGCGCATCGGCTGAGAGCCGCGCAATATGATCGGTGTCGAGGATAACGGAGTGCCATCCGTATCGCGTGGAATGACGGATGTGCTTGGAGACGTTTCTGGCACGTTGGACATGGTTTTTGCCTTTCCCTCCGGCAGGGGAAGAGTGAAGCCGGACAAAGAGATTCGCGCTTTATTATAGCGCGTCACGACGTTTTGTGAACCATGGTTCACCGTAAGGTCCAAAGTCGGAATCGCGCAGGGAATAGGCGCACGGGGAATGGCGGCGCAAGGCAAGGCAAAGCAAATGCCGCTCAACAAGGCAGCAAATAGTAATAAGCAATGTTTTTGTTTCAGATGTCGTTTCATCGAAAAACTCCTTTGTTTTTACCTGAAATTGGTGGGTTTTGGTGGATATTGGTGGGTTTTCAAATCTCTTCAGAAATTCTCTTGATAGATTTGAATTAAGAGAGATGTGCTATTGAGTAGCACATCTCTCTTAAAGTTAATTGGTTCCATCGCCGATTTTAGCCGGTGTAACGGCCAATGTTGACGATTTCGACGTTGTGAACTTCGTTCATCACACGCGGTGTAAAGCCGCAGATCCAGCCAGCTTCACGCGCCATCAATTCCGGCGGCAATTCCACTTTGGTGGTGGGGAGCAGCTGCGCGATGTGAATGCTCTGGCATTTGCGCATCGGACGAATCGTTAGCGCAACGGCAGTGGAGCAGTTCGGCACCCATTCGCCATCGTCCTTGAAAGTCTGCGTCGAACCGGAGTCAATGCCTTCGGCGGTGACACGATAGAGATATTTGCGGTTGGTGGCCGTTGTGCCGCGATAAATCTCAAAGAAGACCGTTCCGGCATCGGCATTGGTAATGGTCAGTGTTACAGCCTGACCACTGGTCACCGTCACGCTACCAGTCAACGCGCGAATGGCCGAACGGCCATTGATGCCGACTGCGGCAGCAGAATAGTAATAAACACCCGCTGCCAAGTTGGAACCCCAGAAGTTCGTACCTGCGGCGTTGGTGGCCGCTGCGGCTGTGACCGCCGAGGGACGCGTGGGCGCGCCGTCGTCGCCGACAGTCGGCTCATCGCCGAGGCCTTCCAAGAATTGGTCTTCGCGCAGTTGCGAGGTGCCACGCTTGCCGCCCAAGTCCCGAATCAAAGCCTCTTCGGGATACATACCGAGCGTGGCAGCCTGACCGTCCGCGCGGCGGATGTCACCGAGCATGGATAATTCCAAGTCGTTATACATCGTGGGCGCGCCGTAGAAATGCGTCCAGTTGCCACCGGAAAGGCGCAACATAGTGCGCAGCGTCGGCACGAAATCACGCGTGATCGGCTGGCCTTTCATATCAAGGCGCGTTGGCTTGGCCTTGCTATAGTGCCCGCGAATCTGCTTCAAAATGCCTTCTGGTTCGAGCGAGTTGATGTCGTTGTCGCCATGCCAACACAATTCGTTGGCGTTGAGAATCATCTGCTGCAAGCGAGCTTCCGAGTTGATCTCGGTGGCGTTGCCAATTGCCGGGTCGGTGTTGAGGCCGAGCGTGCGCTGGCTGTTCAAGTTGGTGAACGTTTGAAAGCGCCCGCCCACCCAGCGAACAGGAATGCCGGCGCGCTTGAGATTGGGCACGCGTCCGGTTACGCCGCCACTGGCGACGTTGGGGTTAATGAAGCCGCCACGACGGAAACCGCCGTAGGAGTTCATGTCCACCTTCTGCACAAATTCTTCGAAAACCGGAATTTTCTGCAAATCGTTCCAGATGGTGGCGTGATCCTTCATGTTGAGTTCGGTTGAAACGACCTCATCATAAAGCGATTCCATTGTGGTGGCGTCGCCGCCCGTTGTCACACCGGCGATGGCCTGCGTGCCAGTCGAAGCCAAACCCTTTTCCAGAGCGCTTTCCATGAACGCCTCGGCCATGCCAGCCGCTACGTCCGCGCCAAAACGCGTTTCATACGTCGCTGAGATCGACTTTTGAAAGTCTTTCCAACTCAGCGTATTACCATTGGGGAAATCCATTGTGTTTTCCTCACTAAATGCGAAATGGCGCGTCTTGAAGCTGGTAGCTATGAAGCGGGAAGCTAAAGCCTTTGGCTATTTGGCGCTCTGGAATGTTTGAATGTGTGAAAACTGCGGTTAATTGCCGGGTAAAGGCCGCTTTAGTTCCCTGGCCGCGATTTCATAAATCAACGGATCAAGTTCGGAAAGCGGCGTGCGGCCAATCGCCAAAAAATGCTGGGAGTTAATGCCAGTTTCTTTGGCGCGGTCAGAACGAATATGCACCTCGATGCTCTTCTTTAATTCAGCACGCGTAAAGCCGTTGAATGATTCGACTTCCGGCTCAATGAGCGGCGCAGCATCGGCCAGACTAACCCCAACCACGGAATTCGGCGCCAGCGGCGCGCGTCCGGCGGGCGTTCCTTGCGGTGCCTGCCTTTGCGAGTTCACATAACCGATAATCGGCTGGAGCATCGCTTCTACCGACTTGGCAAGCTGTTCCGGCTGATTATCGGCAGCAATCGCGCCTTCACGCTGGTCGTTTTCAAAGCGATCAAGGCGCTCATTAAGCGCCACTTGGGTTTCGTGCAAGGCTTGCTGATTTTCCGCAATTGCGGAAAGGCCTTCGAGTGATTTTGAGAGAAGCGCGCCCAGTTGCTCCAAATAATTGTTGGTCGTTTCGGTTTGTTCTTGACTGGCGGCCACCGATTTCAAAAGCGCGCCAATCAAGGAAGAGGCGTCCACCTGAAGTTCGGCGCCATTGTCCTGTGCGACGCGATTGGCCTCGGCCAGCAATTCTTCAACAGATTTAGCCAGCTTCGGTGCGTTATCAGGGTCATCCTCTGTCGCCGAGGTTGCATCTTCGGGAGTTGCATCCGCAGGCGCCTCAGCATCGGAGGCGGGAGGAGCAGCAGCAGTGTCAGGGGCCGTTGCATCATCTCCAATGGTTTCGTCCGTTGGCTCGTCTGTCGTTTCGTCTGTCGGCTCTGTCGGGTTGGGAGCCGCCATAGCCGAGACAGCTTTCATCAGGTCGTTTGTGATGCCAGCAGCTTCCTGCATGACGTTAATGGCATCTTCCGTGGTGGTTGCTGTCGCAGCGCGCGCGTTCATAGCCTGTGCCCGGCCCGCGAAATCAGTCTGCTCCCCTTGTGTTTGTGGGGTTGCAACTTCGCCGCGCACTTCCGGTTTCCGGTTTAGTCCAAACAATTTCATAATTGTCTCCTCAAAGTAAAAACAATAGAGCCGCGATTCTCCATTGGAGAATCGCGGCTCTGGGCCTGTGGGTGATTGTCTACTTCCTG
>JANMKN010000057.1:0-19494 GCA_031372065.1 Abditibacteriaceae bacterium | reverse complement strand
TCGGGTAAGCCTTCACCATCGAGCCGATCATGAAAAATGTGGCGCGGATGTCGTTTTTCTTCAGAATGTCCAGCACTTGGCGCGTGTAAGTGGGAAACGGGCCGTCATCGAAGGTGAGCGCGATGACTTTTTCCTTGGTGTAGCCGTGATTGAAGTCCCTGCCGAGCGCCCAACGCGGCACGGCGTCGTCACTTTGCACTTCTGTTGGCGTGGGAGTTGGTTTCGGCAGCGCGGCCACTTTGGGCGCGGCGACGGCTTCCGGCAATGGCGCGGCATTGCGGCATCCCGACAGAAACGCACCAAGGCAAATCATTGCGAAAATTGGTGTCCACAGACGCAGGAAGGCTTTGCGCGCAGACGAAAGGGAAGAAATTTGAGACAAATTAAATTTATGATTCACAAGGTTCCTACTGAGTGCGATGATGACGCTTTAAATTCGACACGATACCTAAAGGATATATGCTGCGCCGCACAGATTCCAGCAAATCTTCGTAAAAAATTCTTTTGCCTTATGGACAACCTTAACCAATTAGACTTTTCAGTAGTGAGGCACGACTGACCGCCAAACATAGTAAGACGAAAGGATTGGTAATAATAGACTTGACTCACCTGACCAAATCATATAAAATATTAGGTGAGTCAAGTCTATGGAACACATTTCTGACAATCCGCAAACCCTTCGTGAAGCAATGGTTTATTTTGCCGACCCCGACACTTGCATTGAATTTATCAAGCAAATGCGCTGGCCGGACGGCGTTGTTTGCCCATGTTGCGAGTCCAAAAGAATCAGCTTTCTTAGCACGCGCCGTATGTGGAAGTGCTTAGATTGCAAAAAGCAATTCAGCGCCAAAGTCGGCACTATCTTTGAAGATAGTGCGATTGGTTTTAACAAGTGGTTGCCCGCTATGTGGTTAATCGCCAGTGCCAAAAACGGTATTAGTTCTTACGAATTACATCGTGCGATTGGCGTATGCCAAAAGACCGCTTGGTTTATGTTGCATCGTATTCGCCTTGCCATGAATAACGGCACTATCGAAAAGATGGGCGGCACGGTTGAAGCCGATGAGACGTTTATCGGTGGCAAGGCTGCCAATATGCACAAGCACAAGCGAGAGGCCAAAATTCGCGGGCGCGGTGCCAGTGGCAAAGAAATTGTGATTGGCGTTATGGAGCGCGGCGAACCCAAAGTCAAGGGCAAGGGCAGCACCAAAACAAACAAAGAGCGCAAACTCTCTAAGGTTCACGTCAAGCACGTTCCCGACACAACAAAAGAAACGCTGCAAGGCGAGGTTAAAGCCATTGTCAAAGTCGGCTCTGAAATGATGACAGACGCTAACCCGTCTTATCAAGGTTTGAATCCTGAATACGTTCACCAATGCGTTGACCATGCCGTTGCATACGTTGTGGGAAACGTTCACACTAACAACCTTGAGAACTTCTGGACTCTGCTCAAACGCACTCTAAAGGGCACTTACGTTAGCGTAAATGCAGAACACCTTTCCCGCTACCTTGACGAGCAGTCTTTTCGATTCAATGAACGAAAAGGAAACGACGCACAACGCTTTGAAAAAGTCTTAAAATCTGTGGTAGGACGCCGGTTGACCTACGGGCAATTAACCGAGAAAAGTCCTGACTGAAAGGGTTGCCGACGAGGGCCGAAAAGAAGGGCACGGCAAAGATAAACATGATGAGTTCCGAGTCACAGGCAAATGTTGGAGGAGTCCAACTGCCCAAACTAACAAAAGGGCGCAAAAAAATTAAGTATCACTTCATCAAAAGCAATTTCTTTCGCGTGGTTCATTGCGACGGAGTTTGGGGAGGATTAACGTCACATAGAAACATTCAGATGACGTTTTTCAATGAGAGAAACGCTATCCCGCAGTCCACCGAACTTGAGGTGACAGAAGACGGAAAAGCAATCGAAACAAGGCAAGGTAAGGTTGGCATAACTCGTGAGTTGGAGGTTGATGTTGTGCTTAACATTGAAACTGCTAAGGCATTGCAAAAATGGCTTGAAGAAAAGATTCGTCTTGCGGAAGACCTGCAAGGCAAGATAGAAAAAGGCGAATTAAAGACAGTCACGGTATCTGCAAAGGACAACGAGCTACAAGAGGGAAAAACCAATGAGTGATTCATCATCCGTAGAACACGATTCGACTACTGTGGAAAACTTCATGTGGGCCTTAGAAGGAATGGGAGCATTTGCAAACGTTCTTCTCCTGCCTGAAAGTCCAGAAGTAGGCGGCGTGGCTACACCTGCTGCACTTGTTGAGTCAGGAAAATCAACAAGTTCCGATGTCCCCGTTGGGCTGCCTGAAGACGGAGAGGATGTTGATGAGAAGGGGCAAGGTGGTAATGAAATGAGCGAGGTTTTTCAACGACTTGTGGCTAAGTGGCGCAGCGAAACCATTTTTCTTTCAGATTTGGGCGTTGTGGTGATGCACCCCGCCTATCAGATGATTATTGGTTTAGGGCCAGTCGCTATCCCCTTGATACTAAAAGAGTTGCAAGAGCGTCCTGCACATTGGTTTTGGGCGCTGGAATATATCTCGCGCGAATGCCCTCCTACAACAGAAGGGCAAAGTTTCAGCGAGATGAAAGAAGCATGGCTTCAATGGGGTAGAGAGAAAGGCTACACGTCATAAAATGCGAGAGGAACTCAAACCAGAGATTATCGCAGTCTTTCCCTATCTTGAAAAATCTGGTGGTTATACAACCAGTGCGGAAGACGCTGTTTACAATTGCATTGCCCATGCTGCTGGCGCCAATAATGATTGGTGGTGGCCTATTCAAATAAATGGCAGAGGGTATTGGCCTATCCAGAACAGAAACCCTAAGATAGAGGGTTTTGAGGAAATGTTTGCTTCACTTGGGTATCAAAAATGCGAATTGGCTGAATCGGCTGAGTTGGAAATAGGCTTTGAAAAAATAGCCATTTATGTGGGGCAGAATGGTCTGCCGACTCATGCGGCGCGACAACAGAAAGACGGAAGTTGGACAAGCAAACTTGGACATTGGTATGATATTGAACATAGCACGCCAGAGGGTGTTCAGGGCTTGATATATGGCACAGTCGAAACAATAATGAAGCGCCCCCTGCAAAGGGAAAGTGAAACAGACCATGAGCAAGAAAACCATTCCAGCTAAAGACACCCCTCTGATTCCTATTTCTGAATTTAAGGAAATTGCAAAAACAGTTCTCAACACGCCTAAAAAAGAGAACGATGAGCAATTAGCCACGTTTCAAGCATCAAACGCGGCTAAAAGAGATGCCCGCAAATCTCGGAAGAAACAAACCCAAAATCCCGTGTGACAGACACGCGGGATTTTGCTTAATTTGTGCTTAGGTGAGTCAAGTCTATTATTACCAAAGGATTTTATGAGTAACACACTGCCGCAAGGCACATTGGGTCGCACCGGCCTGAAAGTGACCAAACTCGGTCACGGCGCGATGGAAATTCGCGGGTCGCGCATCTGGGGCGGGCGCCCCATCGAGGATTCCGAAGCCGAAGTCATCCTCAATGCCGTGCTGGACGAAGGTATTACGTTCATTGATACCGCCAACGATTACGGCAAAAGCGAAGAATATATCGGGCGCTACATTTCTCATCGGCGCGACGAGTATGTTTTAGCCACAAAGTGCGGCTGCACCGTCGTGCATCGCGACGAACACACCGACGACACGCCGCACGTTTGGACGCGCGACAATCTTTTTCGCGGTTTGCACGAGAGTTTAGAGCGCATGAAGACCGATTATGTGGATGTCATGCAGCTTCACAACCCCAGCGTCGAACAATGCGAGAGTGGCGACTTGGTTTCTGTGCTGCAAGAGATGAAAGCGCAAGGCAAAGTGCGTTGGATTGGCATTTCATCCACTAATCCGCACCTTGAAACCTATATCGGCTGGGGCGTGTTCGATACTTTTCAGATTCCCTACTCGGCTTTTGAACGCGAACACGAAGAACTCATACAAAAAGCCGCCGACAGCGGCGCAGGCGTCATTGTGCGCGGCGGTGTGGCACGCGGCGAACCCGGAGCCGGTTTGGGTAATCAGGATAAGTGGACAGGTTGGGAAAAAGCGAAACTCGATGAACTGCTCGAAGACGGCGAAACGCGCACCGGCTTCTTGCTTCGTTTCACCAATTCCCATCCCGGCATGAGCACCAACATCGTCGGCACCAAAAGCCCCGAACATTTGCGCGAAAACGTGCAAGATGCCGCGCGCGGCGCCTTGCCCGCCGACGTTTACGCCGAAGTTAAGCGGAGATTAGACGCGGTAGCGTAAACTTTGCGGCTGAAAAGGCGCAAAAAAACGCCGTCGCTTTGCGTAAGTGCAAAGCGACGGCGTTTTTTTGGGTGCGACGACTACTTTTTCGTTCCGCCCATCGTCACGAACTCTTCTTGGTTGAGAAAGCCATCTTTGTTTAAGTCGAAGGAGTTGAACCGTTCGGCGGCGGTGGCTTTATCGGGCAAAGAGGAAGAGAATTCTTCGCGCGTTAGTTTGCCATCGTTGTTCGCATCGCGGGTTTTGAACATCTGCACGCGGGGTTTGCCGGCGCCTTTGCCTTTGCCGCCTGCTTTTCCGGCGCCTTTTTTCTTCTTGCCGCCGCCGCCGCTGTCCTTTTTGCCGGACGCGGGGTCAAGTTCGGCTAACGCGGCGGCCAAACGCGCCCGCGCCGCTTTGCTGGCGGTTGTATCGTCGGCGCGCGCGATCAATTTTTCGGAAAATGGCGCGTCACTCATGTCGAACAGTTCGCTTTGCTCGTTCATCTTGAAGCCCGCTTCGCGCACGAACCAACGATTGCCCAATTGAACGTAAGCCCACGGGCGCGGCGTGCCTGTTTTCCCCAAAATCTGCGGCGCGAAGCTGTGGCTGTCTATTTTTACGCCGGAGGGCAGCTTTGCGCCCGCAAGTTCGGCGAATGTGGCATACGGGTCGGCGAAGCTGATGATGTCTTGCGACACTTTTCCCGCCGGAGTGACGCGAGGCCAACTCACAATGAACGGCACGCGCGAACCGCCTTCCAGCATACTGGCTTTTTTGCCGTTAATCATGCGCCCGCCGATGGTGCTGGGATACTTGAGGGCTGTCCCGTTGTCACCGGAAAAGATAATTACAGTATTGCGCCGCAATCCCAGTTGATTTACTTCGGCAACTAAGGCGCCTAACTGCTTATCCATGTAAGCGATGTTGTCCGCGTAGAAATCGTGGTCGCCTTTGCTGTCGGGTGTGCGGACAATCGGGCCGTGAACCAGATGCATCGGATAATAAAGGAAGAATGATTCGCGCTTGTGGCGGCGCACGAAGTCAACGGCGAACTGCTGGGCCACATCGGGGCCGTAAGTGTTGGGCGGCAAGTCCACTTTTTGACCATTTTTCTCCACCCAGTTCTGCCAATACCAGCCGCCCGCCGTCGGATCGGTTAGATATTCGTCAAAGCCCCAGTCTTTGGGCGTCTCGCCGACTTGCCTCCACTTACCGGACTGCCCTGTGACGTAACCGTTGGCTTTTAACAGCCGGGCGATGGAAATTTCGTCGGCAGATTTGGCGCCCGGCCCGGCGTTGCGCCATGAATCGTTGGTCAAGCCGCCGGTGCGGAAGGCGTAGCGTCCGGTCATCAGCAGACAGCGCGACGGCCCGCACAGCGGCGCGGCGTAACAGGTTTGAAAGCGCGTGCCAGAGGCCGCCAAAGCGTCCACATTCGGCGTCTTGTATTTGTCTCCGCCGTAACAACTGACACCATCCAGCCCTAAATCGTCCGCCAGCACGAAAATGATGTTAGGCCGGGGCGCTTTGGCCCACGTCGGCGCCCAAAGTAACAGCAACGACAGCAAAAGCAGGATTCTTTTCATGGCGATATTGGACAGCCGTTTCGACCTTACGCGGCAACGGCCACATTTTCCGGCGTGTTTTCGATGCGAGTGAGCCAATAGTGGGCGTCAAAGGCTTCATTTCCGGTCAGAAAGCGCCAAAATTTGATGCGTTGGGCATATTCGAGGCGATTCTCAATGCCATACCAGTGATGATCGCGGAATAAAATGCCGTCAATTTTCGGATCGTGCAAATCGCCCGTGTTCCACAGCAACTTTTGGCGGACTGTCGGGTTGAGGCGCAGCTTAAACATATAACGCATTTGGTCGGTGTGGTTCGGTTGGGCGCAATGCCACAAACCGTGGTGCGCCACGGCGAGCGTGCCCGCTTTGCAGACCATCGGCATTTGCCCCACGAAGTTCTGGTAGCGCCCAATTTCGCTCTCGTGAACGCGCCGCAGATGACTTCCCGGTAAAAACATCGTGCCGCCCATCTCGCGCGGCACATCGTGCGGGTAATAGAACAACTGAATGTCGAAATGCTGGCGCGTATCAATGATCGCGTCGGCGTGCCACGTTTGCCCATCGCTTTTGCGCGGCGGCACTTTGTGCGGGCAGTGATGATCGTAAAGCGGATGGGGGCCAATCAGGCTGTGAATGAGTCCCTGCACTTGCGGCAGGCGAATCATGGCGCCGAAACCGTTCGATTCTTGCCACAAATTGGAAAGCGGCTGTCCTTGCGGCTCGTAGCCGAAATTGATCAGCTTTTCATCCAGTTCGCGCATCGCTTCATCGTTGATTTCTTTGGGCACCAGTTCATCGAAGCGCAGCATTCCATCGGCGACAAAGTTCGCCATCTGCACTGAAGTCAAAAGATGTTGCTTGTCCATCAGATTTCCTCCAACTTTTCCAATACATATTCAAAGCGCAAGAACGACGTGCTGAGTTCCATGCCGGGATAAGCGGGAAACTGCTGCGGCAATTGAATCACGCGCCAGCCATCTTTCATGGCGTCGAAGACGGACTTATAGGGCGGGGTTTCGCAATCGCCGGTTGTGTGGTCTTCTTTTCCGGTGGCATCGAAAATCGTCCACGCGCCAATGCCGCTGCGCAAATCGGGCGATTGGGCGTAAAGCATCAAAAGTTTTTGTCGTTGCATAATCAGAATCAAACGCAAAAAAGCCGGAAAACCTTGAGTTTTCCGGCTTTTTGCGAGGCGATTAGCCTTTTTTCGCGGCGTCTTCTTGAACTTTCAGGGCCGCTTCGACTTTTTTGGTTTTGTCTTCGGCAGACAGCTTATCAAAGTTGCCTTTGCAACCGCCACAGCAGAAAAATACTTTGTATTTCCCAACCACTTCATTGCCAGCGCCATCGCCTTTGACGGCTTCTTTCGACATCGGGCAAACTTTAACGTCAATCGGCTTCGGCGCTTCTTCAGCGCGGCTCATTGAGCCAAATCCCAACCCGGCGGCTACCACAGCAGCCAACAAAAACTTTTTCAACATTTGGTGTTTCCTCCATGAAACTGGTTGTTTTTTATTATACCCAAATCGGGTTTTTCAAAACGCATCCTTGGACAATCTTCTCTGGCGCGCGGTGCGCTTTGCACAAAATTTTGCGCCCTGCCTCGAAATGGGTCACGCGTGTTAAAATTTGTGGAAACATAAAGGCTGAATCAATCTACAAACTGACGGGCAAGTAATGGGGATCATGAAATTATTTCAAAAAGCGGCTCCGCCCAACGTAGAGCCACCAGCCTGGCGCACACTCATTGAGACAGTCGGAATGGGCTTCGCCGAAACCGACGCGCAAGGCCTGATTTTGCGCGCCAATCGCGCTTTTTCTACGATCACAGGTTACACGCCCGAAGAACTGACCGGTTTTACCTTCGAGCGCTTGGCCTTGCCCGAAAATGCCTTGCAAATCAAAGAATTATGGGCCGAACTTCGCAGCGGAAAAATCGCACAATTTCAAACCGAACACCCGATTTATCGCAAAGACGGACGCCCTTTGCAAGGCCGCCTCACGATTGCGCGCTTGCCTGCACAAGGCGTCATTCATGGCACTGGCAGCGGCGTTTATGCGAATTTGCTGCTGGAAGATGTCACCCGTCGCTATGATGCGGAAAGAGCCTCGCAAACGGCCCGCGCCGCGATTCACGATTTAGCACAAGTTGTCAGTAAACAAGAAGGCGATTTGGCCGGTAAAATCAGTTCGCTGCTTATGCTGGGCTGCCGTCGTTTTGGCATGGAAACCGGCGTTTTATGCGAGTTCGCCGTCAACTCTGAGATGGCCCAAGGCACTTTGCCGCGCACCGTCAGTTTGGAGTTGGCGCAAGTGATTTCACCCGACGAACGCGTGCGGAGAGGCCGCAGTTTCGATTTGGATGTCGCCACAGGAACGGCCAGCGGAGCGCCAACGGGTTTGGCTTCTTTAGCACGCGTGGCTCTTGCGGGCGAGGCGCGACCTCAGCAAATATTGACCCAACGCGACGCAGCGGTAGGCGTGCTGGTGATGGTCGGCAATCAGATTTATGGCGCGTTGAATTTTTCTTCTATCACGCCGCGCACAGCGCCCTTTGCCGAAAGTGATCTGGATGTGCTGCAAATGATGGCGCAATGGGTCGGCGGAGAAATCGAACGTTTTGAAACGCGCACCGCCCTAAATGCAAGGCAAAAAGAACTCGAAACCAAACAAATGGAATTGTTGGCCGCCAACGCTCAGTTGGAGTCATTGGCGACCACCGACGGCCTCACGGGATTAAAAAATCGGCGCACTTTCGATCAGCGTTTGGAAGAAGAATTTCAGCGCGCCCGTCGCTACGATGCGCCGCTGTCGCTTTTGCTACTTGATGTAGACAAATTCAAGCAATACAACGACAGTTTCGGCCATCCGGCGGGCGACGAAGTGCTAAAAGGCGTGGCTCAAATTTTAGGCAACGGCGTGCGCAACACAGACATCGCGGCGCGTTACGGCGGCGAAGAATTTGCTTTGATTTTGACTGGCACCGAAGCGCCCGGCGCGATTATTTTAGCTGACCGCTTACGTGAAAAAATTGAAGGCAAAGAATGGCCCCACCGCCAAGTCACGGCCAGCATCGGCGTTAGCACATTTCGCTCTGAAATGCGCACCCGCGCCGAAATGACAGCCAGCGCCGACGCCGCACTTTATGCCGCCAAAGCCGCCGGGCGCAATTGCGTGATTCACACGAAAAACATAACAAAACAATCGGCGCCGTAGTGAACCAGTTCACTAAACTAAACTTCATGCAAGCAAAAGAACCAGCAAACGAAAAAACCGCCCCGCAACAACCCAAAACACCTAAAGTAGAAGCGTCCAAAGACAACACGCCCAAGGAAGATAGCGCCAAAAACGGAGTTGTCGAAAAACTTGAAGTTGCCGCCAAAGATTTGCTTTACATCAGCGAAACCGACGCGCCGCTGACACCTTTTTTTTGGCCCGGCGACAAAGGAAAACTCATGCCCGATATTGTTGTTAAAAACGCCAAACTGCCAACAGGCACGTCGGTTTCCACACAAACACTTGATGAATTTTTCGAGCCTGTCGTAACTGCCGAAGATTGGATGAACGACGAGGAAAAAGCCGAAGTGCAGCGTTTTGAGAATTTGAAAAAAACGCTCGAAGCCAATCTAAAAAATATCACTGTTTTCCGCCTTGGCGAAACGAATATTGATGTTTTCGTCGCCGGCCAAACCGAAAACGGCTGGGCCGGCGTGCAAACCAAAGTGGTAGAAACTTGATGGCGGATGAATAGTAATCCTTTTATCAAACATCCAGCATAGCTTCCGCTCATCCTTTATCAACTCTCGCTTCCAATTGGCGGCGCACAGTGGCGGGCACATTGGAGAAAAAATCGAATCCGGTGGCTTTTTCGATTTGCAGAACGCTGGTGGCGTATTGCGGCCAATCGGCCTTTTCGACTTGCTTGTTTTGCTGATTCGGCATCAGCACACCAATGACGCGCGTTTTAGCATCAATACGCGATAAATCACCGTCGCCTTCGGGCAAAACAACGATTACTTTCCAGCAATCCGTGGGCACATTCACTTTGCCCTTACCAATGCGCTTGGCCGAACCGACGCCGCCCGCCGCAATATATAATTCGTTGCCTTGGTTTGCCAAATCGCGGCAATAATCTTCCAGTTCTTTCCAAACGTGCTGATTCAGCGCCGCTGTTTGCGGCAGCATATTCGACATCGCAAATGTGGCGTCATTGTCTTCGGTTGTGGCCGTGCGGTCACCGCTGGGACACACATGGCCGCGATCATAGCCGCTACCACGGTAATCGGAGGGCCGGATTTGTGATTCCGGCGGCAAAAGCGGGTCGGGATGAAAATCGCCGCGTGCCACAGGCCCCAGAGTCGCCGTGCTGGTGTGCCAACTGACCCAGTTCGGACCACCATCGCTTTGGTTGTAAGACATGGTAAATTGCGGGCGTTCGACCAAAAAACTATCGGCATTGCGGCCTGCCGCGCCCGGAAAACCCAGCAGCACGTTGCTGTTATCGGCGTTCTGCGGCAAAAGCCGCATGGGAGTTCCCTGCCCACCCACAGGCGTGCGACGCGGCACCGAAGTGCGACGAGGTGCCGGAGTTCGTTGCGGACGCGGCGTCGGTTGCTGGTTTTGGTGCTGACAACCGCGCATCACAGTAAAACCAAAAATGGCAATGAAAATAAACAGGCGGATTTTGCGGGCAGTATCAGATGATCTCATCGCGGGGATTATATCCTTAAATCTGCAAAGCCTGCCATGCTGCATCGCGCACCAACGCGGCGTGCGATTCTTCGATTTTCAATGCTTCGGGCACCAGCAAGCCGCGTGCGTCCTTTTGCCACAATTTCGCGACAAAAACACAGGCCGCCAAATAACTGCCGAGAGGCGAGGGATGACTGCCATCGCTGTCGTAAAGCGGCAAGTCATTTTGCACGGCGAGCGCCGCTTGCCACGCCGCGCCGACAGGAATTAACAGCGCGCCGATTTCGCGCCCGATATTTTCGTAAGCGATGTTTAAGGTGTCTTGCGTTGCGGGCGCGTTTTGCCGCGCCCACGTTTGATAAAGCGCGGTTTGCGCCCCAGTTTCGCTTATCAATTCTTGCATTTCGCGCACGTTTTCGTGAAAACGTTTGGTATTTTTAATCGGCAGCGTGCTTTGTTCTTGCAAAATCACGATATCCCATTTTTCGGCCAGCGCGGTTTGAACTGCGCCGCTGTTGAGATGCAAGCGCAAACTGGCGCCACCCGCGACAATCATTTGCGATTCGATGCTCTGCGGCGCCATTTGAGCCATCAAACCGGGCAAATCATGGCGAAAAGTAAAGGAATTTCCGACGAAAAGCAGACGCGAAACGGAAGAAGCCATAAGTGGCCTTAGTTTGCCACAATGTTGAAACGGTTTAGAATTAGCAAAGCGTTTTCATCTGCCCGCAAAATCGGTCTCCCTATGAAGGGGAAAGCCTGTAGAATTGTATTAAGAAATTGCCCAGAATATGAATATGCCCTAACAACGCCACCGAAATACGCATAGAACGGCAGATTTCCTGAGACCAAAATTTGCTTTAGTTCTCTATTCATGTAGATATTATTTATATTCTGAGAACGGCTTAATTTCACTCGCTTCCAGCCCTGTTTATTCAAAATACAAAGAAAATCTCTCGTCGCTATGCAAAAACAATTCTCAATAGGGTCATAATCCCAGTTCACAATGTCTCTATCCAACTTAGGAGGTATTTGAACTAAATCGTCTCCTACAAAGAAACGGACTCCGTTCCGAGTCGCAACTGCATCTGAATTTTCTGCACAGCGAATCTCTGTGACATTATTCAAAACGGAAATCTCTCCGTTTTCAGCATTAACATTCCAAACAGCACAAGCCTCACCAGCATGACACAAGTTCAAAAACAAGCCATCTTTGGTCGGAAAAATTGAAGTCACACCCCACTGTTCTGGAATCTCCATAGGCAGTAGCAATTCCTTCTTACCATGTTGGCTTAGAAGGACAACACTTGTGGGATGAGCAATATAAACCAAACTGTCGCCGATAAAACTGAATGCAGGAAGCCTACTCATGCCCTCACACCAGAATGCCTTTTCAGTGTGTCCTCCATCGTCGGAGAAATGAATGCCTCCCCATCCGCTCCAAATTAAAGGGATGGGGTGCCGCAATGGTTTAGGACTGAAGAGATTAAACATAAGAATCCTCGTCCGAATGCCCGTTCAATTTTCGCACGCTACACACAAAAAGCAGACGCGAAACGGAAGAAGCCATAAGTTCGCTTAGTCTGGCACACTCAAAGCGATTTCTCTATGTTGCTCACGATTTCGACCACGCATTCGCCCGCGACGGATTTGGGCTATCTGCTCGCCAAGAATCCGGCGCGTTTGCAAACTTTCGATTTATCTTTCGGAAAAGCGCACGTTTTTTATCCTGAAGCCCACGAAGCAAAATGCACCGCCGCGTTGCTGTTGGATATTGATCCGGTGGGCCTTGTGCGCAAGCGAGATGACAGTTTTGCCTTGCAACAATACGTCAATGACCGGCCTTATGTCGCGTCGTCGTTTCTGAGCGTGGCAATGGGACAGGTTTTGCGCACCGCGCTTTCGGGCCGCAGCCGCGAACGTCCCGAACTCGCCGAAACGCCGCTGCCGTTGGAATTTTTCTTGTCGTGCGTGCCCTGCAAAGGCGGCGCGGAAACACTGACGCGCTTATTCGCGCCGTTGGGTTTTGAAATCGCAGCGCGCCGCTTGCCCTTGGATGAAAAATTTCCCGATTGGGGCGAAAGTCATTACTACGAAGTGCGCCTCAAAACCACCGCGAAACTCGGCGAAGCGCTGACGCAACTTTATGTTTTGCTGCCGGTTCTCGATGGCGACAAGCATTATTGGATTGGCGAGGACGAAGTCGAAAAACTATTGCGGGCGGGCGGAGAATGGCTCAAAACACACCCCGAAAAAGAATGGATTGTCGGACGCTACTTGCAGCGCAGGCGTGAATTAACACGCGTTGCTTTAGACCGATTACTCGAAGCGGGCGATGAACCGGCGCCCGAAGACGAACCCGAAACGCAAGGCGAAGAAAAAACGAATCTGCACGATTTGCGCTTGGACACCGTGCGCGATGTTTTAAAAGAAAATGGCGCGCGGCGCGTTTTGGATTTGGGCTGCGGCGAAGGACGTTTGCTGAAACGACTTTTGAACGATGCGTTTTTCAGCGACATCGCGGGCATGGATGTTTCGATTCGCGCCTTGGAAATCGCCGCGCGGCGCCTGCATTTAGAAACGCTCTCCGAAACGCAGCGCGCCAAAATTCAATTGTTGCACGGCTCGCTGATTTATCGTGACGCGCGTTTGGAAAATTATGACGCGGCAGCCGTTGTCGAAGTGATTGAACACTTGGACGAAGCGCGCCTTGCGGCTTTCGAACGCGTTTTGTGGGAATTCGCGCGGCCCAAAATCATCGTTTTAACCACGCCCAATCGCGAATACAACACGCAATGGCCGACTTTGCCCGCCGGACAAATGCGCCACAAAGATCATCGTTTCGAGTGGACACGCGAAGAATTTCAATCTTGGGCCGCGCGCGTGGCGCAAACCTTCGATTACAGCGTCGAATTGTGCCCCGTCGGGCCAGAAGTCGAAAATATCGGCGCACCTTCGCAAATGGCGATTTTTCGCAAAAATTAAGCGCGAAAACGTGTGGCGATTGCTCAGACAGTGTCTTTTTCGTCTAACACGATGCATTTTTCTTCCAAACAGTGTATTTTTTCTCCAAAACGTGTTTTAAACGCTCAAAAGCTGTCCTGATGGGCCAAAACGTGTCCCGAACACTCAAAACCTTGTTGTTCATCTTTACTCAATCGCACGATTTGCTACTCGCATCCACAAAGGCGACCCACAAGCCTTACAAAATGGGGTTATGTCACGTCCTTTAATCGAATATGCAAATGCGGATCGCGAAGTGGCGAGTTACTCTCAAATCCGACTGATACGTTTCAACTGTGCCACAACAAAAAACGCTGTTAGTAAGGCTCTCTTTTCGCAATATATTTCGAGTTTCCCACAACACAAAAAAGCGCGTTTCTCAAACGAGAAGCGCGCTTTTTGTGTTGTGGATGCAAAAATCAATGCGGCGCGGCGGCGCTACTGCCGCTTTCTTCGGGGCGGGCAATGGGCGGCTTGAAAAAGAGCGCCAATAACACGATGCCCACTAAAGCCAATCCTGTCGGCACCAGAAATAATTTTTGATAGTCCACCACGTTGTTTACCGTGTAGGCAGCCTGCAATCGCGGGAAAAGTTGATTGGCGACGACAACACCAACGCCCAAAATCAGAAAATTGAAAAGCCCTTGCGCGCTGGTGCGCACATCCGATGGAAAAACTGCGTCCACGAAAATGTAAACCGTCGCAAAGAAGAATGCGTAGCAGATGCCGTGTAAGACCTGAATCGCAATGATGATCGCCTGCGAATCAGCACAAAACGCGAAAACGGCGAAGCGCAAAGCGTGGCCCAAAATGCCAATCGCCATCGTCCATTTCCAGCCCAATTTGGTTAATACGCGGCCCAAAATCAACATCGCCGCAATTTCAGCGACTTGCCCGATTGTCGTGACAACCATGCTCAAGTTGGGCGAAATGCCAACACGATGCGTTAAAAACGTATCCACCACGACGAAATAGCCGTTATGAATCGTCGCATCAATAAAAGTCACGCAAAACAAAAGAAAAACATAAGGCAAAGCCAATAAGCGCGCCGATTTGAGCCACGCCAATTTATCGGCTCCTTCGACAGCGGGGCGCGGCGGCGTGTGCGGCAGAGTCAGAGCGTAAGCCGCCAAAACAAACGAAAGAATCGCCGCCACAACAAAAATAACGCGCGTTTCTTGCGCGGTGCCGGCTTTGAGCAGCCAAACATAAGGCCAACTCACCATAATCCAGCCGATAGTGCCGCCCATGCGCACAAAGCCAAACTCTTTGGCTGGGTTTGCCAAATTCGCAAACGCCAGCGAGTTGGCGACGGAAATCGTTGGCACATAAAGAATGGCGTAAACCAAAAAGCACGAGAAAAACGGCCAGAATTCGGTTTGCGTCGAGGCGCCCAACAAGGCAATTCCGCCGATCAAATGACTAAACGCTAAAAACCGCTCGGCGGAAAAATTGCGGTCTGCAAATTGATTGCTAAAAAAGATGCCGATCAGCGACGCGATGCCAAAAACACTGCCCACCCACGCTTGTTGTCCGGGCGTGAAGTTCAGCATATCCTTGCCCATGTAAGGATAAATTTTCACCTGCCATGCGCCCCAGATGGCGATTTCCAAAACCATCAGCAGAAACAGCTTGTTCCGAATCGAACCGTTTGTCGCATTTTCCATGTTCGCAGCAATCCTTTGAATTCAATCTCCACCTGTCGATTGTGCCAGCGCTGTGTAATAAACATCGAACACGCGACTGGCAAGAAACCAAACTAACGCCACACAAACCACTAAAGTTACCAGATGACGCGGTGTCACTTTGTCGAAACGCCGCGCCGGAGCAAAACAACCAGTCGCACGGTAATGAATAAGTAAAGCCGTGCCTCCAAGCGCTAATGCTATCCAGTGCGCCGGGCCTGTATAAGCACCGCCGGATACCAAACGGACAACCGACTCCAGCAACGCTAAAACAACAACAACGTATTTCCAAAACGGCGTTTTCACAGCCATGATACGCGCCCGTTTTCCAGCTTGGTGCCCAATTCGGCGCACAGTTTTTTCAGCGTTTGCAAGGCGCTTTTGGTTTCGTTTGTGTTTGCCAAACGCGGGCGCGCTTTTTCGATTTTCATCGGCACAATTTGCAATTGCCTCACGCCGCTTTTATCGAATTCGACTTGTAAAATCATCGAATCACCTGTCGCTTTGACAAAGCGCTCCGGCGCGTCGAACAAAAAATTGCCCAGCGAATAAGCCACCACACAGCGCCGTTTATTGGGCGCGGCAAGCACTTCGATGCCCTGTAAAACGTGCGGATGATGCCCCAAAACCAAATCGGCGCCCGCCCCTGCCGCCAAACGCGCCAAGTGTTTCTGGCGCTTGCCGGGGCGATTCAAATATTCGATGCCCCAATGAAAACTCGCCACCAAAACATCGCATTGCCCGCGCGCTTTTTGCAAAGCGGCACGCACACGATTGTCATCGGTTAAAGCGATGCTCGGTTTGGCTTCATTAAGAAACACACCTTCGGGCACGAATTCGCAAAAGCCGATAAAACCGACTCTCAGGCCGCGCACCTTGATAACCGTGGCCGTTTCGGCTCGCGCCCGATTTTCACCGGCGCCGCACCATTGAATATTTTGCCCGCGCAGCGTCGTCATCGTTTCCTGCAAGCCGATGCGCCCGCAATCGAGCGTGTGATTGTTGGACAGAGAAAGAATATCAAAACCAGCGCTCTTTAGACATGGCGCAAAACTCGGATCGGCTTTAAACGAAAACGGCTTTGGCACCTTCCGGCCGATTTTTGCCAGCGGACATTCCAAATTCCCGAAAGTAATATCGGCTTTTTTAAGTAGCGACGCGCTGTGTTGCAACGGATAATCGGTGCCCTCGGCGCGGATTTGCTTCGCCACGCCGCGATCTAAAAGCACATCGCCGACAGCGGTCAGGGTAATGGGTTTTAGGTGTTGGGTTTTGGGCCTTGGGTTGGAAGGTGCAACAGAACCGCTCAAGGCCAAAGCCCCAATAGCCAAAACCCATAACCTAAAACCTCTTAACATCCGCTGTTATAGCCTTCGAGTTCTTCTGCCGAGATTTTGCGCGCCGGGCCGGGCACGAGGAAATTCTTTGTCCAAACCGGCGGCGCAGGCGCTTTGCCGCCCTTCAAAAGCGATTGCCATTTTTCGTCGGTCAGGCGGTCGGAAACGGGATGCTTAAATTCGTAATAACTAAAGGCCGCGCCGCGTGTGAGATACAGTTTGCCTTCAATCGGCACGATAACGTAAAGTTCCAAAGCGCGCCCAACGCCTTCTTCGAGAGCTTTATCGCCGCCAGTATGCACATCGGCCACCAGAGCCATATCTTTTTCGGTTTCGCTGAGTAATTCCCATGTCGCGCCGTTATCACCGATGACCGAAACCGTCATGTGTTCGATTTTTCCGCCGATGTAGCGAATGTCCAGATATTCATCGCGCGTTAGTTTTTCGCCGCGCAATTCCTTGTTGGAAACTTTGATTAAAAAGACCAGCAAATCCTCGAAATCTTCAAACTTCTGCGTGAGTTTTTCGGGCAGCAACTTGCGACTTTCGAGTCCGGTGCGCGATTGCTTGGTCAACGCTAAAAGTCGCTCATAAAATTTCACATTCGGCTCAACGTAGCCTTTGACAAAGGGCGGCTCTATGCCTTCGCCACCGCATTCGACAACGGCTTGCTTGCCATAAAGAATGGTGTCGTGGCGCAACTGTGTCCACGAGGCCAAAGCGGTGTGAAGCGTTTTGTCTTTCCACGCCGCGCCCTGCATAAACGAAGGGTAACTGGGCGGCGCGCTTTGTTGCAAAACGCGCAGCGCATCCAGCCAGCCGTAATACAAATTCGATTGCCACGTCGCACGCGGAATCAGCGCAAATTCTTTGGTGAGTTCGGCGCGCTTGGGTTTGTAACCGGCCCAATTTTGCGCGTTGTAAATTTGCGGATAGGCATCCAAAATTTGTGTGGCGCGCGGGTTTCCTAAAACCGACATTACATCCAAACCGGAGGGGAAAACTCTTTGGGTTGGCGCGGATATTTTCTGCAAAATTTCGCTGTCGGGAATGTAACGCTGCCCCATGAAACGCAGTTGAATTTCGTCGGGCAATGGCCCGTTTATCATGTTGGGCAAGCCTTTCATGCCTTGCTTTTCGCCAAATTGTGCCGCAATGCGCGGGGCGCGAATCACATCCACGGCATCGGCAAAACGCGATAGTTTTTTCTCGTCCGCGAAATCCGCCAACGGCGCAGCAGCGCCATAAAACTCGCGCGAGGCGCCGATAAATTCTTCGGGCGTTAAATCATCGGCTGTGCCGACATAAAACGCCGTCGGATTATAAATCGCCTGCCATGAAGCGCCGAGTTTGGCGTCTTGCATGGCGCGCGTCCACAGCAAGCCTTGCTGCAAGGTTTCGGTTTGTAATTTTCCATCCATGCGCGTGGCAAAGGGCACAAGGCCATACCACATCATGGCGCCAAAATAGCGCCGCAGATTTTGTGAACGCGTGTAATGGCCGCGCGGGATGAACTGCGAATAATCGAACTTGTAAGGAAAAATCGCGCCTTGCGTGAAGCCATCGTGTTTGGCGATTAAATTCAAATCCACGCGCGCCATTTTCAAGGCTTCTTCGGGCGACGCGTCGTTCAAACCCAAAAGGCGATTGGCAACCGTGAAATACGCCACATTTTTCAGCGCAGCGGCTTTGAGATTGGCATCGTCCAGCGAATGGTATTGCTTGATGCTTTCTTTGAGCATTCCGACCGTCAGCTTTTGCAAAGCGGGCAAGAACGCTTCACTTTCGGCGGTGCGCAAGGTGTAATCGAAAAAGATGTGATACAACTGCAAAACCGTGTCGCTGGTGACAAACGAAGGCACATTGAGGTAATCGTTGTTCTCGTAAACGTGAAACAACTGCTGCAAATTGCTGGGCCGCGCCATCAATAAATTCTTTTGCAGCAGTTGCGCTTGCGCTTTGGTCAGCTTGGTTTTCTTTTGCACAGCGGCATAATTCGCCACGTTTTTAAAACCCGCCGAGGCCTTGTAAACCTTGGCCTTTTGCGCCTGCGCGCCCATTGGAACCAGCAAAACAGCAGCAGCTAACAACTTCGGCATTTTCATTCGCATATTCTCACTTTTGAATAATGCGCAGAGCGTTGCTACGCGGACTATTCAATATTTTTCGGTCTGACGACAGAAACCGTTTTCCCATCGGCTTCCACGATAATTTTATTCTTTTCGGCGCGTTGCAGTTTGGCTTTTTTCCAATCGCCGCTTTGCCAATCGGAGGCGAAGCCAAAACCAATCCACGAATAAACCACAATGCACTTTTTGCCGCTTTGTTTTTGTTCCAATGCAATCAGTTCATCTTCGCCGTCGCCATCAATATCGAAGGCTAAAAAATCAGAAAACGGCTTAGAAAGCGACGAACCGAGCCACTTTTTGGTGGCTTGCTTGCCATCGAAGCCCCAAATGAACAAGCAATTGTGGTCAAACGGCATGAAGCGCGTGCTTTTATGCACGCCGAAAAGAATATCCAATTTGCCGTCGCCATCCACATCGCCGGTTATCATTTTCCACGGCTTCAAAACTCGTGGGATGCCCGACCAGACTTTAGTTTTGCCCTGATAGATCGCCAGCGTTTTTTCGCGTTTGGCATCCAGAATCAGCGTTTCGCTTTTGCCGTCGCGGTCAAGATCAACTTTCAAAGTTCTGGTGTAACTTTGCGCTGTCAGTGGAGCCGACAACACAAACAGACTAAGGAAAAATCTCATGGCGATTTCCCGTTGTGTTCTTTGTTTCCACGGGAAGGCGGCGGGCCAAACGGCGGATAAAACGGCGGCGCATTTTCGCCTTCTTCGTCCTCGCCATGCAAAGCGTTTTTCAATCGCAGGAAGTCCTGGAGGGTGGCGGCGTTGGAGAGATCGCCCTCGATGTCACTGAAACGGATGATGTCGT
>JANMKN010000019.1:0-28495 GCA_031372065.1 Abditibacteriaceae bacterium | reverse complement strand
AATGATGCCATTCGTGCAGTCTCAAAAATTCTGCCGCTTTGGAAAACGCTCGAAGGTTTGGAATATCGCCTTTACGATGCTCGCTTTACCGCTCGTGGCCCCGTCAGGCCCGCCTCGCGAGAAAAAATCGCTATTATTGGTGTTGACGAGCGGACATTAGCGGTTTTGGGGGCTTGGCCTTTTCCACGTGAGTGGCACGCCGAAGTCATTCGTCGGCTCAAGAAAGCAGGTGCCAAAGTTGTCTTTCTGGATTTCGTTTTTTCGAGTCGGCAAAAGATCAGTTCAGATGCCGCATTGGCTTCAGTCCTCGCCGAGTCTAAAAATGTCCTCTTGCCATCTCTTCTTTCACGCGAAACTCAAACAACGAGTGTGGCGACGAACACGATGAAAACAACGGATTACCAACCGGTAAATCCTTTAGATAAGAGTGCGTATGATAACGTCTTCTTGAATGATAAAGGAACGTTGCTCTTCAACAAGAAACCAGACGAGATCAAAGCATATCGCCGCTTTGCTGCTTTGGGGTTGAATGAACAATTGCCAGAGCCATGTTTCATCTCTGTAGAGCGTGATTCTGACGGTGCCTTGCGTCGCTACCCGGTGCGCATCGCCTTTCTGGGTGGTGACGAAAACGCCGGTTCGGTAGCGATTCTGAGCGATGGAATCTATCAAAACCTGTTGGATGGAGAAGAAAACAAGCTTTACGAAAAAGCCTTAGCCTCAACCATTTGGCCGACTGCCAATGGCACTGCTTTACCTATTCCTATCCTGCCCTCGCAACAGCCACCCGGCGACGCGCCGCGCGTTTTTACGACTTTGATCAATTTCTATGGCCCTCCCAGCAGCGGCCCGAACGATACCTTCCCGACTTACTCCTACAGAGACGTTAAAGGCTTTCGCACTTTGGTTCACCTCAACGATGACAATACCGTTGATACTCAAGGCCACTGGGCATGGCACGGTTTCACCGATGCCGAGATGAAAGAGAAATTCGGCGGGCGTATCGTGCTAATCGGAGCTACAGCATTGTCTCTCGATGATCTTTTTCAAATGCCACAGTTCTTTTTGAATCACCCTACTGTTGACAAAATCGTAGAGGAAAGCCAAATCGCAGGGGTTGAAATTCACGCCACTATGGCGGCGAATTTCTTGGATGGCGTCTATTTGCGCGCGGTCTCTACTCAATCAACGATTGTCACGCTGTTTGCCTTGTCGCTGTTGGCGGCGTTCTGGACGATGCTGCTGCATAATCGAGTTAGTCGGGTGGCAAGGGCGGCGCAACACCGTTGGGCCAAATGGCGGGCGCCGGGAAAAGTTCGCGGCGTTGTCTGGTTCGCGCTTTACGGGCTGCTGGCGTCGTTACCGATTGTGTTCTTCTGGGAAGCGGCCAAGTGGTTGTTTATTCATCAGCACTTATGGGTTATCGTGATTTACCCGGCGCTCAGTGCCGCTTTAAGCACCGGACTTGTGATGATTCTGTTGTATAGCAGCGAAAACGCCGAGCGCCGCAAAACCATCGCACAGTTTGGACGTTTCATGTCGCCGTCCATTTTGGAAGAAGTTTTAGCGCGCCCCGAAGAAGATTATCCGCGCCCACGCCGCACTTATGCCACCGTGCTTTTCACCGATCTGGTAGGCTTCACCACTTATACGGAAACGCACGATCCCGATGAAGTTGTGAGCGCGTTAAACGCCTACATGACGTGCATGATTCCCATTGTGCAGCGGCACAACGGCACCATTGATAAATACATCGGCGATTCGATTATGGCCTATTTCGGCGTGCCTTTGCCCTATGACGATCACGCGGCGTGCGCCCTGCGTTGCGCCGTCGAATTGCAAGACGCCTGCGCCCGCTTTCGCGCCGAGACGGACATCGAATTTTATATGCGCGTGGGCGTGCATACCGGCGAAGTCATCGCGGGCAGCATGGGCAGCGAAGGCGACAGTGACAGCCAGCCTTTGCTCAATTACACCGTGATTGGCGATACAGTGAATTTGGCCTCGCGCCTCGAAGGAGCCAATAAAGAATTTGGTTCTTGGATTCTGTGTTCGGCAGCGACCTACGAAGCCGCGCCAAACGTAGTGTGCGTAGAAAGCGCGTCGGCCCAAATAAAAGGGAAATCGCAAATCGTAGATGTCTATGTAGTGCGTGGTTTGGCTCTTCAAACGCCCCATGATAGTCAATGGGGGCCAACAGCAAACAAGGCTGTAACCTAAACGAGTCAATTGCACCAAAAGAATTATGGCTCCCATTTCAGCGTTTTAGCGCGTTCGGGCGTCACTAATTCGACGTGTCCATCGGCAAAACAAACGCCCGTGCGATTGTCATGACGAAAATCTAACTGGCCGTCTTTGCCTTCGTAAAACATGACTGTTTGTTCCGGTTGTTTTATTTTGAAGAAATTCGCGTTTTCCAATTTTGCGTTGAACGCATAGCTGTTAGCTCCCTCATCTTCGAGTGGGCACACCAAAATTGCATCGTTGCGCATATAAAGATGTAAAGCCTCTGGGTAATTTTGGGCTTTGAGCGCGAATTTTTCATCCCAGTCTTGTGAAAATTGAATGGCGGCTATTCCCAGCAATTTTAGGTGGCCCATACATCTGCTAGTGCGGATTTTAGCCACGGCTTCGGGATGGGCCAGATAGGAAGCGAAACGCTCTAAAAGGTCGCTGTCTCCGCCAAAGCCCTGAAACAAACCGATAAATGCTTCGCCAGAAAGAGGCACAAGGCGCCAACCATTACCTATTTGCTGCATTTTGACGCGTTCGTCGTGCGTGATTCTGTTATCAATGGCGTCGTTGAGACGCAGGCGAATGAGGGCTGTGGCGAAATCTTGCATCTGGCCCTCAAATTTGAAACTGACTTCTTTCACTTCGTAAGTGTAAGCGCCACGTGCTTTTTGAATTTCATCCCTCGCCATCTCCAATGCCTCGCCTTTTTTGCCGCCTTGCACCAAGCGCGCGGCAGATTCGAAATCGTTTTGATTGATAGCCTTTACAAAAGCTTGAATCACAGAGTCAGGATCGGCCTCTGCCGCTGTCGGCGGCGTCTGGATGGGCGGCTGCGCCACTACAGTCGAAACCAAACAAACAACAGAAACGAGCAATGCAGCGATTTTTGAAAGCATAAAATTCCCCTTTGTGCGGGTTTGGAGGCAACGCAGGGCGCAAAAGTTCGTTTGAGGACGGGCGAAATGTTAGTTTAAGGTGGCAAGAGACAGTCAAAAAATGTAAAATAGCTCTCGCAGCCTGAGCGGAGACAATTTGGTGACGTTTCCGAAAAGTGGGTTCCGTGTGGCCCCACTTTTTCTTTTGCCTCCGAAGAGGGGGCGGACGAAAAACCGGCGGAAACCAAGTAGAAGGAGCAACGATGGCGACAAACGAAGCGACAAAAACGGCAACAAAAACGAAAAAAACAGCGACAAAAACCGGGAAGACGACAAAAGCCGCTGAAAAAGCAGCGGCCAAAGCCGCCGAGCGCGAGGCCGAAGAACGTGGCCTGTTAATGGAAGCGCTCAAACGAGTAGCAGAAGAAAAAAATATTCCGGTGGAAGCCTTAATCGGCAGCATTGAGGGCGCGTTAGTTTCGGCCTATAAAAAAGCCTATGGCGGCACTGGCGCGGTGCGCGTCGAGGCCAACATTGCCCAGCAGGAATTCAAAGTTTTCGCGCAAAAACTGGTGGTGCAGCGCGTTTTGAATCCGAATACCGAAATCGCGTGGCGCGAAGCGCGCTTGCAAAACGACACCATTAATTTGGGCGATGGCATCGAAACCGAAGTTACGCCATCGGGTTTCGGACGCATCGCGGCTCAAACCGCCAAACAAGTGCTTTTGCAAAAATTGCGCGAAGCCGAACGCGTGCAAGTCGCCAGCGAATACGCTAATAAATCAGGCCAGATGTTTCGTGGCTCAGTGTCTCGCATGGAGCGCGGCGATGTCATCATCACCATTGGCAAGGCCGAAGCGGTTTTGCCGCGCAAAGAAATGGTGCAAGGCGAGCATTACGCCATCGGCAAGGCACTGTATGTTTATGTCGTGGAAGTGCGCCAAAATCCGCGCGGCCCGGCCATCAAAGTATCGCGCACACATCCCGGTTTGGTGCGCCAAATGTTCACCTTAGAAGTGCCTGAAATCGCGGATGGCATCGTCGAACTGAAAAATGTGGCGCGCGAACCGGGGCAGCGCACTAAAATCTCCGTCGCGGCGGAGAATCCCGATGTTGATCCCGTGGGCGCTTGCATTGGCCCACGCGGAGGCCGCGTGCAAAAAGTGTTGGACGAACTGGGCAACGAAAAAGTAGACATCGTGCGCTGGAACAACGACCCGATTATTTACATTTCCAACGCCCTTTCGCCCGCGCAAATCACCAAAGTGATCCTCACCGAACAGGCTACTCCGAAATTTAGCGCGCACGGTGACGAAAAACGCGACGAACGAGACGAACGCGATGAGGACGGCGAACGCGAAGCGCCACGCGATAATGCGCTGGGCACCGCAACGGTTATCGTGTCGGAAGACCAACAATCGCTGGCGATTGGCAAACAAGGCCAAAATGTGCGTCTCGCAGCGCGCCTGACGGGTTGGCGCATTGACATTCGCACCGAAAAACAATACGCCGAAGAGCAAGCCAAGCGTATGTTCGAGTTGGATCGCACACCGCGCCGTGTGGTCGCCGAACGCGTTACGAAAAACGACGAGTTCTCTGGGCTGTTTTCAGTAAATGAAGCCGAAGGTTCCGAGTCGGTCATCAGCAGTTTCGACACCGCTGCGGAAATCGCTGTGGCGCAAAGCAACGCTGCCGAAGCCGAGCAGTTGTTTCCCTTGACCGAAGCCGAAACCGTAACGGTAGCCGAAACCAAAATCGAAGCCCCAGTCGAAGAAACGCCGGAAGTCGAAGCAGCAAAGGAGTGAAAAGTGAGGGGTGAGAAGTGAAAAGTTTTAGGTAGTTACTTTTCCCTTCTCACTTTTCACTCATCACTTATGAAACACATTCCGCAGCGCACTTGCGTGGCGTGTGGCGCAAAAAAATCGCAGGTCGAATTATTGCGCGTCGTTACACAAGGCGGCGAGGCGCCGCAAATTGATGTCAAAGGGCGCGCTCCGGGGCGTGGCGCGTATTTATGCCACGAACCGGCGTGTGTTGAAAAAGCGTGGGCACGCCAATCGTTGCAGCGCGCTTTAAAATTACAAAAACCGGCGGGCGCCGCATTAATAACTGAGATTCTCAGTTATTTAAGGCAAGTTTCGGCGGCCTCTGACAATAGTGAGTAATGCCGTCGCGGTGCATTTTGGCCGGACGAAGCAGGAAGGAAGTGGTCAAACATGGCAAAAGTTCGTATCTACGAAGAAGCCAAAAAACTCGGTGTTCAGCCCAATGAGTTGATAAAGATGTTGCAATCCATTGGTATAACCGGCAAGGTGCCGTCGAGTTCAATTGAAGAAACTGCCGCGCGGTCATTGGAACAAATGATCGCCAATCGCAACAATCCGCAGGCCGCGCAGGAAGAAGCGCCGCCCCCCCCTCCTGCGCCGACGCCGACCTTCCAAAAGTTTCGTCCCGAAGAATTTCGCGCCCGTCAGGAAACGAAAGTAGACACCTCGGATGTCGCTTCGGATCACATCGAAGATTTTCGTGAGGTAAAAGAAATCGCCGCCGATGTTGTGGTGCAAGGCCCCGCCAAAAGCGGCCCCGGCGCGCGGCGTAACATTCCATCGGCACCAGTAGCGCGCACAGCGCCGCCAGCGGCACGCCCCGCCACACCGCCGCGCCCGGCAACACCGTCGGCACCATCAGGCAACAGCCCCAGCGCTCCTGCGGGAACAGGAGCTACCACAGGCGCCACTACAGGAGCGACGCCTCCGCCTTCCACTCCTTCTTCCAGCCCTTCGTATGGCAATCGCGGCGGACGCGATTTTCGTGGAGGCGGGCGCGGGGGCCGTGGCGGTCGTGGTGGTCGTGGACGGCGTGATTTTCGCGCCGGGGGACGCGGCAATCGCTTTGACAACTTCGACGATGACGCACCACAAAAGCCCACACCCGGCACCGTAATGACGGTGACGCCTGACATCACCATCGCCGAATTAGCGGAACTGATGATGGAATCGCCCGCCACGCTCATCAAAAAATTATTTATGATGAACATCGTGCGCTCCGCGAATCAGGCTCTTAGCACGGATATAGCGGGTCAGCTTTTGGCGCAATTCGGTTACGGCATGGAAGTGCAAACCAGTCGTCAGGAAAAGTCCATCGAAGCCGAACTCGGCGGCGCTGACATGGTGTCCGTGCCGCCAGTTGTGACCGTTATGGGCCACGTTGACCACGGCAAAACGTCGCTGCTCGACACCATTCGCTCGGCCAATGTGCAAACTGGCGAAGCGGGCGGTATCACGCAACGCATCGGCGCTTACGAAACCGAACACAACGGCCAGCGCATCGTGTTTCTCGATACGCCCGGTCACGAAGCGTTCACTCGCATGAGAGCGCGCGGCGCGCACGTTACGGACATCGCGATTTTGGTTGTCGCTGCCGACGACGGTGTGATGCCGCAAACGCGCGAAGCGATGGATCACGCCAAAGCCGCCAAAGTGCCGATCATCGTGGCGATGAACAAGATAGACAAAGCGGGCGCCGACCCCAATCGTATCAAGGCGCAATTGGCCGAAAATGGTCTGATTCCCGAAGATTATGGCGGCGACACCGTTGTGATGCCGGTTTCAGCCAAAACCGGCGAGGGTGTGCAGGAACTGCTCGACATGGTGCTGCTGGTAGCCGAAATTCAAGACTTGAAAGCCGTGGTAGATGGCTTTGCCGAAGGCACTGTGATCGAAGCGCGCCAAGACCCACAACGTGGCCCGGTTGCCACGGTTTTGTTGCATCGAGGCACGCTGAAAATCGGCGATCATGTTGTGGTGGGCGATGTTTTTGGCCGCGTGCGCGCCATGCATGATTACAAAGGCGATTTGCTCGAATCGGCTGGCCCAAAAACGCCAATTTCACTCTTGGGCTTGTCGGCTGTGCCGCACGCTTCGGACACTTTGCGTTCGGTAGAAAGCGCCCGCGAAGCGCGCGAACAAGCGATGGCTTTTGGCGAAGACACCAAAACCGCGCGGCAAATCGGACGCAGTCGCGCGTCGCTGGAAGATTTCTTCGCGCAACTTAAAAAAGGCTCTGTCAAAGAAATGAACATGATCGTCAAAGCCGACGGTCAAGGTTCAGTCGAAGCACTGTGTCAGAGTCTCGAAAAATTGGCGCACGACGAAGTGCGCGTGAAAGTGATTTCGCGCAGTGTCGGCAACGTGACGGAAAGCGATGTCATGTTGGCCGCCGCTTCGGATGCGATTATTATCGGTTTTGCTGTCGGCGCCGAAAATTCGGCTGCCAGTCTCGCTGACCGTGAAAAAATCGAAATTCGCACTTACAACGTGATTTACGATGCCTTGAACGACGTAAAAGCGGCGCTCGAAGGTATGCTCAAGCCGATTTTCGAAGAACGCGAAACGGGCGAAGCCGAAGTGCGCGCCACCTTCAAAAGTGCCAAAGCGGGCGTCATCGCCGGTTGCATGGTGATGAAAGGCAAGATTTACGGGAATTCGATTATGCGCGTTTTTCGTAAGGACAAGAAAGTTTACGAAGGCAAAATTGATTCGCTGCGCCATGTAAAATCCGTTGTCAAGGAAATGACCGCTGGTCAGGAATGCGGCATTTCGTCCAACGCATGGGATGGCTTTGAAGAAGGCGACAAAATCATCGGCGTCGTCATGGAACAGATCAAGCGAACAATTGATGATTAGGTTTTAGGTCTTGGGATTTAGGTTTTGGGACTTCGGTTTTCGTGTTCGTCCAAACCTAAATCCCAAGGCCTAAAACCAAAGACCTATGTTTATTGCCGTTCTCACTCTCGAACTTTTCATTCACGATGCGCATTCTTTGAAAGACAAGCGCATGGTGGTGAATTCTATACTCGACAAAATGCGCGCTCGCTTCAATGTTTCAGCGGCGCAAATTGATGATCATGATCTCTGGCAACGCGCCACTTTAGCCGTTGTCGTGGTTTCCAACGAAGCCCAAATCGCTCATACCGTTTTGAACCATGTCCGCGATATGGTCGAAGCTGACATTCGCTGCGATGTAGCCGATTGTCGGATGGAAACAATCTAATTGGAGTCTTATGTCTACAACTTTTCGTTCTGACCGCGCGGCGGAAGCGATTCGCGCGGTGGTTTCCAAAACGCTGCTCACCGAAGTTCAAGACCCGCGCCTTGCCAACGTAACGATTACGCACGTTGAAGTCTCGCGCGACTTGCAAAACGCCAAAATTTATTACACCGTTCTCGGCGAAAAAGAAGACCGCGATAATGCCGAACGCGCTTTTCAGAGTGCCAAACCAATGTTCCGCTCGAAAATCGGCGAAGCCGTGCAACTCCGCCTCGTGCCCGACATCACCTTCCGCTACGACGGCGGCACCGACAACGCGATGAGCGTTGAAGATATTCTCAATTCGCTGCCGGAACTTAAGAAAAATGCGGAGTGAAGAATGCGGAATGCGAAGTGATTTGCATTCCGCACTTTGCACTTCGCACTTCGCATTATGCTCCCTCCTTTTGATCTCATTGCTGACGCGATTGCGCAGCATGAAAGTTTTTTAATTGCCGCGCACGTTGGGCCGGACGGCGACGCCATTGGCAGCGGTTTGGCGTTAAAAATGGCGCTGGAATCGCTGGGCAAACGGGTCGAATTTATTTCCACCGATGGCGTGCCGCAAGGCTGTCGTTTTGTGCCGGGCTGGGAAACCGTAAAAACACAGCCTTCGCGCGTGGCGCCGTGTTTTTTTATTCTCGATTGCAGCGGCGAACCGAACCGTTTAGCTGCACCTTATGAGTTCGTCGAAAAGGCAAGTTTCAAAGTGATGATTGACCATCATCGCACCAGCCAGCCGATTTTCGATGTCAACTGGATTGATGCCGAGCAACCTGCCACGGCGCTGATGATTTTCGATTTGCTCAAGCATTTGCAAATTGAAATCACGCCGCCGATTGCTGCCAATTTGATGTGCGGTCTTTCCACCGATACCGGCCATTTTCGCTTTCCCAACACCACGCCCGCTACGCTGCACGCCGCAGCGGAATTGGTGCAACTGGGCGCCAATGTGGCCGAAACGGCCTTTCGCTTGTTTGACGAACGCACGTTGGGCGCCACAAAATTGCTCGGCTATAGCCTGACGCGAATGCATTCGGAACTGGAAGGCGCCCTGACGTGGGTTTCACTCAGTTGCGCCGATTTTGAAGCGTGCGAAGTCGGCGACGAAGGCAGTGAAAACGTGGTGAATTTTCTGCGCAGCGTGCGCGGCGCGCGGTTTTCAGTGATCTTGCGCGAACGTCGCGACGAAACCGGCCCAGTGACGCGTATCAGCGTGCGCGCCGAACCGGAATTGCGCGCTGATCTATTTTGCAAGCAGTTTGGCGGAGGCGGCCATGCTGCCGCCTCCGGTTGCCGGATACGCTATCTGCCTTTTGCCGAAGCCGTCGCAAAAACAATTTCTGCTGCACACGACTGGCTAAATGGCGGCGCACAACGCGCGATTGAAGAAAGCGACGAAAAATAAATTTGGCTTTGGAGAAATGGCGATGATGGCTCAGTAAACTGCGGGTTATGCAACCTCCGATTCCTTCACCGCAAACGCCGTCTGGCCCTGCGCTTGACCCGCAGGAAAAATTGGCGCGTAACTGGGCCATGGCCTGCCACTTAGCCGGTTTATCGGCTTTTATTGGTCTGCCTTTGGGCCATATATTGGGGCCGCTATTGATTTGGCTGCTCAAAAAGGACGAATTTCCTGTTGTAAACGATCAAGGTCGTGAAGCGTTAAATTTTGGGATCACGATCACCATTGCTTATGCTGTTGCTGGATTATCGGTTTTGGTGTTTGTCGGCATTGTGGCATTGCCTTTGGTGTTCATTGCTCATTTAGTTTGGGGCATTACTGCGGCTATGCGAGCCTCCGAGGGCGAAACTTATCGCTATCCTTTCAACATTCGTTTCATCAACTGATTTTCACTCCAATGCACGGCGTTATTAATTTGCTCAAGCCGCCTGGTATGACCAGCCATGATGCGGTTGCATTTGTGCGGCGCGCTTTGAAAATCAAGCGTGTCGGGCACACTGGCACGCTTGACCCGGCAGCAGCGGGCGTTTTGCCGATTTGCGTCGGGCAGGCCACGCGCCTTGTCGAATATCTGCAAGCGGGCCGCAAAACCTATATCGCCGAAGCGACTTTTGGTTTTGAAACTGACACGCTTGATGGCGTCGGAAAAGTTATTTCAGAAAAAGACGCCAGTGCTGTGAATTTGGAAAACATTCGCGGCGAGTTAGCTGCTTTTCGCGGCGAGATTGATCAGATTCCGCCAATGTATTCGGCGATCAAAAAAGACGGCCAAAAACTGTATGATTTAGCCCGCGCCGGAAAAATTGACGAAAGCGAACTGACGCCGCGCCGCGTGACGATTCACGAAGTTTTGCCAACGCATTTTTTCGAAGATAAAAAGCGCTCACGCGCGATGATACACATCGAATGTTCGAGCGGCACTTATATTCGCAGCCTTGTTCGCGATTTGGGCCGCGCTTTAAATTGCGGCGCCACGATGACGTTTTTGGTCCGCTCACAAAGCGGCCATTTTACACTGGAAAATGCGGTGACTTTGGAAGAAATTGCCGCTCATCCGCAAAGTGCTTTGTTGCCGATGCAGGAAACATTACAATTCTGCGACTTTCCAATGATTGAAAACGACGACGCAGCGCACGATTTATCACAAGGCAAACGTGGCCCTGAAATTACCGCTGACACTGCACCGCTGGTGGTGTTTTTGAATCGCTCTCGAAGCATTGCTGCCGTCGCCGTCGCGCAGGGGAAATTTTATAAAGCAGAGAAAGTTTTATTTTTAAACTCTGACACCTAAGCCCCGCCCACTGCCAATGCACGTTTATTACGAATTGCCGCGCACGCCGCTTACACAAAACTTGGCTTTATCCATTGGCACATTTGATGGCGTGCATCGTGGGCATCAAACGCTGATTCGCAGGCTGAATCGTGAAGCGCAAGCGCGCGGTTTGAGGCCGGCGGTTTTGACGTTTCAGGATATGCCGTATTGCTATTTTAAGCCGGACGATTGCCCGCATTTGCTGACGCTGCCACAGGAAAAAATTGGGGCGTTTGCGCCTTTGAACCTTGACCATCTTTTCATTGTGCCGTTTGACGAAAGTATCGCACGGCAAAGTGCCCGCGAATTTTGCAGTGCCTTGGTGCAAAATCTCGGTGTAAAACTGCTCGTTATCGGGCCAGATTTCGCGCTCGGACGGGGGCGCGAAGGCGACGTGAACGCGCTCTGTGATTTGGGCAACAAATTGGATTTTGAAGTTGTTGTTCTCGAAGAAAAACTGCTTGATGAAGAACGCTCAATTTCTTCAACGCGGGTGCGCGAAGATGTGGAAAGTGGGCAAGTCGAAACCGCCGCGCGCCTTTTAGGACATCCTTTTTCTCTGGCCGGAGAAGTCGTCAGCGGACAGCAATTAGGCCGCAAAATTGGCGTGCCGACGATAAACATCAAGCCAAATCAGCGCAAAGTCTTGCCGCAAAACGGCGTTTATGCTGTGCGCGCCTTTTTCGATGAAGAAACGATTTTTCATCGCGCCGCTTTGAATATCGGCGTGCGTCCGACAGTGGACGGTTTAACGCAAACAATTGAGTTTCACGTCATCGGTGAAGCAATTGAAACGCCGCCCGCGCAAGCGCGCCTCGAACTTATCACGCGTTTGCGCGCCGAACAAAAATTCCCCAATTTAGACGCGTTAGTTGCCCAAATAAAAAGCGACATCGCGCAGGCTACAGCGATTTTAAGTTGATCCCTGCGCCTAAATTCATTCTCATCTCAGTAGTGAAACGGATTTTATTTCCAAGCTATAATCGCTTCGTTGTTGCTCCATTCACCGGGCGCGTCCAAAAGATTGTTGCCTTTGTTGGTTTTGCGATAAGCCCAGAAATTCCAAAACGTTTTAGGACGAAGCGCGGGCCATGAGGCGCGCGGCCAGATAAAATAATCTATTTTTTCGTGTCGCCAGCCGGGTAGCTTCGCTTCGTATTTTTTCCAGTCATCAAGCGAAATAACCGCCACTTTAATCGGCGTATCGGGCAGTTTTTCGTTGTAGCTCATGTTGGCGTTGCCTTTATACGGCGCATTCGGGCGCAGCCACCACACAGCAGGCCATTGGGTCGGCGGATCAAGCCACACATCGCCCGCATCTTGCGCGGTGATGGTCATGGCGTTGTTATAAGTATCGCGAAAAACTTCTGTCGTCTGCGCGTAAAACATCGGCTCGTGTTGGTCATTCGGGCGACCAAAACTGGTCGCCAGCACATTGCGCAGCAAGAAAATCGCGCTTAAAACGCAAACACCGTAAAGCACTTTTAAATGCTGTCTTTTCCATTGGGTGTCGCCAAGCCATATTCCGGCCAACAAAATCAGCGGAAACAGGATGTGCGTCAAAAGCCACGGCACCTTTTCGTTGGCGACGGCGTATAAAACGAACGAAGTAAACGCCCACCACAACAATAAATCGCCAAACGGCGTTCGTCGTCGCGAAGCGTGCCAAATGCCGCCGATGGCCGCCAAAACCAGCGGCAATTCATACAAAATCATCAGCGTCAAATAATAATCGTGACGCCCCGGCAAGCGCGGTTTTTTCTGCTGTCCGCCCCAATAAGAAAGCATTCGTGGCACCGCGCTGATGGCGGCATCCCAATCGGGCGCTTCGGCGATTTGCGCGGCTGTCCAATCTTTATCCGGCGGCACATCGAACTGCTTCTGATGGCGCATGGTAGCGCTGATAGCTGTCACGCTACGATCAAATTTTTGTGCCCACGCCGCCGGGGTTTTCACCATTTCTACCGGCACTTGCCACCATTTGACGCCGTGCCCATAAAGGTAGAAAAACAGAAAAACGGCAACCCATCCGGCAATTACGGGCGTGCGCAAATCGAAGTTTGGTTTTACTTGCAGTTCTTCTTCGGTTGGCGCTTCAGGTTGGGCCACATTCGGCGAGAATAGCGACCATAAACCTAATAAGCCCACGCAAAAAACGCTGACAATTTTGAACAACGATTCACTGTGAATAAAGCGCGCAAACGATAAGGCAAACCCGGTTGTTTTCGCATCTTTTAAGTGTTGAATATAAGGGTCGAAATCTGGCTGTCGCAACGCCAAAATCGAAGAAATCGAAACGATGAAAAATAGAATTAACGGCAGCGAATGATTTAACCAAGTCGGCAATTTTGGCGTTGTGATATGTCGTCGCAAAACGACGATCACCCAAAACGCCATCAGCATAACGAGAATAAAAAACGCATTCGCTTTGGTGCAAAGAAACAGCGTCAACAGCGCCACCAAACCAACCCGCGCTTGGCTTCCGCTATTTGTCCAACTATGCGTTTCGAGTGTGCGTTGAAAGCATAAAACCGCGCCGAGTGTGAGAAGCATCACCAAGGAGTCGTGAATTAGCACACGCGAATAGGCGACCATGACAGGCGAAATCGCCAGCATCACTAAAGTCCACAACGCACCTTTGGCGCCCAGCCAACGCCGCGCCGGGCCGATAATGACCGCCAAACAGCCAATGCCAAGCAGCGACGGCAACAAGCGCCCGATATAATCGCCCGCTAAACCGGGCCGCAGCATCGAAAAAATGGCCGCTTCGAGATGATACAGCAGCGGGCCATGATAAACCGGGTCGTAGGTGTATTTGTAAAAATCCTGCGTGAACCACGCGTGAATTCCTTCATCCGATGAATAAGGCGCGTGCGCCAAAGCGAATTGCCGCAGCGCAATGCCAATGAGCAAAAACCACAATCCAACCTGCCAAAAACGCGGATCATCTTCGCTCCATGGCGTAGGCGGATTGTCTTCGACTTTCGCGTTAATCGTGACCTGATACGACTTTTCAGTTTCAGTAGAACTTTTCGCCATGAATAATCGGGCTATTTTCAAACGCGCGCCAGCAAACCCTCCAACAAAGGCTGCATCATGTCTTGACCGCGCAAAGCCTCACGCCAACGCTGCGGAATCGCTTCGATGCCATCGCGCAAACCGGCAATGCCGCCCGCCACGCACGCCGTTGTATCGGTATCGTGACCCAGCGCAATCGCTTTCTTCACTGCGATTTCGTAGCTGCCCTGCCCGACTGCCCACAGCGCGGAGAACAAACAGTCCACGACGTAACCGCTGCCGGTGTATTCGTTTTGCTGCGCGAGGATTTTTGTTTCCAGCTCGCCGCGTCCCGGCGCGAATTCGCCTAAATAGTCGCGCAAAGTGGCAACGGCATCGTCCCACGGCGCGGCGTGTTCTTGCAGAATGCGCCGCGCCCACAAGCAGTAAAGCGCACAACACAATTGCGAGCGCAAATGGCCATGCGTTACGCGCGATTGCGTCATGGCGTCGTCCATCAAATCTTCGTCGCTGCCTTTGTGCCACAAGGCGAGTGGCAACGCGCGCATCAGCGAACCGTTGCCATTGGAATTTTCATCGGTCAAGCCAGCAGCTTCGGCAAATGTGCCGCGCCGCAAATTGCGCACAGCGGCGCTGGTGGTGATGCCAATATCAAAAACGTTGTTATCAACTGCCAAATAGCCTTCTTCGGCCCAACGCACAAGGCGCAAACCGAAATCTTCGGCGTCGAATTCGCCGATTTCCAAAAGCGAGGCCAAAAGACAAAGCGCCTGCGCACCGTCATCTGACCATGTGCCAATCGGCAAGCCTTCGTAAGTGCGCGGAAAGCCGGAGGGCGGCTCAAATTCGATTTGTTCAAGCGGCGGCAAATTTTGCGGCGCTTTAAATTCGTAAGGCACGCCCAAGGCATCACCGATCAGCAAACCGTAAAGTCCGCCGGAAATTTTTTCGTGAATGGTTGGCATAGATTTCTTCGCAGATAGTAAAACAAAAGCGGCCTCATAAGAGACCGCTTTTGCCATTTTGCTCAGGAGGTTTACTTCAACAGTTTCTTAACTGTCGCTTCCAAATTTTTTGATTCGTCCGCAGTCAGCGCCTTGATCAATTTGCCATCGCGCCCGAAAAGATAAGTGCGAGGCAAAGCGAAATCGCCGCTTTTGGGATCGAATTTTTTCAGAAAATCCGACTCATTGCCCGCGATAATCCATGAAGCGCCAGAGTGCCCTTTTTGTCGCAGCAATTGCGCGGCTTTCGGGCGGTCACTGGATTCATCGGCAGAAACAAGCATCACGGAGAGTTTTTTGGAATTCTGTTTTTGCAGTTTTTCCAGAAGCGGCAATTCCGCCACGCATGGCGTGCACCACGTTGCCCAAAAGTTGAGCAGCACGACTTTTCCTTTACGCGCCACGATTTGCTTTTTCAGCGCCTCAACCGAAGTCGGAGCAGGCCATGGCGCGGGTTTGGCAGGCGCCATTTTTGTCGAAAATGGCACGGCGAGCAGTAAAAACAGGATAGTTTTTTTCATGGTTACTGCGCTTTACGGATTTCGCAACCACGCGCCTGCGTTTCTTTCACTTCGACAGGCTTATTTTCTAAAACGGCGTCAATAGCGTTTTGCAAATCGCGCGTTTGGACGCTGGCGGCAAAACGGTGGTCGTCAATGCGGCCCCGATAGCGCAAAAGGCCCGACGCATCAATTAAATACGCAGTTGGCGTCACCTGCGCGCCCAATCGCGTGGCCGCCGCGCCAGTGTCGCGGTAAATCGGGAATTTCAAATCTTTGGCTTTGGCATTCGCTGTAATTTCCTCTGCCGATTCCGCCGTGTTCGCATTAAAAGCAATCACGCGCACACCTTTGGCGCCGTAATTTGCCAACAAATCGTTCAAACGCCCGTTGTAATTGCCCGCAACAGGGCAATTGGCCGAATGAAAAACGATAACAGTCGCTTTGGTGTCGCCTTCGGCCCAATCGCCTAAGGTCATCGCTTTTCCATCCAGCGAAAATAGCGAAAAGGGCGCGACGGGCTTGTCCAATTCGGCTTTTTCGGCCTTGAGCGCATCCAATAACGCCATAATGCCTTGCGCGTGTTCCTTGGTGTTGACTTTGCGGTCAATCGCCGCCACATTTCCGTCGGGGCCGATTAAAAACGTGACGCGTTTGGCGCGGCCATTATCGCCCAAAACGCCGTAATCTTTGGCGGTTTGTTTGGTCACATCGGCCAAAAGCGGATACGTCAGACCTTCCAACTCGCAAAATTTCTTTTTCGATTCGACATCTTGCACCGAAACGCCGAAAACCTGCACGCCGCGCTTGCCAAAATCGGTCAACGCCACATTCAAACTGCGCGCTTCCAAGGTGCAGCCGGGCGTCATATCAGCAGGATAAAAAGCCAAAACGACGGTTTTGCCTTTGTAATCGGCCAATTTATGCGTCACATTGTTTTGATCGGGCAACGCAAAATCGGGCGCGGGGCCGCCCAGCGTTACATCGGCGCGCGCGCTTGCCGAAATCAGTAAAAGCGCCAGCGCGCCGGAAAGTGAAATTTTTCGTTTCATCAGATTTCTCCTGTGGGTTTTGGACATTAAACATTTGGCGGCGATGCGTCTTCGGCATCGCCGGTTTCATCGTGCAAAGCGCGCTTTAAATCGCGCGCTGCTTTTTGTTTCGAGAGACTCATTAAAACATTAATCAGCCCAAAAAACAGCAGGCCCAAAATGCAAGCGCCTTTGAGCGCGAAAGCGAACTCTTGCGTCCACAAAAAAGCCAAGCCAATTCCGGCGGCGATAAGCACAAAACCCAAAATCATGGTGCGGTTGGTTTATCACGCGCTCTTGTTTTCAACAATTAAAGACAAAATCCGTGTTACAATTTTGCTATGCGCCTTAATCCAGACAAACCACAAACGCGCCGCAAAATCTTCCCTTTGCGCTGGTGGCTCCAACTGACTTGTTTGGTCATTTTAATGGTGGGAATCGCCTTGTGGCGCCCGTTTGCTACGCCGCTGGAAACCTCAACAACAACATTGCAACCGGGCCTCACTTTGCGCAAATTTCCTTATAAATCACCCGCCGGGCCGGTGCAAATTTACGTTGTGCGCGGCGAGAAAAACGCCGGATGGAAACTCAATTTGGCAATCGCGCAAGGCACCGTCATGCAGCGCGAAACCGTTTCGCAAATATCCACCCGCGAAAACGCGCCTGTGGCCGTCAACGGCGGCTTTTTCGCTTACGATGGCGCGGCTTTAGGCGCTGTCAAAAAAGAGGGCGAGTGGATTCGCCTGCCGTGGAAAAATCGCACCGCGCTCGGCCTCAAAAGCGATGGCACAACGCGCATCGCCAATTTGCGCGGCGCGGTAAAAATTGAAATCAATGGTGCAACAATAATCGACGCGGCTCTCAATGGCAGTGCCAGCGCCGATGGCTTTGCGGTTCTTACGCCGCGCTATGGCACGAATTACAAATTGAGAGACGGCGAAAGCGCGCTTGAAATTACAGAGAGCAAAATCAGCAAAGTTGTCAAAAGCGGCGGCGCCAATATCCGTGCTAACGGCTTTTTGATTGTCGCCAAAGGCACTTCCATTACGCAAATTTCCGCTGCGGTTATCGGCCAAAACGCGAGTTGGAAAGTGGAAAACTCACCTGACGATTGGGCCGATTATCCGACGATTTTAGGCGCTGGGCCGCGTTTAGTCAGCGATGGCATCGCACGCGAAACTTCAATCGAAGAAGAATTTCGCCCCGACGTTTTGCAACGCGGTTCGCGCACTGGAATCGGTATCGCACCAAACGGCGATATGCTATTTGTCATCGCCGACGGCGACGATTTCGCCTCGCCCGGCCTGACGCTGCCCGAACTGGCAAAACTGATGGCCCAAGAAGGCGCACAAGACGCTTTGCACATGGATTGCGGCCCGTCATCGGTCTTAATCGTCAACGGCCAAATCGCCAATCGCCCTTGGACAAATCAGCCTTCTGGCCTCAAAGAGCCAACTGTGCCCGATGCGCTTTTGATGACGCGGTGAAATCCGCTATACTTTCCGATTGTTGGTAATACCAAAGGAGTTTTTGCCGATGAAACGTGTTTTTTGGGTGATAACAGCGGCCTTTTGCGTCTTTTTGAGCGCCGCGTGCGCTGATGAAGCCGCAGTCAGAGAATTATTGCAAGGCGTGAATGAAATTGCCGCGCCGGGCATTCCGGGCGGCATTGCAGCTTATGGCGCAGAGGCGTTTCCTGTTGTTACGGCCAAAAGCGGCACCAGCCAAATACCGGTTGTCGCGGCGGCGCAGGCGGGCAATGGGCGCCTTGTGTTATGGGGACACGATGGCTATCTCAACAACGACGCGTTGACTTTTGCGGACACTGGAAAATTGATGCTCAACGCCATTCGCTGGGCCGGAAAAGGCAAGCCGCGCGTGGGCGTTTGGAAGCGCAACGAATTGCTGGCGTGGCTTGGCATTCAAAATGTGCAGGCGCGAGCGACGGAGATTTCCAATCCCGGTGTGGATGTGCTGATTGTCAACGGACACGACATCAACAGCACGCACATTAACGCGCTGAGTGCCTATCTCAAAAACGGCGGCGGCCTCATCATGGCGACGACAGGCTGGGGTTGGGAGCAAACGCATCCCGGTCAAACTTTAGCGAGCGATTACGAAGGCAACAAAGTGACGGCACCGTTTGGTTTGGTGTGGACAGACGCCATGCTCGGCAAAACCACAAAAACCGGCATTGCGGCGACAACACCGAATCTGCTTTCTCATGCCGGACGCGCCTTCGATGCGATTCTGGCGCATTTGAGCAACGGGCAGCAACTCAGCAAAGATGATTTAGCGCAGGCTTCGGCAGTTGTCGGCGGTTTAGCCAACGCTTTGCCACCGGACGACACGCAAATTTTGCCGCGCCTCCGCAAGTTAGCCACGGACGCTACCGGCGAAGTGGTGCCTTTGCCGCGCCGTCCGATTAAAAGCGAAGACGGCGCGGCGCGTTTGCTTTTGACACTGCAAACCAACATCGAAAAATCGCTACCTGTAGACCAAATTAAGCCGCATCCGGCAGGCGCCGTTTTTCCCGGCGACGTGCCGCCGAATTACAAACCTGTCACGCAAACTTCGCCGATTGATTTAACCATTCCCGATTGGCATGGTGTCGGGCTTTACGCGGCACCGGGCGGAAAAATCAAAGTTACCCTACCCGACGGAGCCGAAAAACTTGGCCTCGCGGTGCGCATTGGTTGCCACACCGACACGCTTTATCATCTCGATTCGTGGACGCGTGCGCCCGATATTTCGCGCGTTTGGCCCTTGACAGCAAAGGAAACCACCGTTGCAAATCCGTTCGGAGGCTTGGTTTACATCGTCGTGCCGGACAACAAAACGGGCAAAACCGATGTGACAATTGGCGGTGCCTATGAAGCGCCGCGTTTTGTGCTGGGCCAAACCGATGTGGCCGATTGGCAAAATCGCATTCGCTGGCTGCCCGGCGCATGGGCCGAAATCGAAACGGATCGTGCCATTGTGACGGTGCCTTCGCGCAGCATCCGCGATTTGGACGACCCGCGCCCTGTCGCGCAGCTTTATGTGGACGCTCTGACGGCGATGTCCGATTTGCGCGGCATCAAACGCTTGGAAAAACGGCCCGAACGCATTGTTTGCGACCAGCAAATTTCCGCCGGTTATATGCATTCCGGTTATCCGGTTATGACATGGCTGGACGTTGAAAAAACTTCGGTGCAAAACGCCGCCTTGCGCAATAGTTCGTGGGGCCATTGGCACGAATTCGGGCACAATCACCAAGTCGGCGATTGGACGCCCGAAGGCACCGGCGAAGTGACGAATAACCTGTTCGCACTCTACGTTTGGGAAACCGTCATTGGCAAAGACCGCCAATCGGCGCATCCGGCGATTCGCGATGACAGCATGAAAAAAGCGTGGCTCAAATACGTCGCGGGCGGCAAAAAATATAGCGATTTGCAAAGCGATCCGTTTTTGTATTTGCAAATGTATATTCAATTGCAAGAAGCCTTCGGCTGGGATTCTTACAAGAAAATCTTCGCCGAATACCGCGATTTGAAAGCGAACGAACGGCCCAAAACCAATCAGGAAAAGCTCGACCAATGGGCAATGCGCTATTCGCGCATCGTCGGCAAAAATCTCGGCCCGTTTTTTGGAGCGTGGGGCATTTCGATTACACCAGCGGCCTTGAATTCTGTGAAAAATTTGCCGGTTTGGTTGCCGGATAATTTGAGATAACACTTTGGGAGTGCGCTCTTCATAGGGGTCAGATAAGAACAGCCTCGCTCAGAATTTGAGCGAGGCTGTTCTGTTTTGCTACCTATCAAATCCAGTTGGTTATTTGTGGCCCGGTCAAATCTTTACTATTGGAACAAGTTGCACCTCTATGAGCCTCTTCTGTCGTTCTATGAGCGTCTTCTAAACCTTTAAGAACCTCGGCTAAAGTTCTATGAACCTCGGCTAAAGTTCTATGAACCTCAGCTAAAGTTCTATGAGGCACGTCTGAGGTTCCAAGAGCGCTTTCTGCACCAACTATGACGCCTTCTGTCGTTACCAACTACTGATTTTGTCTCTCCTACGCCTTCAACTTGCATCCGCTACTTCACATTTCACCAGTAAATTTCGTCGCCTTCCACTCCAAGCAAAGTGCGATTGTCTGGCGTAAAAGTCCACTGCTCGGAACGGCAAAACTTGATGAATTCTTCTTCCTGCGGCTCGGCAGAAGGCAGCCAAATATAAAACGGCGAGGGTCAAGAAAAAATGGATTTTCATAGGCGCTCTACCTCCACTATAACGAAAACAAAACATCCGCATCGAGATTTCGAATACAGCGGCGCTTTTTTGTGTTGGCGCCGCGCTTGCGCTAAATAACCAATATGAAAACTTCGCGGCAATCGAAACGCTATGCGCAATGCGAACGAGCGCGCCAATTGGTGATGGCTCATGGCTGGAACGCCACGGTTTACCAGATTCTCAATCCCGGCATGACACTGTGGTTTTCACACGCGGGCGATGCGGTGGTCGGTTATGTGCCTTATCGTCGCGTGTGGGTTGTCGCCGGAGCACCGGTTTGCGACGAAGACCGTTTGCCCGATGTGATTCACGAATTTGAAAGCGCAGCGGCGCGGCGCGGACGGCGCGTTTGTTATTTTGGCGCGGCGGGCCGCATTAATGCGCTGTTGGATGATAATCCCGCTTATTCTTCGGTGGTTTTGGGCGCGCAACCGGTATGGAAACCATACGAATGGGCGGGCATTATTGATGGCGTGGCATCACTGCGCGCCCAATTGAATCGCGCCCGCAATAAAGGCGTGAATGTTTCCGAATGGCCCGCCGAAAAGGTGCGCAATCATCCGCAATTGACACGACTTTTGAACGAATGGCTGCACACGCGCGGCTTGCCACCTCTGCACTTTTTGGTCGAGCCGCGCACACTTTCAGCGCCCGGCGACAGGCGTTTATGGATCGCCGAAAAAAATGGCGTGCCCGTGGCTTTTCTTAACATGGCGCCCGTCCCACAACGCGCCGGATGGCTGACCGAGCAATTCGTGCGCGGCTGGCAGGCGCCCAATGGCACCATCGAACTCTTGATGGACACGGCCATTCGCACTTTGGCCGACGATGGCGCGCAATATGTCACGATGGGTTTGGTGCCGCTGTCTTCGCAAGGCGCGCCGCCCGATTTCAACCCGCTTTGGCTGCATATTTTATTGGCGTGGGTGCGCGCTCACGGACGGCGCTTTTACAATTTCGGCGGCTTGGAAGATTTTAAAGCCAAATTTCGCCCGCATGACTGGGAGCCGATTTGGGCCATTTCGCACGAAGAACAGTTTTCGCCCGCCACGCTGTGGGCCATCAGCGGCGCCTTTGCGCGCCAGCCACCCGCGCGATTGTTGTTGCATGGCCTCACCAAAGCCGTGCGCCAAGAAGTCGAATGGATGCGAAACTAAGCGCGTGAACACCTCTACCATCACCCGAATCGAAGCCGGACATTTAATAGGCAAACGTCCGCGTCATGCAGGCGCCAATGCCCGATTAAATGCACACGGCGATACCATTCGCGTTGCGTTGGCGCGCTTGACCACAAATGAGGGTGCGCAAGGTTTTGGCGCTTGTGGGGTAAGCCGCGAACGCGCTGTCGCGCTCCTTGGCGAGCCGATGGAGAAATTGTTTTCCATGAACCAAGGCGTCATCGCAGCGGGCGAACGCATCGAATTTCCGCTGTGGGATTTAGTGGGCAAAATCGAGAACAAACCGGTGTGGCAATTGGCCTGCGCAGTCAATGGCAAAACGCCCGAATCCATCAGCGCACCGTGTTACGACACCTCGCTTTACTTCGACGATTTGCATTTGACATCGGACGAAGAAGCCGCCGTTTTAATCGCTGCCGAAGCGATGGAAGGCAAGGCGCGCGGGCATAGCAATTTCAAACTGAAAGTCGGGCGCGGTGGGCGCCACATGGAAGTGGAAGCGGGCACGCGCCGCGATATTAAAATTATTCGCGCCGTGCGCGAAGCGATTGGCGAAGGCAAAATTATGATTGACGCCAACAACGGCTACAATTTGAATCTTACGCGGCGCGTGTTAGAGGAAACGGCAGATTGCGAAATTTTCTGGGTCGAAGAAGCCTTTCACGAAGACGCCGAACTATATCGCAAACTGAAAAAATGGATGAGCGAACGTGAAATCAAAACTCTGATTGCCGATGGCGAAGGCGACGCCTCAAAGCACCTTTTGAGTTGGGCTAAAGAGGGAATTATTGATGTGATTCAATACGACATTGGCGGCTACGGTTTCACCAATTGGCTTCATTTGGGCAGCCTTTTAGATATTTCACAAGTGCGCAGCGCGCCGCATCACTACGGCGGTCATTTCGGTAATTATGCGGCGTGCCATTTGGCGGGCGCTATCGAAAATTTCACCTTCGCCGAATGGGACGAATGCGCCACGCCCGGTCTTGACGGCGACGCTTACAAAATTGAAAACGGGCGCGTTCGTGTGCCGAACGCGCCCGGATGGGGATTGCAACTTGACGAAGCCATTTTCCAACAGGCTGTTACCGAAAATGGATTTGCGGTGCCTACGTTGTAAAACACTACTGTTCTTAAACCATCCAACATGATTTACAAACCTGCGATTGTAACTTGATTCAATAAACATGAAATCAAACACCAGCAACAGATTAGTTCTCGCATCATTTCTGATAACGCTGGGTATTTTGGCATTTGCTCTGTGCCTTACCCGTTTTCGCCAACGCGCCGAGGCATGGGAACAATTCAATTATGGGCCGGATAGAAAAGGCGATGCCAAAGCAATAAATCTAAGAATTCTAAAACAGGGGAAAGGTGTTGACGGACAACCAGTAAGCCAGTGGACTGATGAAGAGCGCACTCAATGGTTAGTAGATGCCGTAATTTACAACGATCCTGCAACCGTGCAGGCGATTATAAATAAAGGCATTCTGGTCAATGGGACATTGGAAGAAGGCGTTACCGCTTTGCACATTGCCGTCGTCTTCCGGCGTGCGGACATGGTTAACATCCTACTTAAAAATGGAGCCGATGCGAGTGCCGAGGTTGCAGGCATGACACCATTGGATTACATGAAATGGCCGCCGAAAACTCAATTCGCCAGAATAGGCACCGACGAACAACTCATTCAAATGCTTCAACAAGCTAAAAAAAGCGGCAAGTGATTTCTCACTTGCCGCGTTATAAATCAGCCGTTGACGCGCTCGAATTCTTTCATAAATTCTGTCAGCGCCACCACGCCTTCGCGCGGAAAGGCGTTGTAAATCGAAGCGCGCAAGCCGCCGACACTGCGATGGCCTTTTAATTCCACCATGCCTGAGGCGGTAGCTTCTTTGGCGAACTGCTTTTCGAGGTCTTCCGAAGGCAAACGAAACGTCACATTCATGCGACTGCGGCAATCGGGCGCGGCGTGGCCTTTATAGAAATCGGTGGCGTCAATTGTGTCGTAAAGCAGTTTGGCTTTTTCTTCGTTTTTGACTTGCATTCCGGCCAAACCGCCGAGCGATTTCAAATGGTCGCAGACCAAACCAATAAAATAAATGCCAAACGTATTCGGCGTGTTGTAAAGCGATTTGTTTTCGGCCTGCACGCGATAATCGAGCATCGCAGGCAACTCTCCGGCGCATTTTTGCAGCAAATCTTCGCGCAAAATGACAAGTGTCACGCCGGACGGCCCGATATTTTTTTGTGCGCCCGCGTAAATCAGGCCGTATTTTTCAATCGCCATCGGGCGACTGAGAATATCCGACGACGCATCGCAAATGAGCGGCACATCGCCGGTTTCCGGCTCGCGCTGCCACTGCACGCCTTGAATGGTTTCGTTGCTGGTGAAATGAACATATTCAGCCTCGGCGTCCAAATTGAGCGCTTTTGGTAAAACCGAAAAGTTGCTGTCTTTGGTGCTGGTCGCCACGCGCACATTGCCGTAGATTTTGGCGTCTTTGATGGCCTTTTGGCCCCACGCGCCGGTGATGATGTAATCGGCTTTTTTGCCGCCGGTCAGCAAGTTCATCGGCGCCATCGCGAACTGCAAACTGGCGCCGCCCTGCAAAAACAGAACGTGATAGCCTTCGGGCAAGCCCAGCAAAGCGCGAATGCCTGCTTCGGCGCCCGTGATGATTTCGTCGAATTTCTTCGAACGATGGCTGATTTCCATAATCGAAGCGCCCGCACCGGGCAATTCGACCATTTCCGCCGCTACTTTTTCTAAAACCGCAACCGGCAACGCCGCCGGCCCCGCGCTAAAATTGTAATTCCGTGCCATAACGCAAAAGATTATAGCCGGAAGTGCCATTCGCGGCCCGCAGATGCCATTTCTTAAGCCAGAGAGAACATTTCTCGACGCGGAGATGCGATTTCTTTCACCGGGAGCCGGTTTGAGGTGCCGGAAGAGGCGTTTTCGCTGGCCGGAGGCGATGGTGTCGGCGAGGACTGACGGGAAACAGAATGGCCGCCAGAAGGGATAAAAAAAGTAAACAAATAAGAATCCACCACCAGCGCCACTCGCCTTCTTTCATGCCTTTCCAATTCGCGAAAACGAAGATTGTGGTGATAAACAAAAAGACAAAAGGCATTCCAATGATGCTGCTGGCAATCAAACTTCCGAACGTCAGAAAGCATCCGACACCGCCTAAGAAAACTAACGCCATTAACTTTTTGTTACTCATGATTCTATTGTTACCGTTAATTTGAAATTCAAAACGTGACCGCGAAACAGGCGGGTGCTATAATACTTTTTAATCAATCCCCTCACCGAAAACGGAGGCTGTAATATGAAAGAGTATGCATCGGGCGCCATTAGGAATGTGGCTTTGGCCGGGCATGGCGGCTCCGGGAAAACGACGTTGGCCGAAGCGTGTTTGCACATCGCGGGCGCCAGTGACCGCATGGGTAGCGTGGACGATGGCAACACCATCAGCGATTTTCTGCCTGAAGAAATCAAGCGCAAAAGTTCAGTCGGCACAAGCGTGATGTCCTTTGAACACGGCGGCCTGAAAATCAACTTGCTCGACACGCCGGGCTATGCCGACTTCTTTGGCAAGGTGGTGTCCGCGCTGAACGCTGTGGAAAATGTCGTCTTGGTCGCCAACGCCACCACGGGCATTGAAATCGGTTTGGAACACGATACGAAACACGCGAGGTCACATGGCCTTGCGTGTTTTGTTTGGGTGAACGAACTTGACCGCGAACGCGCCAATTTCGACAACGTTTTCGATTCGCTGCACGACAAAATGCACCTGCCTGTGGTGGCGCTCACCTACCCGCTGGGCCAAGAAGCCGATCATCGCGGCTGGGTTGATGTCATCGAAGGCAAAGCCTACGAAGACAAAGCCGGAAAACTCACCGAAGTAGCCGTTCCCGATGGCTGCAAAGCGCGCATCGGCGAATTGCGCACGCAATTGATTGAAGCTGTCGTCGAAGTGGACGATGGAGCGATGGAAAAATATCTCGAAGGCAGCGATATTCCGTCCGGCGAACTGCAAGAGTTGATTTGTCGCTGTGTCAGCGCGGGCCGCATCGCGCCGGTTTTGTGTGGTAGCGCGCAAAAACTGATCGGCGTGAAGAATTTGTTGAATTGCCTCGAAAGCTGTGGCGTGCCGCCGCATGGCATTCAAGGCGTCGAAGCCGACCCGAACGGGCCGTTTCAAGGCTTTGTTTTTCAAACGCTCACCGATGCGCATACGGGCCGCGAAACCTTTATCAAAATCGTTTCGGGCACGCTAAAGCGCGATGCCGATGTGATTAATCTCGAAAATGGCGCGCACGAAAAAATGGCGCATCTTTACGCGCCGTTTGGCCGCAAATTCAACGAAGTTTCGTCCATGCAAGCGGGCGACATCGCGCTGCTTTTGAAATTGAAAAACACGCACACCAACCAAAGCCTCGCCACCATTACCAGCGGCAAGCATTTCGCGCCGCCCGATTATCCCGAAAGTTTGTATGCCTTAGCCATCGAACCGGCCACGCACGGCGACGATGACAAAATGAACGAAGCCATAGCCAAACTGTGCGATGAAGACCCGTCGTTTCGCGTCGAGCGCAACGCCGAAACCAATCAAACCGTGATGTATGGCCTCGGCGACATTCATCTGCAAATGCTAATTGCGCGCCTGCAAAGCGCCTTTGGCGTGAGTGTAAAAACCTTCGAGCCGAAAGTCGCCTATCGCGAAACGGTGCGCAAAAAGGTGCAGGTCGAAGGCAAATTAAAAAAGCAGTCGGGCGGTCACGGCCAGTTCGCCGATGTGAAATTGGAAGTCGAACCGGGACTGCCCGGCAGCGGCTTTGAGTTCGTGGATAAAATCGTCGGCGGCGTGGTGCCGCGCGCTTTTATTCCCGGCGTCGAAGAAGGCATCCGCAGCGCGTTAAATGAGGGGCCTTTGGCCGGTTTTCCCCTTGTTGACCTCAAAGTGACGCTTTACGACGGCAAGTTTCACGATGTAGATTCATCGTATCAAACCTTCAAACAAGCGGGCGCCATTGGCCTGCGCAACGGCACACGCGAAGCCGCGCCGGTTTTGTTAGAGCCTGTCATGCAAGTCGAAGTGGAAGTGCCGGAAGGCAACATTGGCGATGTCATCGGCGACCTCAATGGACGGCGCGGCCAGATTCTTGGCAGAGAGCCAACCGAAACCGGCACCGTGAAAGTGACCGCTTATGTGCCCGATGCTTCGCTGCTTTCCTACCCGATTACGCTGCGCTCCATCACGCACGGGCAAGGCGTCTTCACCAAGCAATTCATGCACTATGCGCCCGTTCCCGACAACGCCGCCAAACCTTTGATTGACCAGTATCAAAAGGCGCGCGAAAACGGCGGGCATTGAGATTGCTGGGGATTTGCCACGGAACTATCGCCTTGACGGGGCGTGTGAAGCAAGGCAATCTTTTTAGCCGACAATTTCAATAGATTTCGACGTGGAGTGATGGGACAATGGCAGCAGACAAAAGCAAAAAACGCAGCATCAAAGACACGCCATGCGGCGATGTCACCGGGCCGGAAGCATTTATGGAGGCGCACGAGGAAGTCGAGAACGCCTATGATGCCTTGCTCGCTCTCGAAGGCGAATTGCAATGCGCCGCCGCCGGACAAATTTCGCGGCGCCATTGCGGTGAAAACCAACTGCTGCATTCGCTCAACATGGAGTGCGTGAACTTTTTAGCGCGGCAAAAGATGGTTTCCTCACCCGAATGGCAAACCGCGTGGGCACGCTTCGAGCGCGCCGTCCTCGCGCAGCACAACGTCATGCAAAACGTGCAACAACAAATCGGCGTGGTGAAAGTGACAACCGTTACCGTGACCAAAATGCGCCGCACTGCCAAAGTGTAAGCGCACCAATCAAAAAGGCCGGGTCAATTCATGTTTGACCCGGCGTTTTGCTGTTTGGAACTTTACGGCACCGTGATTTCGATGGTATCGCTGGCGGGGCCGGCGCCGTCGTCGTTGAGGGCGACCACAAAAACGCGCACTAATGTGCCGGAACTCAAGCCGCTTATCGTGCCCTGACTGACTAAAAACGCTTCGTCGTAGCGGTGCGGCTCGGTATCGGTGCCGACGATTTGCAGCCACACATGATAACGCTCGGCACGATGGGCATTGTCCCAATCGAGTTGAAACACGCCCAAACTGCCGCCCAACAGCACCAATCCCGTCACTTTTTCGGGTTGAGCCACCGCGCCCGGTTCGTTGAGGCCGAATTCATACCACAAGGGGTTTAAATCGCCGATCAGTTGAGTCAATTCCCCAATCAGGCCGCGCAAACGGCGACGCAGCGCGTCGTCGGCGCCTGATTCCACGGCTAAGGCTTGCCTATGCACGGTGCGCGCATCGTTGACAGCTTCGATGGCATCCGTCAAAACCGTCAAAACGGCGGCACAGTTCGCGGCGGTCACCGGCGGACTGACAATCGCCGATTCATATTGTGAGTGCCCCGCCAAATAAGCGCCCAAACGCTCCAGTTGAGTG
>JANMKN010000009.1:0-15738 GCA_031372065.1 Abditibacteriaceae bacterium | reverse complement strand
ATTTTCGCGCGAATTGCGCCATTTTTTGCGGCTCCAATGGCGGCAAAATCAAGTTGAGGAGGGCAATATTTTCTATGGGCGCAGGCGAAAGCAAAGTAAAGGCGGCGCGCGGATATTTTTCGCGCCAAAATTCCACTTTTTGCCGCGTCATGGCGTTGGTCATCCAGCGTGGCTGAATGAGCAAAATCTTTTCAGCCACGCGTTGCTCCCGTCACTTCGGCATACACTTGCAGCGTTTGGCGCGCGCATTTTTCCCACGAAAATTCCCCGGCGCGTTTGAGGCCGCGATCCCGCAAAACAGCACGATGATTTTCGTCGTGCAGCACACTTTCCAGCACATTGGCCCAACCTTCTTCGTCCGTTGGCGAAAGCATCGCGCCTGCGCCGCCCGCGACTTCGGGCAGCGACGAAGTATTGCTGCAAATGACCGGACAGCCGCACGCCATTGCTTCGAGAACCGGCAGGCCAAAACCTTCATACAAACTCGGATAAACGCTGCACTGCGCTGCCGCGAAAATGTCGGGCAACAGCGATTCTTCGACGAAACCAAGAAACACGGCTATGTCTTGTAATTTTTCAAATTCCGCGTCGGGAAACTGCGCGCGTGTGCCTGCGACAGCGAGTTTCATATTATCCGGCCACGCGCCGCGCTCCTTCAATTGCAAAATGGCGCGCAACACAACGCCGATATTTTTTCGCGCGCCACGCAAGCCAATGGCGGCGACAAAGGGGCCTGACAATTCAGGATACGCTTCGCGCACACGCCTATGCGATTCCATCGGATCGTGTGCGCTAAATTGTGGCGAAACGCCATTATAAATAACGGTCACTTTCTCTGGAGGCACGCCAAAACAGCGCACAATATCGCTTTTGGAACACTCTGAAACCGTCAGTATGCGCGTCGCTTTTTGCGCCGAAAGTGGAATCAGCACATTCATAATACGCGCGGCGCGGCGAGGAATCCAGTCGGGAAACAAGCGAAATGTCGCATCATGAATGGTAACGACCATCGGGCAAGACGCCCAAAGCGGCAGCATATAATTGCCGTGCAGCACGCTCATATCGTCGCGGCGCAAAGCGGGCACCAGCGCGCATTGATTCCATAAAGCGCCAACCGGGAACCTTAATTCGCGCGTGTGAATGTTGGAATGCTGGGCAGTGAGCGATTCGCGCAGGGCGTCAAATTCGCGGTAATAAAGGCAGAATTCGTCGTTTGGCGCGGTGCGAGCCAAAGCGCGTATCAAGTTGCGCAAATAAGTGACATCACCATGCCCACCCTGAAAAAGCCAACGCGCATCAAAGGCGATCTTCATAGCCCGTTTTCTTCCCTATTCGGCTGCATGGCGTAGGTGAGGCGCCAGACGCGACGAAACAATTTTTGCTGCATTCGCGCTTCGCGGTCACGCGGATGAATTAAACATTTTATTGTCCACGCCAACAAACGCAAACCCGCGCCCAGCAAAGTAAAGGCTTTGGATAAACGCCCCGCCAAAAGGCCGCGTTCGCGCGTCCAAAAATAATAGCGGCTGTGATTATACGACGACACCATCAGCGCCCGCACGCGATAATCGCTGCCACTGCTGCCGCCCAAACGATGCTGAATGCGCGCTTCGGGCAAATACCAAATTTGCCAACCGGCGCGGCGCAGTCGCAGGCAAAAATCGGTGTCTTCAAAATACATAAAAAACGCCGGATCGAAGCCGCCGATTTGATGCCACGCTTCGCGCCGCACAAACAAACACGCGCCACACACTTGCTCTACTTCGCGGCGCTCTTTGTAATCCCACCACGTCAGCAAATAACCACCGGTTAATTTGCTGTGCGGCAGCAATTTATCCAGATAGGTTTGCTCAAAAAAAATGGCGCGCAATGTTGGATCGGTGCCAACCGAGGGTTGCGTCGAACCATCGGGCAAGATTAATTTCGCGCCTGCGCCGCCCACTTGCGGATTCGCGTCCATGAATTGAACCATTTCGCGCAAAGCGCCCGGCTCCACTTCTGTGTCTGAATTTAAAACGAAAAAATAGCGGCCCGTGGCACGCTCAAATGCCGCGTTGTTGGCGCGCCCGTAACCGATATTACCGCCCGTATAAAACGCCTGAAATTCTGGAAATTCGCGCTCTACCATTTCCACGCTGCCATCGCTCGAACCGTTATCGGCCACGATGACTTCGATGGTTGCCTCACCTTCGACGGCGCGTTCACGCAGCGTTTGCAAACAATCGCGCAACAAATCGCGCGTGTTATACGAAACAATGCCAATGGAAATGTCAGTCATGAGTGATGAGTGATGAGTGATGAGTGATGAGTGATGAGTGATGAGTGATGAGTGATGAGTGATGAGTGATGAGTGATGAGTGACTGACTGCTACTTTTTACTCATCACTTTCCACTCATTACTCGTCACTTTGCGTATTCTTCCAGCACGCGGGCAGCCGGGCCGTCGGCGCGCACGATGTGGTCTTCAATCCACAACACGCGATCAGCTACGCGGCGCATGGCGTGAATATCGTGCGACACGAAAAAAATTGTCACACCCTGCGCTTTGAATTCTTCAATTTTGGCAAAACATTTTTCCTGAAACTCCGCGTCGCCAACGGCCAAGACTTCATCTACCAAAAGCACATCGGGCGACGAATGCACCGCGATGGAAAAACCCAAACGCGCTTTCATGCCCGACGAATAATGCTTAACCGGCGTATCAATGTAATCGCCGATGTCGGCAAAGGCAACAATGCCCTCAAGGCGCGTTTCGAGTTCTTCGTGGGTTAGGCCCAAAATCACGCCATTCAGAAAAACATTTTCGCGCCCGGTAAATTCGTCGTTGAATCCCGCGCCGAGTTCCAACAAAGCCGCCACGCGTCCGCGCACCACAATGCGTCCTTGCGTGGGCCGATAAATGCGCGCGATCAACGTCAAAAGCGTGCTTTTACCCGACCCGTTGCGCCCTACGACACCTACAGTTTGCCCCTGCGGCACCTGAAACGAAACATCGCGCAATGCCGTAAACGTTTCGCGTCGCGGAAATTGCAAACGCACCCATTTCAACACCGCCGATTTCACACTCGTCTCGCGGTGCAAACGCTGAAAAGATTTGGTTACATTCGTGACTTCGATGGCGTTGTTCATTGGTTCGGTTTGATGTCCCAAATATGCACTTCATCACCAGCACGACTGACTAAAGTTTTTCCATCTGCCGAAAATACCATTGAGGGAGGCGTGGAACAGGAATCGAAATGCGTGCCAGGTGGCTTCATTTGTTTCAAAAGTTCACCCGTTGCGGCATCGCGCCATGTAAGATCAGCCCTTATGTTATGCTGCACAATCTTATTACCGTCCGGCGAAAAAGCAACATCATTTGAAACAACAGTTTCATCTTGACTTCCGTCTTTTTGCGGCTTTCCTTCAATTGTCCACAGCACACGCCCAGTTTTCACATCGCACATTCTAACCCGGCCATAGAAACCCGGAATCAAGCTGTTACCCTGTTGCTCAACACTGACCAACCGCGAGCCATCTTGAGAAAATGATAGGGCAATCGTAGATTCGCCGGGTAATTCCTGATAAAGTTTGCCCGTAGCAATCTCCCAGATTTGAACGGGGCCATTATAATTTTTATAAGTGCTGCGCGAAGTGGTCAACTCAATGGATTTAATACAAGCCAACAATTTTCCATCGGAAGAAAATTCCACATCATTATAATGTGTTCCACGAAAAGTGCGAATGTTTTTTGATTTGGACACATCCCAAATATGCACCTCACTACCCGTAGCCAAAGCCAAGTATTTTCCATCAGAAGAAAAAATCGCACGTTGAGCCGCAAATGGCAAAACGGTGATTTGCTTTCCTGTTTTTGTATCAAAAATATAATTGTTACTCCCGATGCTACAGCGTGTTAAGAATCTCCCATTAGGGGAAAGGGCTAATCCAAAGGTGTCCCAGCCCACCCAACCCCTATTTTTTTCTCGCCACTGAGGCGCGACAATGGTGCGTGTTCTCTGCGCAGCAAGCACATCCGCTAAATAAGTATCGCCTGCTCCCTTCAAAATACCTTTTGAGGCTTGGCGAGTTCCACCAGCCGCTACAAGGGCACCATCGCTGGACAACGCGATGCCACGCAAAACAGTTCCTGCTGGCAGCTTTATAACACGAGGCCGCCCCAACATTCTTTCGATCATCCAAGGGGACTGTGCGGCTATCAACCACGCGGCGACAATCAGCAAAGGCGACAGGATGAGCAGTTTTTCGCTTTTGCTCCAACGGCGGCGAGAATTTACCATGAAATTTGTGTTCTAAACCCGCTCAACGATTTCCCATTTGTAATGCTCGAACAAGCGAAAACCAACGAGCAAAATCACGGTGCTGGAAACGCAGGCCAAGCCAAAATAAGCCCACGGAATATCTACTGGCTGAACGTTGGGAGTGACCGGCGGGCGCAGCAGGGCGCGTTGATAGGTGACTAACAGGGCCGCCAGCGGGTTCATCATGTAAAGGGCATAAAGTTTCGGCTGCGCGGCGACTTGTTCGATGCTGAAAAACACCGGCATCGTGTAAAACGCCAGTTGCAAAAGGGCCTGCACAATAAAGCGCACATCTTCATAAAACACATTAAGATAAGCCAGAATAAATGACAAACCAAGCGCCAAAACACCAGTAAAAAACACGGCAGGAAAGACCATCAAAAAACGCCAATTCAATTGTTCGGGATAAGTGCGCAAGGCGAAAAAATAAGCCAGTGTGAAGCCAAAGGCAATGCCAAAATGAAAGCCATTGGAAAGCAGCGAAATAATCGGCAAAATAGCGCGCGGAAAGAAAACTTTGCGCACCAAACCGGCATTCGCCAAAATCGAAATGCAGCCGTCAAGCAGCGCATTCTGAAAAGCATTCCACAAAAAAATAATGCCAAAAAGATAAGCCGAATAATTGTCAATCGTTTGCAGTTTGCTGAACTTGAGCATCATGGTGATGACAAAGATCAGCAGAATTGGATTGAGCAAACTCCACGCGATGCCCGCAACGGAATTTTTGTAGCGCAATTTCAAATCGCGCTGCGCCAATTCACGAATCAGCAAACGGTGCTGCCACAATTCGCGCAGACTACCGAGAATACTGTCGCGGTCATCGGCATCGTTGATGGCAATCTGCGCGTGCGCACCGGCGAGAATATGCGTTTCATGGCCCTTTTCTGCGCTGTCAGGAGGCGCAGAAGCGGGACGCGGCAAAGAAGTGCTGTCGTGCAGTTCGGTTGACATGAAACACGGAAATATTTCCCCAAATCACGCGCTCAATCTTCGGGCATGATTAAAGTCATCGCGTAGTTTTTCAGGTATTTTCCCGCGACGCGGCGCACATCTTCGGCGTCAACTTTGGCAATGCGCGCGGTCCATTCGACATCGGAAAATTTCGGGTCAGCGCCGCTGAGGGCGGGCGCCAGCGCGGTTTGAAAAGCACGTTCACGCAGACCTTCGCGTTCGGTGGCCCACGCGCCGCTCAAATAGTTTTTGGCACGTTCCAATTCAGGCTGTGTCGGCGCGCCATCGCGCATTTTGGCAACTTCATCTAACAGCGCGTTTTTGGCGCCTTCAATGTCGCCAGAGCGCGTTTGCGCAAAAACGACCAATTCACCGGCCCACCGACGCGCTGTCCATTGAGTGGCAGCTTGAAAAACCATCACTTCGTTATCTTCAGGAATTAAAGGCACGCCCATCAAACGGCGCTCCAAACGCGAGCGCGGCATTTCGCCTAAAATCACGCATAACACGCGCAAGGCAGGCGCCTCGTCACTGCTGATAGCGGGCAAAGGATAGCCCGCGAAAAGCCACGCGATGGGAACCTGAGCATTAGACGGATATTGTTTGACCACCAGCGGCGGGCGCTCATTAGAAGGCGGCGCTATTTGCGGCGGCAATCCCAAAGGCAAATCATCGGAATTCACCTCAACACCTTTTTCAATGTCTTCCAGCCGCGCTTTCACCACTGGCCCATAGACATCACCCGTAATCGCGGCCACTAATTTATCGGATCGAAAAAATGCCGCGTGCAAGCGTCGTAATTGCGCGGGTGCCAGAGATTTGATCGAAGATTCCAACCCGTTACTTGGCAGTCCATATGCTACAGGCTCCCCTTCGGGATTACGATAAAGTTGGTTGCGCAAGGCATTGACGGCTTGCGTCGGCACATCGTTGGTTTCCACATCCAATCGCGCCAGCAAACGCTCACGCGTGGTTTCTATATCGGCATCACTAAGGCGCGGATGCAGCGCCATTTGCAATACCAAATCAAGCAATTTATCTTGTGTGGCGCTATTTCCCACGGCCCAAAATTCAATCTGATCGTCGCCCACAGTGGCACCCACCGTGCCGCCCAACGCTTCGGCAGCGCGGCGCACATCGCGGCTTTCGTGGGCTTTGCCGTCGGAACCCAGCGAACCACGCAGCATGGCGTCCGCTAAAAGGCGGCGCCAACCGGCATTTTTGGTGTCTTCGTCGGACGCACCAGCTTTGAAAACCAGTGAAATTGCCACGCGCGGCGCCAGCCTGTCAGTGCGCAATATTAACACGGCGCCGTTGGACAATTTCACCATCGGTGCTTCCAAGACAGGGCGCGGCAAAGCGGCCACATAAGGCAAAGCGGGCTTTGGCGTTGGCTTTACCGCTGGCAATTGAACTTTGGGAGGCAAAGTTGGCTTGTTCGCAGCAGGCGCGGCCATGCCCAACGACATAAAATAGCCTAAACCAAGGCCAACAGCGCACAACTTTGCGACAGGCTGCTTTTGATGAGCGCAGGGCGACAAAAATATCCTGTGTGAATTCATGGAAAAACTTTGGGCAAGCAGATCAGTGATTTTACGGTTTGAGCCACGGAGCGCGTAGCGGCACTTTCAGCGGCACAGGAATCGAAGCGGTAATCGAACCACTGCCGCCTTCGAGTGGCGTGCCGGGAATTTTCGGGCGCGCGGCAGGCAATGGCTCGGCGACAACTTGCACATAGGCTGTGCGCGACAGATATTTTTGCGCCACGCGCTTGACATCATCGCTTGTAATGTGCCCGATGCGATCAAGATATTCGACGGCGAAATTATAATCGCCGATCATGTCATAAAAGCCCAAGGCTCCGGCCTGACCGGAGACTGTGTCGCTTTGCTCGATATATTGCCGCGTCAGCGATTGCTTGGCCCGCGCTAATGCTTCTCCGCTCAGACCTTCGCGCTGCACTTTTTCAATTTCGTCCATTACCAAGCCAATGGCATCGCCCGAACGCGCCTCTGGATTCACAACCAGCGTGACCGTTAGCAAACCGGGATCGCGCTGCGTCAGATAATCCACGTCAAACCCCAAAGCGGGCGCCTCAACTTTGGTGGCACCGTTATCTTTTTCGTTGGGCTTTTCATCGAGGTCTTCATCACGCGAAGCCCCCAATAACACCGAGCGCAATTGCGCGGCTTCGCCTTCCTTCCAATGCGAAAGCAAAATATCCGTAGCGACCACTTCGGTGGGATTGGCGATGCCGGGAGAGCGAAAACCGAGCGTTACCACTTTGTTCCGCGAGGCAAAGCGCCGGGCCAAACTTTTGAATGGCGGCGGCGCACTTTCAGGAGAGATATTCGTTTTGTCGGGCACAGCCGTCAAGGCATCAGCGAAAAATTCAGTAATCAGTTTATTCGCGACATCAACTTGGGCATCGCCCACCACTACGACGCTAATATTCGGCCCGATAAAATGCGTTTGATGGAACGAGCGGGCCAGTGCCGCCGTGACAGTTTCGATGCTATGCGCCGTGCCGCCCGCCGGTTTGCGATAGGGATGCTTTTCAAAGGCCAGACGATAGGCAATGTCTAACGAAGAATCCAGCGCATCATTTTCCCGACGACTTTGCTCACCGGCCACGTCTTGCCGCGCTTCGGCAACTGATTCGTTGGAAAGATCGGGACGTAACACAGCATCCGAGAGAGCGCGCAACGCCTGCGGCAAATACTGCGCAGCAATCGTGACGCTTAAAAAAGTAGCATCGCGCGAGGTGAATGTTTTTACATCGCCGCCGATAGTTTCCAGCGATTCGCGAACACCGCCCCGCAAGGTGCCTCCAGCCTCGGCGCGACGCGGGTAATTTTTTGAGCCGTTCAAACCGGCTTCGGCCAGCAAGCGTGAAACGCCACTGTTGTTCTCACTTTCGTAACGCGCTCCGGCCTTCACCCACACCTGCACGCAAACCACTCCGCTACCTGTCGCAGTGCGCACAATGCCACGCAATCCATTCGGCAAAGGCTTAACTTTTAGGTTCGTCTTGTCAAAAAGCGGCGCCGGTTTAAATGAGGCCATGTCTGGCGCGGCAGCGCGTGAAGAAGCCATCGTAGCGGAAAGCAAAATCAGGCTACAGCCAAAAAGAGAAACGCGAGAAAAGGGACGCATGAGTTGGAATTGACAGCAGGCAGTAAACACCGCACATTTTACAACAGATGCCGGGTTTAAGGTTTTCTGAGGCCCTCTAACGACTTTAGCGCGGCGCCGCGCGGCGTTTCCAGCGCCACGGCTGCACCGACCATCCCGCCAGCGCGCCGCAAAGAAAGCCTCCTAAATGGGCAATCCACGCGATTTGCGCGGCGTCGCTATCGGGCGTGCCGAATGGCAAATAGGAACTCACCGCAGCCCACGCGCCGGAAATTTGCGCGGCGAACCACAACACCAAAAACAGCGGCGCGGGAACGGGAAAAAACCAAATCGGCGGCACATAAGTGAGAATCCACGAACGCGGCAGCAAAATAAAATACGCGCCGAGCAATCCCGCAATTGCGCCACTGGCGCCGATAACCGGCGCGCTCGACAGCGCATGCGTGGCGATATGCAGCAGACTGGCGCCGATGCCGCAGGCAAAATACAGCAGCGCAAAGCGCACTTTGCCGAGGCTCATTTGCGCGAAGCGATCTTCCAAACCCGGCCCAAAGACGCCCAAAAACAACATATTAAACGCCAAATGTAGCAAGTCGCCGTGCAAAAACAGCGAAGTAAGCAGCGGCCAGCCCAAACGACCAGCATCTTCGGGCAAAAGCACGCCGCAACTGCCCGGCGCAAGGTAGCAATGCGGCACCACGCCCCAACGCGCTTCGGGCGCCATGTGAAAAATGTTCCACTGCGCCATTTGCCATACAAAAGCCGCGACGTTGGCGAAAATCAAAACGCGCGTCACCCACGGCGTCTTTTTCGGGCGATGCACTTCGCGCAAAGGAAACATTTCGAGTGCAGAATGTGGAATGCGGAATGCGGAATGCGGAATGCGGAGTGCAAAATTCCATCCTGCCCAAAGGGCGCCCGCGCATTTCGCAGTCCGCACTCATTTGATCCAATACCAAAGGGCTGGAATGACGATTACTAAATAAATCAAAGCGTAGCCTAAGTCGGCTATCATGGACATTTGATATTGCATGGCGCTCGCGCCTGCTCCGTCTGGCAATTGTCCTTGCATTTGCGAGAAGAGTATTAGCTGCAAAATTTGTGGAAAGGCCCCAACCAACGTTCCTAAAATGGCACCCAGCGTCGCCGCCCATGACAGCATCGGCCCCCGTTTGCCGCGCGTGACGACCACAATGCCTTTACCCAGCACAGAGCCAATAATGGGTGCGAAAAACAACAAATACAGCCCGGCGCGCTGAATAATCGGCACCGCAATGACGCTAAAAATCGAGGAAGCCAAAAAAGTCAGCACCAAATGGCCGATGCCGACTTTATAAATATGCTGCGTCCGATTGGAGGCGCATTCAACGCAGCGCGCGCCGGTTGGCCCCATGCGCGTGCATTTGGGGCAAATCGGCTTTTCGCAGCGCCCACAACGCAAACGCGTTGTCACTTTGCGATGCCGCCAACAATAGTAAACGCCTTCCTCGCCGGGCACTTCCAATGCGGAGAAATCCTGTATTTCTTCGTTCATAACAATCAGATTTTAGCGTGTTTTCTTTTTTGCGAGGAGGTTAAGCCTCACTGTTTTCAAGAGGTGTTTCCAACTGCCACTAAGCGTTTATCTTCAAAAGTCAATTGAATTTCTTCTTTATCATAGCACGCCGTAAGGTTTTCGTTATCTGCCTCGACAATCCAATTATGATGGCACAAATAAAAAGTAACAGCGCGGCGATGATCCTCGCACAGCGCGTCCACTTCGCGCACGATTTTACAAACTTGTGCGGCGCTTCTGGGCAGCGGCGGTAAAACAGCATCTAACGCACCGCGATTGATGAGAACAAAGCCTTCGCCACCCAAATAGGCACCGCGAAAATACGCATCGGCCTTTACAATTCCCATCGCCACCAGCGACAGCAAATGCGCATCAACCTGCGCGTGCGGAAATTCGCCAGTTATAAATTCCGGCACATGATTTTCTTCGCCCAAAGCGCGCAATTGCCGCGCGGAAGTCATCAATTCGTCACTAACTTCGGCTAAATCATTGGCCCAAATCCACGTCCATGTGTCGCTCATGCGCGAAACGCTGCCCAAAGCCTGCGTCGCGCAAACGAATTCGTTTTCTTCAAAGCGCCGCAGCGTTAAAAGCCCGCTTTCGCGTTCCCAATGCCAGCCGTGGCGCCCCAACCACGCATCAAAGCGCATTTGCTTTTCCAGCGCGGTCAAAGCGTGTTCGACAACTAATTCTTGCAGTTGAGGAGACATTTCAAATGCGGAGTGCGGAATGTGGAGTGGAAATTCCGCATTCCGCACTCCAAGTTAGGGCACTTTCCGTCCCCACGCAGCAGTCCACAAGGCATACCAATCTTCGCGTTCAAGACGTAAATTCGCGGCTCCGGCGGCTTCGTAAATGTGGGCGGGTTGGCGCTTCCAAATAGCCCTGCAAAGCGCGCAATTGTTCGGGGTAATAATTGGAAACGCCGTAGGTATTTATTATATTACATAGCTCAAAAGACTTTCAGTGGCTAAATGGCCTGATTCTACGGTAGAGTCAGGCCATTTAGTCGTAGAATCGTCTCATTCTACGATAGAATCAGTCGGGCAAACGGTAGAATGAGTTGCGCGCAACGCTGTAGGGACACGCCGGGAACCCGGTGGGTGGTGCGTGTCCGCAATCAAACCAAACCGCAAAACGCCAAGGAAATTATGCCTTTTGTCTTGATTATCCACGAAGTCGAAGATTACGCCGCATGGAAAAGCGTTTTCGACAAGGCCGCCGGAATCCGCAAAGACGCCGGAGAAATCAGCTATCAACTGCTGCGTTTCGACGCCGAAGCCAACAATCTCGTGCATTTCTCGCAGTGGACATCACTGCAAGACGCCAAAGCCTTTTTCGAGTCGCCGCGCCTCGTCGAAATCCGCCAACAAGCGGGCGTCAAAGCGCCCACTTTTCTCTATTTGGAGGAGATTGAAACGGGAATTTTGTGATGTTTTGCGCGAGGTTGCTAAACTTTTCCTATGAAAAAATTCTGCCTTCTGAATTTGTTGTTATTGGGCACAACGCTCATGGGCTACTCCGATACGACCACCAAGTCCTATCCTGATGTGCGTTTTTCAGATCGCTTCGTGCGCATTGAGTTGGCAGGTAGCCGAATCAATCCTTCTCTACAAACCAGCGAAACCGTTAATTTCCGCCAGAAGCGTTGGATAAAATACGACCCGAAATCACACTACTATCTTGAACTGGCCGATGACGGGGCAGGCAAGATTTCTTCGTTGTCTTTGACATTGAGTCCCAATAGCAAGCGGCTGGTTTACGGTGAGGGAATCGACGACGAGCCTGTTCAAAAGGCGCAATTGCCCCGCTTGACAAACGGAACCGGCGTTAATATCGGGGACAGTCCGCAAAAAGTTGTAAGCAAACTTGGCACAATGCCACAAGAAGATAATTACAACCGTAAAACCAAAATTCGCACTTATATTTATCGCGCTCCTATTTTGTTGCGTTTGACAAAATGGGACGGTAAGCGTAATACGTTTTATTGGGTTAAATGGGAATACGAGGCCGACTATGAGTTCCACAACGGGAAACTTTGGTCTATTGCTTATGATGTAAACGAACCCTATAACGGAGAATAAAACGGCGGGCGATTTTCAATCGCCCGCCGTTTTTACATTCCACACTCCGACTTCCGCACTCCGCATTCGCCTTACTCGTCCATCATGGCCGAGAGGCGTTCTTCGTCGTCGTCCGACACATCACCTGCGGGTTCGCCGATGGGTTCGAGAACTTCATCGAGCGGCGTCGGCAACTCGGTGGTGAAGACGGTTTCGCCGTTTTGGGCGTCCACGTAAATGGTATCGCCCGCTTTAAAGTCGCCCATCAGGATGCGCTCGGCGAGAGGGTCTTCGATGAGGCGCTGCACGGCGCGACGGAGCGGACGCGCACCGAACTGCCGGTCGTAGCCTTCTTTGGCGAGCAACTCTTTGGCGCCTTGCAGAAATTCCAACTTCATTTCGCGCCGCGCCAATTCGTTTTCCACACGCTTCGACATCAAATCCACGATCTGCAAAATTTCCGCGTGCGTCAGGTGATGGAACACAATCACCTCGTCCAAACGGTTGCGGAATTCGGGACGGAACATCCGCGAATACGCTTCCATCACGCGACTTTTCATGGTGTTGTAAGCCGCATCAGCACTTTGGCCGCTGGTGGAGAGGTCGCGCAAACCAAGGCTTTTATCGAGGCCCGATGTGCCGACGTTGCTCGTCATGATGATAATCGTGTTTTTGAAGTCCACAATGCGGCCCTGCGCATCGGTCAGGCGGCCATCGTCGAAGATTTGCAACAGCGTATTGAAAATCTCCGGGTGCGCCTTTTCGATTTCGTCAAACAGCACAATCGAATACGGACGGCGCCGCACCGATTCGGTCAATTGCCCGCCTTCATCGTAGCCGACATAACCGGGAGGTGAACCCAGCATCCGTGACACGTTGAAGTGTTCCGAATACTCACTCATGTCGAGGCGAATGAGAGCCGATTCGTCGTCGAACATAAACTCGGCCAAAGCGCGCGCCAGTTCGGTTTTGCCGACACCGGTCGGGCCAACGAACATGAACACGCCGGTGGGACGTTTCGGGTCTTTGAGGCCCGCGCGCCCACGCCGCACGGCTTTGGAAACGATTTTGATCGCTTCTTCCTGACCGATGACGCGATGGTGCAACTCGTCTTCCATGCGCAGCAGTTTGGCGGTTTCGGCTTCGGTCAAGCGGCGCACCGGCACGCCCGTCCAATCGCTGACGATTTGCGCGATGTCATCTTCGGTGACAGTTGGTTGCTCGTCGGTTTCGCTGCGCTGGCTTTGCCACGTTTCCTGCGCGTTTTCGAGCTTCTTTTCGAGTTCTTGCGCGCGGTCACGCAGTTCGGCGGCTTTTTCGTATTCGTCGTTGTTGACGGCGGCTTCTTTTTCCAAATTGAGTTCGTCCAGTTGCTTTTGCAACTCGCGCAGTTCGCGCGGCGGCAAAGCGACGCGCAGTTTCACGCGGCTTCCGGCTTCGTCAATGAGGTCAATGGCTTTGTCGGGCAATTGGCGCGAATTGATGTAACGCTGCGACAAATCTACGGCTTCGTTCAACGCTTCGTCGGTAATTTTCACGCCATGAAATTCTTCATAGCGCGGGCGCAGGCCCTTCATGATTTCAAGCGCATCTTCGGCATTTGGTTCGGGCACCAAAACCATCTGAAAACGCCGTTCGAGCGCGCCGGATTTTTCGAGGTATTTGCGATATTCATCGAGCGTGGTCGCGCCGATGCAACGCATTTCGCCGCGCGCCAAGGCCGGTTTCAGCATATTCGAGGCATCAATGGCGCCTTCGGCAGCACCAGCGCCGATAATCGTGTGCAATTCGTCAATGAACACGATAATTTTGCCGTTGCTGTTGCGAATTTCGTGCATGATACGCTTCATGCGCTCTTCAAATTCGCCGCGATATTTGGTGCCCGCCACAACGGTAGCAAGGTCAAGCGCGATGATTTTTTTGTCAATCAGCGGTTCGGGCACATCATGCGCCACGATGCGCTGCGCGAGGCCTTCGACAATGGCAGTTTTGCCGACACCGGGTTCGCCGACCAAAACGGGATTGTTTTTGGTGCGGCGGCAAAGAATCTGGATGGTGCGCTCAATTTGCGCTTGTCTTCCAATGACCGGATCAAGTTTGCCGTCGAGCGCCAATTGATTAATGTCGCGACCAAACTGGTCAAGCGCGGGTGTTTGCGAACGTGCGCCGCGTCCACCCGGCCCGCCAGTGCCGCGTTCGCGCTCTTTTTCCCGATCACTGCCCGCTTTTTCAGCCTGCGGCGATTCGGGGCCGAGATATTCCATCACTTGATGGCGCGCTTTTTCCAAATTCAGGCCCATTTTGCGCAAAACATTGGCGGCGACGCCATCTTTTTCGCGCAGCAATGCCAAAAGCAGATGCTCGGTGCCGATGTAATTGTGTCGCATCCGTCGCGCTTCATCAGCGGCCAGTTCCAGCACGCGCTTGGCGCGCGGCGTGAGTTTCGGTTCACTGCCGGCTGGTTCGTCGGTGTGATCAATTTCGTCTTCGATCTCTTCGCGAACGCGTTGCAGCGAAACGCCCATTTTGGTGAGCACCTGCGCGGCCACGCCTTCGTTTTCTCGCACCAGACCCAATAACAAATGCTCCGTCCCGACGTGGCTGGAATTCATCTTGCCGGCTTCTTCCTGCCCCAGCAAAATCACCCGCCGCGCCCGTTCGGTAAATCGTTGCCACATAGTGGTTCTCCTTCGTCAACCAATCACTTCAAACTACAAAACAACTCGTATGCAAAGCAGTTTAACGCGCTGTCAAAATCAAGCGCGGGCAAACTACATATTTCAAAACCCAAAGACAGACTGCAAACATTTTATGCCGTTCCCAAGCGCGTTTCTAAAAGCGTTTCAAAGAGCAGGCACTTCAACCAGATGGCGCAACACCAGTGGCTGACGTGCCTGTTCATCGCTATCGCGGCCATCCACAACGGCAACTTCCTGCACATTTTTGTTGGCCTCGCGCAAAATATCGGCAATGGAACGGGCGCAATCCTGCAAAACAGTGGTGCCGCCAGTGAGATTGACCACATTGATTTCACCAGCGCGCAGGGCCAAGTCGGGCGCCAAGGCGCGACCTTCACTAAAGCCCGCAAAGGGGTCACTCAAAATGTGCGTTTCCACAGCGAATCCGCTATAAAAAAAGCGCGCCGCGTCCACCGCCGAATGCAGCAGATTGGCCGCCTGCGGCGAGGTAATCACCACCACGCGTTGCGGGCGCACCGAAAGAATTGCCGAATAAAGCGTGCCGTAGGACAAACCCAACGGCGAAAAAAGCACAATCATAAAAACAGTTTTGAGTTAGGGGTTTTGCGCCAACTCCTAACTCAAAACTCTCAACTTCACAAAGTTCTGTTATAAATTTTGTTGACAAAATTGAAACCGCACGGTATAGTTTCAATTCGCCGCACGAGACGGCCCAATTCAGAGGAGGTTCGCGCATGAAAACTCATCGGACTGACAACCAGACGCACTCTTGCATTTATTGCATAAATCATCGGCTCGCTCGGCGTTCAACGCAAAGAGCGCGACACCAAACCTGCCAACTGGCCCCAAATCGTGTAAATCATACCATTTTCGGGCTATGACCTGACAGCTTTATAGCTGTTCCGGCGCGGGTGTCGCTTTTTAGACACCCCCGCCTTTTTTTTTTTGATTTAGGTTTTATGGACGAAAAAATCATAACAGGAAAAAATCACAAACAGCGCGGCTGGCCCGAAGGCAAAGTCATCGGCTTGGCG
>JANMKN010000008.1:0-77116 GCA_031372065.1 Abditibacteriaceae bacterium | reverse complement strand
TCGGACAGTAGGCGATAAAGTGACGGCAGAGGTCATCAAGAAATATATTCAACACCATCGGGATGACCAAAGCGAATCACAACTCAGTTTGTTCTCCTAAAGGTCGTTAAAGCCCCGCTGCTTGCGGCGGGGTTCTTTACTTTTTCTCATGGGCCGGCGTTTCGGCTAACAGCCCCAGAGAATTCAAGTAATTGCCGAAAACGCCATGCAAATACAGCGTTTCGTCGCCAATTAAGCCCATCATAGTGAGAAACGCTTGCAATTTGGGCTTTTTGGAAAAGCCGGTCATTTTTTCTAACATTTCGACATCGGCTTTCTGCCCCGCTTTGGCATCTGCGACGGCGACTTGCAAATCGTTAAGTAAAATGTTGACTTGGGCTTCGCTTTGTGCGTTGTCCAAAAGCGCCTGCGTGACTTTGCGCCCTTTATCGCGGACGTTTTGTTTTGATTTTTCCTGTGCTTCGGCAAACTGCAAAATGGTGTTCTGTGTTTTTTCGTCGGCTATTCCAATGTGCGTCAGCGAATCGCGCAGTGTTTGGTTCACCATTTGTTTGGTGGCCGCTTCACGTTGCGCGGGTGTCATGTTTTGCCAGTCACCGGCTTGAGGCCACGCCGGTGGATTGGCGCCTTTGGCATTGCGCGTGTCAGGTTGTGCCAGCACCGGCTTAACCGGCAAAAGAGGGGCGCTTATCGCTACGGCGATAAGAAACGAGGTTGCAAAATGAGAATGTTTCATGTTTTCCTTTCGACACTTTAAAAATTCGTCAGCGGAAATTCCACTGTTTCTTGTGCCTTATGAGTTTCTGCTGAACGTGGGGCGCGGCGCGCTTTTCGATAAGTCTGGCCGCGTGTTTTAATTTCTTCAGAGAATACGCTGCTCCCAGCACCCAAAGCGCACAGCGAAAGCAGCGCCATCATTAGGCCCGCGCCGCGTGCGCCTAAAATAATGAAAGCAACCATTACTATGGCTGCCGACGCGAGACTTTTTGCCAGCCAAATCCAGAATGCCACGTGACTATATCGCCAATTTTTAAGGGCGCCTTGCATGACGCCGCTCATGCCTAACAACAGGCAAAAACCAAACAATAAAGCCAGCAAAGCACCGCTGCTTTGTGCAAAAATCGGCGCCGCAAATAAAAGAGGCACTGCAACACAAAGAAAAATCAAAAAAGCCACAAGCCCGCCCATAAAACAGCGCCCCGGCTTTTGCAATTTGTGGGCAGTTCGCGCCGAAAAATGCGGGCACAGCCATAGCGGAATGACTGCTAAAGCTATCACAGCGAACAGCGAAATAATTATCGTTGGCAACGGCGCGCGAATGACACGCGACAGCCAAAATTCCACGCCGCTCGACCCCCATTTCAACGCCGACAAGCCCAGTGACGGAGCCGGATTGGAAAACGTGGCGCGCGATTGGTAAGGTGCGGCTAAAGCCGGCGGCGAAAAAGCCGCTCTTGCCAAATGGCCCAAATTTGCCACCCACAGGGCGCCATTATCACCGGGCGTGTCTACCAGAACAGGAATCCACGCCGCCGCCATTTCATCGGTGCTGTTTTCGCCGTTTCTGACGCGGCGCGGCGGAGAGATGGGATTGCGTGGGTTATTGGCGGAATTATCATGCGTCCAGTCACCGTGAATTTTGGCCCCTTTGGGCAAGCGAAAAGGCCGCGCATACTGATATGTGCCCTGCCAGTTGAAATCCCAATCGTTGATTTTTATCAAGGGCCGCGTGCTGCCGTCCGGCAACTCAGCCCACATTTTTACGCTCTTGCCAATTAAATGCATATGCGGCGCGATGCTTTGCACTTCCACATCAACCGGCAGCGTAAATGTCGCGTGTTCGGGATGCGCCATCTCGCCCGGCTGAATTTCCAGATTCAACACGCCCATCAAAATGACGCTGCCCACGCGACGCGGTGGCTTGTCCGTAAAATACAAGCCGATGCTGGAGCGGTCGCTTTCCACTTTGCCCGTGGGGTGATAATGCATTCCGAAAACGATGTCGGCTTTTTTCGGCAAAACATTGGGCGCATCCGGTGGATTAGGATTACTCATCATGCCCGGCACATAGCCGCCGCCCAAAGAACCCGACGGCATGAAATCGGTTTTGCCAAAACCCATGCCGCCGCGAAAACCGCCGCCCGCTTCGCCACTCTGCGTTTCAATTTGCCGCGCTTTGCCGCTGGTGTCTATCAAAACCGTGGCGTGGTGCACAACGCGCCGATTGCCGGGCCGAAACTCCGCTGCGCGCACATATTTATCGCGTGGCAGAGTGACCGGCAAAACGAAACTACGATTTACATCGGCGCCCTCAGCGGGAATTGTAAAAGCGCGCGGCATGGACAATATCATGTCCGGCTGACCCAGTTGCCAACCGGGAGTAAACTTCGGCGCGGACGGCAAATCGGCGCGCTTGCCAAAAGAGGCGCCATGCTCGACCCAGCGCCGTAACACAGCGATTTGCCCGGCGCTCAAGTGGCGTTGGCCCACAAATCCGCCGTAACCTTGCTGTGGTTTCCACGGCGGCATCAACTTTTGCTGCGTCACTTCAGCAATCAAGCGCGCCCGTTTTTTTGCATCTTGGTAAGTCAGCAATGAAAAAGGCGCCACTTCGCCCGGACGATGGCACGAGGCACAATGGTCGAAAAGAATCGGCGCTACATCACGCGCAAAAGTAGGCGTTAAGTTGGATGGCCGCGTGCCCTGGGACGCCGCGATTGGTAAAACGCTTACACTGCAAACGCCAAAAAAGAAGAACGGCAATCGCTTCAAAGTAATACTGCTCCAAGGTAATGCTTATAATGATAAACATATCATTAGCGTGTGGCAAGGGGTGAGGACAACAAATTGGGAAGAATAAAAAAGACGAAGGTGAAAATGCCGCCGAAGGCCATAAAAGAAGACCTTCAAAAGGTAGGACGGCCTCGGCGCGGCACACGTGAGGGCACGCGCGAACGATTACTGCACGCGGCTATTGATTTGATTCGAGAAGGCGGCATCGGAGCCGTTTCGACAATCAGCGTGACCCGTGCGGCGGGTTTTGCGCAATCAAGTTTTTATCGGCATTTTGAAAGTGTGGATGACTGCTTAAGTGCGGCGGCGCAAATTGTAGCCTCGCAGGTGCGCTTGTTTATTGCCGAGCATCGCCGGGCCGCTTTTGAGCGGGGCGAAGGCGATCATTATCAGGTAGTGCTGCACTTATTTACGCGTGAACGTGCCTTCTCGGAATTATGGCTGCGTCACCGGCACGATCCTTCGCCTTTGGGCCGTGTTCTTGAGCAGTTGCACAGGCAGATTCTGGATGACCTGATCGCTGATTTATGGCAACTGGCGCAGTGGGCGGGGCTGGAAGAAAAACATTACCCCCGTGTGGCTTTGCAAGCCGAATTTATTTTGTCCGCCGTAATGACAGCCGGTGAAAACTTACTGTCGGGCCGCATAAGCGATATAACTTTTGTAGCCGAACAATTAGAAGTTTTAACCGACGGTATGGCGAAAGAAATTTACACGCGTTACGGAAAACCAACAGCGCAAAAACCAGAAAGTGAAAAGTCGCCGAAACCGTAATTCGCATGTGTTGCAATAGGGCTAAATAAAGGAAAAGCGGCGCAGGAAATATCATTTTTATGATATTTCCTGCGCCGCTTTTTTGTTTACCTAAAGCGGATTGCTAAAAGCTATTTTACTTTCGTGCCGAATTTCTTTTTTAAGTCTTCAATTTTCGGCGCGATGACGACTTGGCAGTAGGATTTATTCGGATTCTTGGTGAAGTAATCGCGGTGGTAATCTTCGGCCACAAAAAAGTTCTTAAAAGGCTCGACTTTGGTGACAATCGGGTCTTTCCAAAGGCCTTTTTTGGTGATTTCACCAATCATCGCCTCGGCGTCTTTTTTCTGCGTTTCGTTGCGATAGAAAATTGCCGAACGATACTGCGGCCCTTCATCCGGCCCTTGGCTGTTCAGCGTGGTCGGGTCGCGCATGGTAAGCAGAATTTCCACTAAATTTTTGTAGGAAATTACTTGCGGATCGAAAACGATGTCCACTGTTTCGGCGTGGCCGGTTTTGCTGCTACAAACCTGTTCGTAAGTGGGATTTTTCACTTTGCCACCTGCATAGCCCGGTTCAACATCCGAAACGCCTTTGAGGTCTTCAAAAATCGCTTCCATGCTCCAAAAACAACCGGCGGCAAAGGTGGCAACTTGCTGTCCTTTGGCGGGTGTTGCCACTGGTTTTGCAGCAACTTCGGTTTCTGTCTTTTCGGCGGCAGCTGGGCCGCATCCAACAAGCAAAACGGGCACCGCAGCCAACAACAATGCGCCAGCTAAGGCGCGATTTGCAAATGATAAAGCGTGATTCTTCATGCCCTTGTAAACACCCTGCGGCGCGGCAAGGTTCCCCTTGCGAAAATCAATTTTTGCGATTGTGTTTTGGTTGAGCGCTAAAGGAATAGCCGATCAGAGGCGATGAAACGCTTCGCGGATTTCCTGCCGTAAAGCCAAAAATTCTGGTTCCAAGGTGATGTTTTCGCGCCATGCGAGGCCACGTTCCGCCAAATTGTAAACGCCTTGAATCCGCGCGCCGGGAATGGGATTTCCTGTTTTGTCGTGATCGCGCCCGATTAGCCAAATTGTATCGGCAACTTGCAGCGCGGCGGAGACATCGTGTGTTACTAAGACAAAGGTCTTTAATTCATCTGTTTGCGCGATTTCGTTGATGAAGCGAATGACGCGCTCTTGAGCCAATAAATCAAGGCCGGAAAACGGTTCGTCCATGAGCAAAAAGTGTTCACTGCACATGAATTGTTGCGCGATGGCAACGCGTTGGCGTTGCCCTCCGGAAAGCTGCGCCGGATATTTCGCGGCGTGTTCGGTCATGCTAAAACGCTCCAAAAGATCCTGCGCTGCGCTTTGCACTTTGGCGCCCGTTTGCCCGCTTTGGTGTCCGGCGACAAGCAAGTTGCCCATCACCGTGCGATGCGCGAACAAAGGATAATTTTGCGCGACCACGCCGACCATGCCGCGTTCGACAGGAATTTGCGCTTCTGTGACGCGAACCGAGCCGCTTGTCGGCTTTTCCAGCCCCGCCAAAACGCGAAAGAGCGTAGTTTTGCCCATGCCGCTGGGGCCGAGTAATCCAACTACCTGACCTTGCGCATAGCCGGGACGCACAATGTTGCGAATTTCCAAATTCACATCGCGCAAAATCGGCGTTTTGTCATAGGTAACGCAAACGCCTTCGACTTTAAGCAGCGTGTCTTTGACTTCGTATTTTTGTGGTGTCATTTGCGCTCCAAAGTGAGGTCTGCATACGGGCAAAACAGGCTGCGCAACAAGCCAATAGTGTAATCTTGCGCCATGCCCATTAACAAAATGACAATCTGGATGGCGAACACATCGGTCAGGCGAAAATGCTTCGATTCGGCGAGCAGCATATTGCCCACGCCGCCTTCAGAACGCACGATTCCTTCTACTAAAGTCAACATCAGCCAGCCCATTGCGGCGTTTTGGCGCAGCACTTCAAAGGCTTTGTCGGCAGTGCCCAAAATCACCACTTCCCACACCACACGCCCTTCGCTCATACGCAAAGTGCGCGCATGATCGAAATCGGCTTTGGGAATGGCTGCGATGACCGCTGCCATTCCTGTCACATAAAAAACCGTGATGCCAAACACCAAGAGCGCCACTTGCAAAGGCCGCCCGCCGCCGGTTATTAGCGTGAAAATTAAAGTGATGCCTGCAAAACTGAGAAAGCGCCCTTTGGAAATGGCCGTCACAATGGGGCGAAAGACCGGCAAGACTGTTAAATATGCCAAGCCCAGCGAAATCAATGAGGACCACAGCAACGCTTGCAAATTGAGCGTAAAACTAATGCCGAGCGCATTGCCAAGGCCTTCTTTAATCCACAAATCGGGCAAGCGGCTAAACACTTCATCGGGGCGCGGCAACACTTTAAATGGCGAAGCAAACCAAATGAGTAGGGCGATGACCGCTTCGACTAATGCCAATATCTTTAATGTGAGTGGCGAAATCGCGCGGTTGGGCAAGAAAGCAGCGGCTAATTCTTGAGTGAAGCCTTGCTTATGCGCGGAAACCGGCGCCGCGTCTTTCAACGTGGCTTTCTGTTGCATGATTTCTTGCACCAAAGCCGGCGTTACCTGTTCAGGCACTGGTGGTAATTCCGGCTCCATTGCTGGAGGAATTTCTGCATCAATCGGAGACGAATCGTCCTGATTGGTCTTTGGATTATCCATTGAAGAAGGGTCTTTTATTTAATGCGACAGGCGGATAGGAGTAACAAAAGTAGAATTCGCTTTTTGCTTTGAAACGTGGCTAAAGTTCTCTTCCAATCGGAGGAGAACTTTAGCCACGCTGAAGACAATTTTAGGCGCTTCGCAAGACGATTTCGACGCGGCGATTCAAGGCGCGGTGAGTGGCTGAATCGTTGGCATAAAGCGGCTGCGCTTCGCCGTGTGAAAAAGCGCGAATTCGTCCTTGCGGGAAGTTGACCGGCGCCCTCCGTTCGAGCCAACTTTTGACGGCGGACGCGCGGGCTTGTGACAATGGCAAACTTTTGCGTGGATCGCCCTGATTGTCGGTGTGACCATGCACCTCGACAACGGTGCCGCCCGCTACTAATAGTTGATTGCCCAATTGATCCAAAACTTTGAGCGTCTCAGGCGTGAAAGTAGCCTTTCCCGCATTAAATTGAATACGCCACACGCGTTTCGAGAGCACCGGTTTTTGTTTTGCCGAAGGCCGGTAAACTGGCCTTGCTTTGGCGATAGTCGTTGTGGGAAGAGCAACCCGCTTGGCCGCGCCACTCAAATACGAAGAGTCAACTACCTCATTGGCCGACGGGAAATTTGGCACCAGTTCGGGATACTGCGCTTTCACCAGATCGCCGAAAACGGCATAGGTTGTCGCGACAAGATTCGCCGAGCCGGGCAACAGGCCAAACGAGAGCATACTGTCCGCCAGATCGTTGACCGAGGAACCACCCAATTCGACAATCTGGCCGGTTGCATCGCGCTCTTGTGTGCCTTTGAAATACTTCTCCCAGTAGTCAGGGCCAGCGTTGGCCTCGTTATACAGCGCGGCGCTGATTTTCGCGCCTTGTTTGAGCGCGGCAGGATTGTTTTTGATCTGGCGCCCGCCTTCGGCGATTGCCAAAATCATGTCTTCCACCGTGCCACGATTTGCTTGGCACCATTTGTTGATGCCAATCACCACGCAGGGCATTTGCGAGCTATATTCCTTGGTCGAAACAACAGAAACAAGACCGCCTTTTTTCTTGGCGAGTGTGACATCGCCCGGCGTCCATGTGACAACGCCGTTGACGGTGATCTTTTTGGTTTCGCCCGTGCGCTGCCCATTACGCACCACGGCCCGCGTTTCGGAATAACCCGCGATGTATTTTTCGACGGCATCAATATAGTCGTTGGCTGCCACCCAGTTCAGCGCATCGGGATCCCACGTTTTTTCATCAGGGTTGGTGCGTAAACCATTGTCGCCGAGCCATTTTTGCGCAATATTCCAGTCGCCGTCGCGCAACACGCCCGCGACTACGCCGCCTTTGGAGGCCGCCGGGCTGTTTTTCCACGCCGCTGGCCCCATAAATTTATCTTCGCCACGCGAATAGCCAATGGCATCCACGATTCTGGCCTGATATTCGGGGCCGATGCGCCGCAGAGCTTCATTCAAACTGGCAATAAACGCCGCGCCTCCATCACCCATAATCGTCACGAAATGCACGCCTTTTTTGGGTTGTGCCGTGCCTTGACTGAGTTCCGTGGCGAAGGTAACGAGAGCTTCCTGCAATTTGCTGTTGTCATCCTGACGCGAAAAGCGGAAGTTCACATTGTGCTTGCACATGGAGCCGCCGGATTGCGCTTGTGCGCCGCCCGAAGCCAAATGCATTCCCATTTGTGCGTTCCACGCATAGCCCAATAAGCGCACTTCCGTTTTATCGGGGCAGCCGCCGGTGCCAGTTGTGGTAAAACCACTGTCGCCGCTGCCAATGCTTGTGTTGGGCAAATTGTTGGTCGGCAAATTTATCTTTGGAACAGCAACTGTGGGCTTGTCCGCCGCGCGGGGAGCAATTTTGCTCCAATAGCGCCAAGCGCCCACCGATACGCCTAAAATCAGCACCAACGCCACAATCTTTCCCGTTACTGTCAACCGCATTGAAACTCTCCTTGTCCCTGCGACTTTGTTGGGCTTGTCGTAGCCGCTCTTCACGGCCCGCCGGCAGATTCTCGTTTGTTATTGCACGCTGAATCTCATACAACTGTTGGAGATTCTTAAAACTTACATCGCGGAAAATAACTAAGCGTGGCAGGGCAGCTTTATTACTTTCGATGAACACGCGACCGCCTTGACCAAGGCATATATTACAACAAAAGAATCAATACATAATTTTAATAGGCCATCATCACTTTATAAAGGCAAATGTCAGCAATTCACGAAAAGCAATTCTATAAATTTATTGCATAATCGTGATGGGTAGTGGATAAGGAAAAGAGTCATCTATTCAAAAACATGGTTACTCAAAAGCAAAACGCGAAGAGAAATTTGATTTCTCTCTTCGCGTTTAATTTTTAACTACTGCGCTGACCTAACATTGCTTGCATCAGCGGCGGAACAACAAAGCGAAGGCTGTGGAAAGCGAACTGAGGAGACCGAGCGGCCCCCGATTGGCGTCTTTGGCATCGGGAACGTAAACCAAAGTGCCCGGCGCTAACGGCTCATTGAGCGTTAATTCGCCGCCTTTGCTGCCATCAAGGCGCACAATGCGACGTTGCACCCCATCGGGCGCTTTTTTGTCTTCGTTGAGCAGCAAAATCTGCGTGATGCGAGCGCGATCTTTGGCGCCACCCGCAGCGGCTAACGCATTGCCTAAGGTTAAGGGCGCGTTTTCAGGAATCATTTTGCGGCCCGGTTGTGCGACGGCGCCCAAGACCAAGACCGCATTTTTATTTTCCGGCACAACGACGAAATCGCCTTGCTGCAAGGGAAAATCTTTGCCTCTATCGCCGCCTTCTTTGATGGCGTTGGCGGCATCAACCAAATGCGCGGTGCCGTCGCGTTTGACGACAGAAATCTGCGTCAGTGCGGCTTCGGGCAAGGCGCCACCAGCTTTCACAATTAATTCCGGCACACTGTCGCCTTCTTTGAGTTCATAAGCGCCGGGATTTTTCACTTCGCCACTGATGAAAACCGTTTGTGCATCTTTGGAAGCGATGCTGACAAGGTCGCCTTCTTGCAAAGTCACGTTTTGTGTCGGATCGCGCAAATTCATCAAGCTGGCGGCGTCAATCGTTGAAATTTGCGTTTGCCCATCGGCGCCAGTGCGCGATAGGCTGATGCGGGCTTGTGTGGGCGGCACCGCTAAACCACCGCTTTGCGCTAAGGCTTCGGCCAATGTGATGGTGCCCGCTTCAAGATTGAGAATGCCGGGACGTTGCACCGCGCCCAAAATGGTGACGCCTGCGCCAACAGGCACAGTCAGCACATCGCCGGAATTTAAAGTCAAATTCGCATCAGGCTGCCCCAAAATCACGGCTTTATAAAGATCAACTGGCACTTCTGTGCCGTCGGCGCGCGTGATTCGAGCGCGACTAAGCGCGGCGCGCGGCAAAACACCGCCACTTTGCGCAATGGCATCGCTGACCGTAATGGAAGTTCCCTCTGCCAAATCAAAAACGCCCGGTTTTGCCACTGCGCCGCGAATTGTATAGCGCGCCTGCGATTCGGGCACGACCAAGACATCGCCGGGTTGCAGCATTATATTCGCTTCGGTTTGGCTTCCAGCTTTGAGCAAATCAATTGGCAAAACTGTGCCGTCGGCTCGCTTGATGGTCGCTTGTGACAGCGCGGCTTTCGGCGCGCCTCCGCCTGCCAAGGCAAGGGCTTCTGCCACGCCAGCATTGCGTGGCAAATCATAGGTGCCGGGTCTTGCTACCGCGCCCAATACGAAAATGCGTCGGGGCCGCGATTGCCGGATGACCACCGTCACGCGCGGCTGTCGCAGTTGCTTTTTTAGCTTGTCAGTGATGAGGGTCGCGGCTTCGGCGGGCGTTTTGCCGTCCACTTTGAGTGCGCCCACAACTGGCAGCGGAACCGTGCCATTATTTTGCACCACAACATTGTCCAGACTAAATTCGGGATGATTGACGACAATCACCTGAATTACATCTTCGGTCTGAATTGTGTCATAAATTGGCCCGTTGGCCTCGATTTTGGGCGATGGCGCGGCGCCTTCTGGCAAAGCAACCGGTGCCGTTGGCGATAGTGCGATGGGCGGTGTTGTATTCTCTTGCGCTTGTGTGAGAATCGTCAGTGACGGCAGGAAAAAGATGGCAATTGTCAGCCAAAAACCGCGAGAGAAGTTTGATATTTTCATGGGAGGCTTAGAAATTCTAACAACTGCGCCGCCGGTAGGAATCATCCTACCGGCGGCGCTTGAGTTTTGTTGCGTTCAGTTTACAGAATGCGTGAGATTTTGCCCTGCTTCTTTCAACCATCTTCGCCTACGCGAAGTATGCCTTTGATGATTGTCACCGGCGTCAGGAACAGCAATTTCGCGTCTAACCACGGCGTGCAGTTGCAAACGTAAGTCAAATCGTAGTGCAGTTTGACATTGACGTGAATCAGATGGTCGCCACTGGTTTGAGCGAGGCCTGTAAGTCCAGGCAAGACATTGTGACGTTGCGTGTAATCCGGCACATATTCGTTGTAAGTGTTCACAAAACAGGGCCGTTCGGGGCGCGGGCCAACGACGCTCATATCGCCGCGCAGCACATTGAATAACTGCGGCAGTTCGTCAATTTTGGTGGCGCGCAACAGTCCGCCAATTGGTGTGCAACGCGAATCTTTATGCTGGGCTAAGACGGGGCCAGTTTGGGCTTCGGCATTCACGCGCATGGTGCGGAACTTGTAAATCATGAACGATTCACCGTTCAAGCCCACGCGTTCCTGTCCAAAAATCACTGGGCCACGCGAAGTGAGTTTCACCGCTAATGCGGCCAGTGCTAAAAGTGGAGCGCCTAAAGTCAGAGATGTTAGCGCAAACGTGGCATCTACGGCGCGCTTCAGGGAACGATACCATGCTGCTTTGGGTGTTATGGAAACTTGAGGCTGATGACGCAAATTTTCGGTTTGTTCGGCGATTTCGGCCTTGGTTTGGTCGAATTCGGGAATCAAGAAATCCGCGATTAAAACTTCGTCAACATCATAATTGCGTGTCAAATCGGCAAGGCTGTTCAGGCAACCCAAAACAGGAATGCCATTGGGCGAAACGGCATTGGGATCAGGCGATACAAAACCGACAACCGAATAATGCTGCGGAAAATGTTCTTTGAGTTTTTTCGCCAAGGTATAGGCACGGTTCACATCGCCCGCAATGAGGGCACGGCGCGGCGTGACATCGGCGGCCTCGGCGATGCCGTGGGCCGGGAGCTGATAAAAACGACGCAAATTATCAGCGAGGTTCTCCGTCTCCTGTTGGCGAAAACGCGTTTCACTAACTGGCGTAGAAAAAGAAGGCGTCATACCCTCACCACGAATTACAAATTGTTCATTCACAGGACTCATCTCTCCGACCTTCTTTCGGCTTAAAATCGCACACAAATATGCTGTAAGAAACGAATTAGCCAAATGAAGGAATTTTTATCTCAAATTGTCTCGCTGATTAGGCATTGGCACTAATGAAAACTCAAAACAATGCAATTTTGCATTAGGCCGGACGCCTTCGGCGCAAGCCAAATTTCTCCGTAACTCTGCCAAAGGTGTGACGTTCATCTGCGCTAAGACATAGCAAAAAAACTAACACACCATAAAAAATGAATGCCACTCCGACTCGCAAAAAGAAGCCGCCCAAAGTGGAGGGCGGCATCCAGATTTTTATTGCCAGCAGTAAAGCGGAAAAAGGCACCTGAGCGATTATCGCGCCAATCAAAGCGCGGCGAACAAAAATTAAGATTGGTTGTTGCAAATAGTGTTTAAAGAAAATATAGTTCGACCACACAAAGAAGCAACACATCGAAATGGTAGTGCCCAGCGCGACTCCCATCAGGCCCAGCGGCTTGACCAAGATTAAAGTGACGACTAAATTCGTCAAGGCCTGTAAAATAGAAAAGCGAGCGACAATATCGTGGCGCCCCAACCCTGTCAAAACACTTCCCGTGGGTGTGCCAAGCAGATGCACTACGATGCCGATTGTTAAAGCGGACAATAAATCTTGCGTGTGGTTTACGGTTACAAAGCGCTGTCCCATCCACAAAGCAATAAAGTTGTCGCCTAAAATTAAAAACAAGGCGCCAACGGGCAAACTCAAGAGCGCTGCGTATTTTGTGGCGCGAATATGCAACTCGCGCACGCCCTCGGTAGCCTTTGTGGTGTGTAAATGCGTAATCGCTGGCATCAAAACGCCGGTCATCTCGATAACCAATTCGCGCAGGTAACTGACTAAACGCAAGGCAATCGAGTAGGGCGTCACAGCGGCGACGCTTAGGAAAATGCCGATGACAATCGAATCGGTCAGAAAGTTGATTTTGTTGCCAACAGCAATCAAAAAAAAGTGCGAACTGTAAGCGAATAAGCGGCGTATTTCGTCTTTATCGAAAAACTGCCGCGCCACACGCAATCCGGGATTTACATCATAAGCGCGTTTCCAAAGATAGCCCAGTCGCGCTATGTCAAAAACAAATGTCGCAATCGCCAAGGCAATAATTCCATAGCCGCTTCGCAGCAAAATGACTATCAAAATGCTGCGCGCAATCAGCGCCAGCGTTGAAACCGACGCATCAATATCGTAACGTTGAAAACCGCGCAATACGCCGATAAAAACCGAAGCCGGAAAGGTGACAGCGAGGTTCAAACCCGTCAGCAAAACCAACGCTGCCGCTGTGCTGCGCAAAAGAGGATTGGGGAATAAATCGTTGAAGTAAAACGAAATAACCACGCTGGCAAGCAGCGAAATGGCCCCGATGGCCATGAAAACGACCACGCCGCCCGTCACCACGCGATTGATGGCGTTTTGGTCGTCTTGCGCGCGATATTCGGCGACTTTTTTGACCGTCGAGGGCGTAATTCCAAAGTCCAGCAAGCCCAAATAGCCGGTCAGCGAGCCAAGCAGCGTCCACACGCCGTAAACCGGGTCGCCCAAGTAGCGCACCAGAAAAGGCGACATGAAAAAGCCGATGAGAATAGTGACGGCATACGCGGCCCAGTTCACCAGCACGTTTTGGATAATTTGCAGCGCGCCGCCTGATTTAGTGTTCACTCATCGCCTCCTGTCGCAAAATTCAAAATATGCCACTCAAATAAAGTCGCCAAACAACAAAAAAGGGCGCATTGGCGCCCCGCTATTGTTGGATGATAGTTTGTCCGTCTCGCTTCGTTGAAGGGTTAGTAAATCGTTAATGATTGAATAACTTTTCGTAACGCTCAATCATATAACTCACATCGTAAACACGCACGGCTTCGCGCGCGGCAATGCCCAAATTTTCAGCGCGCGCTTTGTCGCCTAACAAGTCTTTCAGCGCCTCCGCCAAGGCTTTTTCATCGCCGGGAGGCACCAAACGCCCGGTTTCGCCATCACACACGACATCCGGCACATTGCCTACTGCGGTTGCTACAACCGGACGCGCCGCCGCCATTGCTTCTAAAACGGCTATAGGCAAACCTTCGCGGTCAGACGACAAAACAAAAACATCGCTCGCCGCCAATAAACGCGGCACATCGCGCCGCACGCCGAGCATTTGCACTTGCGAAGTTAACTTTAAGGCTGCAATTTGTGCGCGAATCGCTTCGGCTTGCGTGCCTTCGCCTGCGATAAGCAAACGAAAATCGGGTTGGTCTTTTGCCGCTTGTGCGAATGCATCCAATAACAAACGATGATTTTTTTCGGGAAATAAGCGCGCCACGATAATCGCCACGCGATGTGTCGCTTCCAAATTCAATTCGTGCCGTGCTGCGGCTTGCGATTCATCGAACGATGACAGTTCCACTCCGGCACGAACGATTTCAATTTTCTCATCGGGAATACCCAAATCGCGATACATTTGCGCGGTTTCATCACCGATGGCGATCATTTTGTCGCAAAACAACGATAATATTTTCAACGCTAAACGCAAGCGCGGTTTTTTGGCTAATTCGACATCGTGTTCGGTGTGAAAAATGCGAATGCCGAGCAATTTTGCGCCGGGCGCGCTGTAAAACAATTGATTGAAGTGATGCGTTTGCAAAACATCTATTTTTTGGCGTCGAAACAAGCGATGCAAGCGGCCAAACAAGCGCCAATCAATACCGGGGCGGCGCTTCATAATGAAATAAGGCAAGCCGCACTTTTTCACTTCGGGTTCGATGGCGCCACCTTGATCCATCGCGCACATCAGCGCCACGAAACGGGTTTTGTCGAGACGCGAGGCGATGGTCAGCGCGTAAATTTCCGCGCCGCCAGCCACCAGTGACCAAGTGACCTGCATCACGCGAAGAGGAAATGAATTCGATGTTGTCACTGACTCAAACCTCGCAACATAATGCTGGGAAACAATAAATTGGCCTGAAAAATCGCAAAAGAGAAATCGGTTTCGACTGCGATGCGTGGCAGACTGTAAGAACCCGCAGCCGGATGCGCCACGCCGGGCGAATATGCTGTGGAATAAGCATAACCGGCGCGTTGCACTGCTTTATGCACAGCAGGATTCGATTGGCCGTTGGGATACGAAAAAACCAGTGTTTCACGGCCTAAATGATCTTCGATTTCGCGTTTACACTCGGCGATTTCGGTTTCCAATTGCCTTGCGCCAATGTTTGACAAAATCGGATGCGTCACGGAATGGCCGCCAAATTCGATGCCGTTTTGCGCCATTTCGCGCACTTGATGCCAACTCATCTGGGTGGCGCTCGAAATGTCGTCGGGCAAACTCACTTGCAAAAGCTCTGGCAATTTTTCTAAAAATATATTTTTTACATTGTCAGGCACACTTTTGATCCACGATAAAATCTTGTTTATCGTCACGCGCCGCGCCCTTTCGCTTTCAAAAGACAAAGCCTGCGGCGAAACATCGGGCAATTTAATTTTGGAAAGTTTGGTTTGTTTCACGCAGTAGGCAATTAAGTCCCACCAAAATAAGCGCGGTGCCTCGATGTAACTGGTAGACAAAAAAATCGTGGCGGGCAAATTTAATTCTTTAAGAATCGGAAAGGCGTGGGTGTAATTATCGGCATAGCCGTCATCGAAAGTGACAATCAGCGCGCGACGCGGCCAAGGACGATTTTCCTGTGCGCAAACGTGCAAATCGGCGAATGATAAAATCTCGAAATGCCGCTTGGCCCATGACATCTGACGATGAAAATCTTCGCTGCTGGCACTAATGAGTTCTTCGTCGAAAGCGAAGGTTTCGGGCGCTTCGTCCCACACGCGATGATAAGCGAGAATGCGCAAACAACCGCTATCCGGCGCCAATCGCCAAAACGGTTGTGTGAACCCGTTGCCCAAGAAGGTCGCCACTAATTCTCGTTTGCTCACGCGCTGAGTTTAATCGGTATCTTTTTTGGTCAGTTTTTTGGCGCGTCGCAAGGCGCGCATGGCATTATATTTTAAGGCGTCGCTGGTGGCCGATTCGCCAAAAGGTGCCGGGTTGATTTTCATTTTGCGTAGATGCCCGTTCATGCCGTAAACCGCTTCGCGTTGCTCCGTCCACGGTGTGTGAAAGGTGATGCTAAACGAAATCGAAACTTCGTTCTCCACCTTGACCCAATGCGGCGCGTTGACCGGAACGTGCAAGCCTGTATTGGGAGTTAGCGTGAAAACCTGCGCGCGTTGATTAAATTCTTCCTGAAACGGCAAATGATAGCCGCCGCCTTGAACATAGTTTTGTTCGAGGTCGTGTTCGGCCAAGACCGCGCGGTCTGATTCGTTCCAAATATGAAAGATTTTTGAGCCTCGCACCTGCAACAAAAAATTGAATTCGGGATCAATGTGAAACGGCGTGGTCGAACCCGGCGACGACACAAAAATAAAACCGGAGCGGCGCTGCATTCCCGGATAAAGCGGCTCGCTTTGTGCGCCGATTTCTTCCAGCAATTGATGCAAAAGAGCGCGGTATTCGGGATCGTTTTCCACAAATTTCAACACCATCCACGAGCGGCAATCTTCAATCTGCCGCATGGTGTCTTCAAGGGATAATCCGGTGCGCGGCCCTTTGTAGAGGCCCTGCGCCACTGAAACATCGCCGGAAGTGTATTTGACGTGTTCTTCGGGCAGTTGACGGGCCAATTCAATGAGGCGAGACAGCGAAAACAAAGGATGATCGGCTAATTTATGCCCAACCAAAAATGGCTTGCGGTTGAATTTCTCTTTGAAAATCGCGGCCTCCAATGCCATCAAATCATTGGCGCGCAGATGAATTTGATTAGTGATGATGTATCCTCCGTTTTCGTTGCAAGCGTCTTTTGACAAAGCGCAAAAGCGGCAATAACGAAACGACCAAATCGCCCGAAAATTTCCCCGCCGACAGCACCGAATTTTGAATCAGGCGGCGCTCTGTCCACAAGCGATTTATCATAAAATGATCGGGAATCGCACAGGAATCCATCCAGTGCAAGTTTGAGTTTTGCTGCAAGCGCCGGATATTGTCCAATTCCAGCAAAACGCCCGGCGAAAAGCGCGAAAACTCTTCATCAAAAGCGATTTTGCAGGCAAATGAGCCGTCGCCAGCCAATAAATTGAATTTCATCGCTATCGGGCGTCCGTTGACTTTCAAAGCGAGCAGCATCAAACGCCCGCGCCGCGCGGCTTCATGTGCGATCTCGCGAAAAAACGCGCGATGACTTTCTTGGTTAGAAAACGCAGTTCCGGCGCGGCCTTTCCAACCGGCACTTTCGAGTTGCAGAAACTCTTCGATGCCTTGCGAAACCGCGCTTTCTTCGATGATTTCATAGTTTAGACAGCCCAATTCTCCGAGACGGTTTTCGAGGCGCTTCCATTCTTTGCGCCGCTTGCGTGAAAGCGCCTTGTGCAAGTAATCTTCGGCACTGTCGGGCGATGGCTTCAAAAAGGCGCGCGTGTAAAGTGCATCCGTAAAACCAAGTGCGCCGCGCTCATGCAAGGCGTCAATCCAAAAGCGCTGAAACAAGCCGTCGGCGCTGACTTCTTCCATTTCTAACAAAGCCGCGCCGCTATTATCGTTGAACCAATCCAAAAAGGCGTTCAGGATTTCGGTTTCAAATCCGGCGCGTATTAAAGGCGTGCAAAGCGAACAGTAATCGTGATTCCACAATGCCAAAACACGCAGCGGCACGCCTTTGTAGCGACGGCGCATTTGCAGCGGGAAAAAGCCGCATAACAGCGACGTTTGGTCGTGTTGTTTGGCAAAAACGAGGACGAAATAGAAATTTTCTTCGCCAAAAACGCGTAAAGCGGGCAGCAAATGCCACGATTCGTAGAAGACATTGGGTTCGATGGCATGAGCGGCCAAATCATCCCACGCGGCGATGTGGGGCGCCAATTGTTCCGCGTTTTGAGCAAGGATGATTTGCGTGGCCGAAGTCGTCATCTTTTTAAGGCGAGTTTGACTTTGCGCAACTCATTGAAAACAAAGGTGGCGGAAGCGCGCACTGTTTCTTTGGCCTGCGGTTTGGCGACGCGAATCTGCACTAATTGGCGTTTGTGATTGCTCCAGCGATATTTGTAGCTGTTTGGCTCGGCTTTCAGGAAATCCCATTCGCGTAGGCCCGAACTCATGGCGTGGCGAATCGCCATGTTGCGAACCAGCGTGCCGGGCGAGCGCACCGGGCCTGTGGAAGCGAAACCACTTTGATAAAAATACGCTTTGTTGTCGTAGATAAAAACGTGTAAACCCGCGTGAAATTGGTTCTCGTCTTGCAAAAGATAAAAACGAATTCGCCCTTGGAGCAACAGTTTTTTGGCCAATTCGCGATGAAAACGCGTGAAAATTTCGCTGACAAACACACCGGACGAGCCGCGAGCCAGCCATGAACTTTCATGCAAAGCAATGAACTCTTGAAACGCGTCTTCAAAACCAGCGGCATCTTCTACAATTTTCAAGGTGTAACCGCCCAACTCCGCCGCCTTTGCATCCTGACGAATTTGATAGCGTAGTTTGCGTGGCATCCTATCCACTAAAGTGTTCCAATCTTGTTCCAACGGCAAATAAACCGCCTCGCCGATGCTCGAAACTTCGCATTTGATGCTATGGTTGGCGCATTGTGTGACGAGTAAAGCCACCGTCGGCGAAGTTTCGATGAGTTCTGTGAGCAGCCATTCGTCCCAATCGGTTTCGACTTCGCGCAGATAATGGCAAATTCCAGTGAGCGCATCGCTTTCGCGTCCGCGCTCGAAAATAAAATCCAGATAATCGGAGCAGATTTCGTCGGCTTCGTCTTCGCCCGAAGCCAAAAACTCCAGCCGCGTCACGCCGAGGCCAATGGATGAAACACGTCGTTTTAGCAGTGGCGCGATGCCTATTAAATTCGCTCCATCGCGCACCAAAAGAATACATAGTTCGCGACCTTTGCCAAAGACATCCCACCAAGTCGTCAGCCATTCATGCGTCAGCGCGATAGTGTTGGCAGCACTACGCTCCAATAGGCTGTTCCATTCGGGCGCGAGGGCTTGGAATGCTTCGCGCGTTGTAATTTTTTCTATCCCCCTCATAATATTTTATGCTGTTATTTTCGTGTGTATCGCCAAAAATCCGGGTCGCATCCAGCGATTCGCGCCTGCCACGCCGTATGATTCATCAAACCGTTGCCCGCATCCACGCGGCGCAAGCGAAATAAATCGGCGCCCGGCTGATTATCGCCGCCATAAGCCGAAAACGCCGCGTAATAACCCGCGCGCCGCGCCGCGCCGATGGCCCGCACCGGCACATTACGCGGTTTGCCATAGGGAAAGGCAAAAGCACGCGGCCTTTCGCCCAAAGCATGGTTCAGCGCGGCCAGTGACTCCTGCAATTCCGTTTCCAGCTTTTCTTGCGAAATCGCACCCATATCGGCGTGATTGACGGTGTGAGAGCCGATTTCAAAGCCATCGTTTTGCATGGCGCGCAAATCATCCCACGTCATTTTCGGAAAATCGCGTGGTTCATGTTCGTCGTGCGCGAAAACGCGCTCCGTGTTCATAAAGCCCGTCGAAACAAAAAACGTGGCTGGAATATCTGCGGCTTTCAAAAGCGGAACGGCGTGCGTGAAATTATCGCGGTAGCCATCATCGAAGGTGATGGCCAGCGAAGGCGCGTCCAAGCGGCCATTTTTTAAGCGGGCGCATAAATCGGCCAACGCAAGACATTGAAAATGCGTTTTCAAATACTCTAAATCGCGCTGAAAATTATGCGGCGTAGTGGTCAAAACATCGGCTTCACCGATGCGGTGATAGCAAAGAATTACCGCCCGCGCTTTGCCACGCCGCGCCGCCAAAACATCGCGCACAGGAACAAGGCCAGAACGAAGAAAAAGCTGAAAAGCAACGTTTTTTAAAGCGGGCATAATTTCAATTGACGACGATTGGTGCTATCGCATTTCGCGTTTCAGGCGCCACCAACAAGCCATCCAGCAAACCAAACCGAGAACTATCCACAACAAAACCACGGGCGCGACGCGGCTGCCCAAAGGCTCGGTGCGATAATCTTGTTCCAGTGTCCACAGCACCCAGCCGGGATGCCACAGCGACAAATGCAAAAACGCGGCCCGCGACGAAAACAGCGGCACCGCGCCCAGCAGCAAGACCAAAATTGCCAGCACGCGTCCGCCCGCGATTTCGCTGCGTCGGCACGGCCAAGCCAGCCACATTCCCCAAGTTGTCGCGCCAAAAACGGTGGAAATCAAAATCGAAATTTCGCTGAGTGCCAACGTTAGCGGCACGCCATTGCGTGTGTCGCTGACATCGCCGAGAAAATGTTGATATTCCACAGATTGCACGCCGGGCAACAATAGCGGCCACAAGGGCAGCGCAAAAATAGCGCAAATCCACAGCGCGCCGCCGATTTTGCCCCACAGAATTTCGCCGGGTGTGAGCAACGATAGCCTTAGCGATTCCCACGCGCCGCTTTCGCGTTCGCGCACGATAGCCGTGGCGCCCATTAAGGCGCCCGCCGGAACCATCACCAAAAACGCGACCCACGGCAGAACGCGCCAAATGGTTTCGCGCAGGCCCAGTTCAAAGCCGCTCGCCCCGGCCAAAAAGTGACTCAAAAACGAACCTGTCGGCTGAAACCACGCGGCGAACAACAGCGAAACGTAAATCGTGCCCACGCCTAAAGCCATCAACAATTCGATCACGATAACCGCTTTTGGCGGCTGGCGCATTCGCAGTTTGCCGCGCGTTTCGTGCATCAAAACCGGATTGGAAAATGTCGTCAGGCGCTCGACAAAATGTGTCGGCGCTGCATCGCGTAGTGCGGGCGAAGTGGGCGCTTCCAATTGCGGTTTGCGACGCAATTCCCACCATTCGGCAGCATCCAACGGTCCTCGCACGGCCAAAGTTGCCAACATCAGCAGGCAAATCGTTAAAACAATTTCAAAAACGGTGCAAAGATTGAAAGCGGAAAGAAACAGTCGCTGCGCCGCCAAATGCAAGCTACTTTGCAAAGTCAAATCGTTGAGCGAAAGTGTCACCAGCGGCGGGTTGATTTGCACAAAGACCGTCAATATTTCGCGTAAAACAGGATTCCAGCGCGGCCAGCGCAAAGAAATGAAAGCGACAAAACCGGACAAGCCCCAAAATAAAGTGATGCCATAGCTGATGCGCAAGGCGATGGCGGCGCGGCTGCTCCAAGCCGAGCAGCAAATGCCAATGGCCGCGCCCGCGCCCAAAGACGCCATTTGCAGCATGAGAGCATCGCGCCACTCGCCCGCTTCGATGCCGCCCCAAGCCAAACACGGCGAAATCGCTGGCAACGGCATCAGCCACAAAATAAAGGAAAACAGTAGGGCGCCACTCCATTTGCCCGCGATGATTTGCCGAGGACTGAGTGCGGTCAAGTGCAAGGCTTCAAGCAAGCCGCGTTCGCGTTCGAGAGCAAGGGAAGTGGCCGTCAAAGCGGGCGCCAGCAAGAGCGCGAGCAAGGTTTGCAGCACCATCAAGTGCGCAAAGACGGCATGGCTACGCGTGGCGAATTCTTCATTTAAATTGAAGGGACGAGTTAATCCCAACAGCGCCCCGCCGTTGAGGATGAGCGCGAGGCCGCCTAAAAGCCACAAGGCACGGCCATCGCGCCAGCGCACGCGCCATTCGCGTTGCAAAATCGGATTAATAATCAACGAATCAATCCGCCGTGCGCCTTGATGGGCGCGTGGTTTAACGGTCATCTTTATCAGCGTTAGTGCGCATTCTTTCGTGCAAAACGGCAAGCATCACGCAGCCGAAGACAACAAGGAAAAAGATGCCGCTTGCGACTTTGAAAAGTCGGACAGGCAAATCGTTGTTGTAATTGTCGGTGAATAAGAAAGCGAAGGCGCCATAAGGATGTAGAGCCATGAGAAGCTCTAACATATCATCTTGGCCTCGATACCTCAACACGCTGTCCAAAAGCCAAGCGAACAAAATAGGAGCAACCACCAGCGCCATAAAAAGCGAACCTAATGTCCAACCCGTCGCGCTGGCGGCTTTGCGTGAAGCCCACGAAACGCGCAAGCCCCACGCAGCGCTTGCCCACGCGGTGGCGTTCAGCAGAACAAAGGTAAAAGAGATCTGCCATGTTGTCGGAGGAACAGGATAGTAGGCATATTCCGGTTTTGGGGCTGCCATCGCCACAAAACACGGATAAATAAACGGCACCAAAGCCAGAGAAACCAAAGGCGCGATGGAAAAAGCGCCGATTTGCTTGCCGATAATAATTTCCGACGGCGAAAGCAGCGAAAGGCGAATGCCTTCCCATGTTCCGGCTTCGCGTTCGCGCGTGAAGGCATTGGCGCCAATCAGCGCAGGCACCAAAATCATAATTAACAGCAAGCCGCCCGCTGAAGCAGGCCAGATGATGCCGATGGTTTTGGGGTCGGTATAACTCAGCCACAGCAACCAGCCATAAAACCCGACGGCCAGAATGCCAGCGATAAGGCTCGATATTAAATTGCCCAATTTGGCGCGGCGAAAAATGAATTTCGCGCGCAAATCGCGTTGCAAAATCGGATTCGCCAGATTGATATATTTCACAATTGGCAATTCCCAGCGCCCGCGCGGAACGTGCGTTTTCGTTTTGTGCCCGGTTTTGATTTCCTTGCGCACATTGGCGTCGGTTAAATCTTTTACATCGGTGCCCGCGCCGATTTCGACCCAATATTGTTCATCAAATGGTTTGCGTATAGAACGGGCGCTCATCCACAGCAACAACAAACTGAGCGCAAATTGCATCAGGCAGCCCCAGAGCCACGGTTCCAAAGGCGTCCAGCCATAAGAAGGCAGCAAACTGGCATCAATGTTCAGCCATGATGCCATCGTTAGGCCCGGATTGAGCAAACTCAGCCAGACCAAACCCTCCCGTAAATCAATCCAGTTGGAAGGCCAAACCGTCGTCAGGACAAGACTGAGCCATGTGCCAAAACCCCAAATTATCGCCAATCCGACGGTATTGGTGACCGCTTGCACAGCGCGGCGACAGCGCGATGAAACCCACAATCCAAGGGAAATGCCCAACAGCGCCGCGACAAATGTTTGCAAAGCGGCGCCCGAAAATTCGCCGGGCGAAACGCCGCCCAATAGAAAGCAAATGGCGATAATCGGCAGCAACGCCAGAACGATTAAACCAGCAAAAGTCAGCGCTGAATATAATTTGCCGCGCACAATGGCGCCCGCTGTGAGTTGAGAGAGTTGCAAGGCTTCGAGCAGGCCCTGTTCGCGCTCCGCAGCAATTGCCGTGGCCGTCAAAAGCGGCGCCAACAGCATCCAACCGACCACGTGAAACACGCTCAACTGCTGAAATAGCACCGGCCCGACGGCACTGGCTTCCTTTGTTACCTGACTATAATTGCCGTTCGGCGAGTATTCCCACGTTGTCGTGCTTTCTTTGTAGCAGAAATACACGATGGCCGCGAAAATCGTCACGCCGAAAAACAGCAGCAAAAAGGCCTGTCGCCGCCAGCGCGCCCGCGATTCGCGTGTGAGAATGGGATTGAATTCCATAGAATGCTCGAACGGACTAAGTGTATTCTTTCGTTAGGGCGCGGTTGCGCGATGCTGATGCTACATTATTGAGGCGAGTTTTCGGCCAATTAAGGTTATGTTCGGCTCTGCCAAGGTTATTTTCAATACAATTAAGGTTCCGGCGGACAGAATTAGGGTTCCGGTGAACAGAATTAACGTTCCTGCCAGTAAAATTAAGGTTCCGGCGGACAGAATTAAGGTTGCGGCGCCTCAAGTGTATTCTTTGGTCAGGTCGCGGTTCCAAATCGAAGTGCCATCTTTTTCCATCGCCTTGGGGCTGAGTTGCACCCGCAATATCAAAAGCAGCAAAGCGCCGCCAACAATCCAAAAACTGGCAATGGGCAGCGTATAATAGAAAATTTCTGGAGAAGCAGGCGGCGTAACCATTGATTGGTTCACTGGTGAAACCGGCGCGGGCGTCAGATTGATAGTCAGAGGCAGCGCCACACCGTGTGTGAACCAATAAGCGGTCAGATTCCATGAAGCCGCAAAAGTAGTGACGGCTGCCGCAAATGCGCCAGCCACCGCGACGCCCGCTTGTCGGCAAAGCCACGAAAGACTCAGGCCAATCGCCGCGCCGAGCCAAATGGCGCCGGTTCCCAACAAAAGAATCAGAGGCACTAACAACAAATTGCTGGTGGCGCTCAGTAAAACCAGCGGCAAAAACGGCGCGCTATAAAGGGCGCCCATAAAACACGCCGCGCCCATTTTGCCCAGCAAAACTTCTCCCGGCGACAGCATCGTCAAAAGCAAAGGCTGCAAAGTTTGCTGTTCGCGTTCGCGCACAAAAGTCAAAGCACCATTCACGGACGAAATTACCAACGCGCCCAAGAGCCACAGAACGCCCAACGTCGGCCCCGAACCAGACAAATAAGCGATTAAACCCAGCGTCAGCGTGAGGAAAACGATAAAAACAACGTAATCCACGCCTTGATATTCGTAGGTATTGCCCGAATCTTCAGGCGCGCGTCGTCGCAAGCGGGCGCGCACTTCGCGCTGCATAACCGGGTTTTGGAAGTTGATAAGCGCCGATAACGGCGTGTCTTTCCACGTTTTGGCCGGTTTTACGGCGTTTGATTTGGCGGCAAAGGTCGTTTTTTCAGCTTGCGCGCCATTATGGATGAGCGGTGGCGTTTGATACTCATAAAGCGCCGCGCGATCATACGATAAATCGTCCTCGCGGCCCAAAACGATGCTGTTGATAGTTTTATCCGGCGTGCCGAAACCAAACTGATCGAACGAGTTGAGTTGGTAATTCATTTCGCCTTCGCGTTCGGGCAAAATGTTGTTGAGCGCATCGGAAGCGACGCCTAATGCCGCCGCCGTTAAAATCGCCTGATAAATGAGGCACATCAGGGCACCTGCCGCGAAAAAGCCTTGATTAAACGTCAGCGCTACCAGCACCGGCGGCCAACTGAGCGTGAGCGTAATCGCGAATGAGGTGATAAGTGCTGTATCGCTGCGCTTGTTGCAAGCGGATGCCGCAAGGCCCAGACAAGCGCCCGACAGCGCCGTGCTGCCAAGCAGCAAAAACGAAATCAAAAATTCCCATGGCGCCAAGCCGCCGAGCGTGAAACACAGCGATGTAATGGGCATCGGCACCAGCAAAAGCAAGCCGATAAATCCCAGTCCCGAAGCCAATTTGCCGCGCACAATGGCGCCGGGCGTGACGGGCGAAAGCAGAATTCCTTGCAATAATCCCCGTTCGCGTTCGCCCGCAATCGAAGGCGCTGTCAAGGCCGCAGCGAGCAGCATCCACACGCCGGTTTGCAGACCTAAAAAGCCGCTGAATAATCTGCGTCCTAATAGATTGCCTGCGCCATCATCGGATAAATTCACGCCATTTACGTTGCTGGCATAAACGAAACCCATCAGCGACGCCAAAATCACGCCGTAAAAAAACAAAATGATATAACTAATCGGACGCCGCCAGCGTCCGCGCACTTCGCGAATGAGAATGGGATTTGCCATGACCATGAAAGATTGTAGCAACTGTTAGAAACGGCACGAGATGTCCGCGTTCGCTAAAATCTTTGCGGAACAAGCAATCATTTCAAAATGGAACCGCGCACACTGCGATTATTAGAACTGGATAAAGTTCTGGCGCGCCTCGAAGCACAGGCCGCCAGTGTGCCCGGTCGCGCCCGCATCGCGGCGCTTGAACCCACTTCGCGGCCCGACGAAGCGCGCCGCCGTTTGGCCGAAACAACCGAAGCAAGGCGCTTTTTAGATAGCGGCGCACAGCCAATTTTCGGCGGCGTGCGCGATATCAGCGAACACTTGCAGCGCGCCTCCATTCATTCCGTTCTCGAAGCCGAAGAATTGTTGCAAGTCGCGCAACTCGCGCACTCTGCCGCGCGTTTGCGCGATTTGATTTTGCATCGTGAAGCCGAAGATTTCCCGATTTTGCACGCGCGCGTCGCGTGGTTGCAACCGCAGCCGCAAATTGAAAAAGCGATTTTATCGGCTATTGACGAAACCAGCGGCGAACTCAAAGACGATGCTTCGATTCGCCTTCTCAAAGCGCGGCGCAATAAGCAGCAAGCGCAAAACGATGTGCAGGAACGCTTGCGTCGTATGCTGTCCGACCCGAATATCCAAACCGCGCTGCAAGATGCTTTTGTGACAGTGCGTGATGGGCGCTATTGCCTGCCGGTGCGCGCCGACCGGCGTTCGCAAGTGCCCGGCATTGTGCATGACCGCAGCAACAGCGGCGCGGCGCTTTTTGTCGAGCCGCAAGCCGTTGTCGAATTGAATAATCGCATCCGCGAACTGGGCGTCGAAGAACGCGAAGCGATGCTCGAAATTCTCAGCAATCTTTCGGCAAAAGTTGGTGAAGTTCACGAAGATTTAAAAAACCTGCTTGAAGCCGCAGGCGACTTGGATTTCTGGTTCGCCAAAGCGCGACTTTCTCGGGGCATGAACGCCGTCGAACCGCTGCTTGATGACGACCCGAAAATCTCCGGCCTCTGCTTTTTAGAAGCGCGCCATCCGCTGATTGAAAACCCGATTGCCAATGATATTTATTTGGGTTTTGGTTCTTTGGTTTTAGGTCTTGGGGAGGGTGCCGACGAATCAGATAATCCCTCAGAGGTTGAAACCAAAGATCAAAGATCAAAGACCAAAGACCAAAGCCCCGCTTTCGATATTCTCCTCATCACCGGCCCCAACACAGGTGGCAAAACGGTGGTTTTGAAAACACTGGGTTTGCTGGCGTTGATGGCCGGTTGCGGCTTGCATATTCCGGCCAAAGAAGGCAGCCGTTTGGCGATTCCGGGTGCGATTTACGCGGACATCGGCGACGAACAAAGCATCGAACAATCGCTTTCGACTTTTAGTTCGCATCTCAAGCAGATCGTTCATATTTTGCGGCGCGCCGGAGCGGGCGATTTGATTTTATTGGACGAAGTGGGGGCGGGCACCGACCCCGACGAAGGCGCCGCGTTAGCCAAAGCTGTCTTGCGCGCTATGGCGCGGCGCGGCGCGCGGGTTTTGGCGACCACGCATTACGGCGAACTAAAGCAATTTGCTCTGAGCGCCGAGCGCTTCAAAAATGCCAGCGTTGAATTCGATTCGCAATCGCTTCGTCCGACGTATCGCCTGCGAATTGGTGTGCCCGGTGCCAGCAACGCTTTGGATATTGCCTCGCGCTTGGGGATGCCGCCCGAACTGGTGCAACGCGCGCGGCGCTATTTGGGAAAGGCCCGCGCCGAAGCCGAAACTGCCACGCAACGCTTGGAAGAAACGCAGCGCGAATTGGAAGAACAGCGCCTCGCCGCCGCGCGCGAACGCGCCGAAGCTGAGCGCTTGCGCCGCGACTACGAAAAGCGTCTCGCCAAACTGGAAGTGCGCCTTGATAAGGAAATCGAAGACGCCCAACGCGAAGCCGCGCAAACCGTGCGACAAGCGCAGGACGAAGCCAACGCCATTTTGCGCGAACTGCGCAATGCCAGTTCCGGCGGGCGCGAATCGAAGCAAACCGAAGATGCGCGCCGTCGCTTGAAAACCATGCGCGAACGCGTCGAGGCCGAAAGCGAAAAACAAGCGACGCGCGCCGTCACGCACGCCGAAAAACGCTTGCCCGATCCGTTTCCGGCCAACGGTGACACCGTTTTGGTGAAGTCGCTCAACCGCGAGGGGATTTTGCTCTCGCAGCCGCGCCAAAACAAAGTCGAAGTGCGCGTGGGCGCTTTAAAAATGCAAATCAACGCGCATGATATTGAAGTCGCAACGCAGCCAAAAATCACCGCAGGCGGCGTTTCGGCCATTCGTTTATCGAAGGCGCTCAGTGTGCCCGAAGAATTGAATCTCATCGGCAAAACCACCGATGAAGCGTTGCCGGAATTGGAAAAATATCTGGACGACGCGATTCTGGCCGAAGCCGAGCAAGTGCGCGTCGTTCATGGCCGTGGCACCGGCGCTCTGCGCGCCGCCGTGCATCGCATTTTAAGCCGCACACGCGCCGTCAGCGAATTTCATCAAGCGCCACCGCATCAAGGCGGCGACGGCGCGACCATTGTGGTTTTAAAGTAGGCGAGCAAGCGAAACACAAAGGACACGAAGGATTTCACTAAGAAACACAAAGATGAAACTGGGTTTCTTAAATCACCTTTGTGTTTCTTAGTGAAATCCTTCGTGTCCTTTGTGTTGATAATTTATGAATACAGACTGGCGGCGCGACAAAGGTTTGTGGTTGATTCTGGACATGGCGGCGCTTTTTGCCATCGCTTACAACTTTGCGATTTTGCTGGGCTTTGGCCCCGATGAGCAGCGTCACATGAACTATGTGAAATTGCTGCTCGATTCGCATCAATTGCCCATCATTTTAAGCACCAACCCGTATAAAGAAACCGCAGGCGCGCACGCTTTTCATCCGCCGCTTTATTATTTAACATTACTGCCGTTTTACGCCTTGTTTCGCGGCTTGCCCGGCGAGGGCGAATGGCATTTGGTGCGCTTGATTTCAACCGCGCTTTGCCTCCTTCCTTTGCCCCTAATTTATCAAATTGCGCGACAAATTGGCTCACAGAATTTCGCGCGTTTAGTCGTGGCGCAAATCGCGCTGTTGCCGATGTGGGGCATGACGGCTTCGACTATTAACAACGATAGCGCCACGTTCTGCGCCGTCACGGTTTTTCTGTGGCTGCTCCTCGTAAGATTCAAAGACAACCTCGATAAACGCGCTTGTTTGTGGCTCGGTTTAGCGATGGGAGTCGGTGGTTTATGCAAAGCGACGGCGCTGCTGTGCGATGGTGTGGCGCTGCTTTTATTTTTCCTCGCGCGCGATGGAAAAGCAGTTTTTAAAAACAAAGCGGCGTGGCAAAGCGCGCTCTTGGTTTTGGTTGTCGGCGCCGTAATTGTCAGCCCGTGGCATATTCGTTCAATGATTATTTACGGCACATGGACGCCTTTGCCCGAAGCCGCGCCGACGCCGGCTTTGCCGTTGCCGGAGGCCGGAAAATTAGTGCAAATGATGCATCCTAATTTTCCTCTGATTTTTGCTTTTGCCAACTGGCGTTTGTTTTATACCTTGTGGGGCCAGCGCGATTGGCTGATGCAACGCACGCCTGATGGCCCTGTAGAAGCGGTGCAGGGCGCGATTTATTTATTTTTTGCCGCTTATGTTTTAGTGGCGAGCATTAGCGCGCTTTCGTATTGGAGGAAAACGCGGCAAACTGCTGACAGGCAAGAAACCGCTGACAGGCAAGCGCGCCTGATTTTGTGGCCTTGTTACGGCGCGTTTGTTTTAACGTGGCTCACGGTTTTGCAAGTCGCGCTTTTCATGCATTGGGGTTGGAGCGAAGGTGGGCGTTATTTGTTTCCGGCTTTTATTGGATTCAGCTTGTTTTTAGCGCGCGGTTTTAGCGGCTTAATCGGCGAAAAAGGCGTGCGCGTTTTGGCGTTTTCGTGGCTTGGCGTAGGTTTCGCTTTGAATGTGCTTTCGCTCTGGTGGCTGCTTAGTTATTTGAATCCAACCTTCGTGCCAAAGTAAAAGAATTCACTGTGCTTCTGCTTTATACCATCGCCATTTTCGTTAATGCGACGTTGTTGTTCTTGGTGCAACCGATGTTTGCGCGCATGGTGCTACCGCTTTTAGGTGGCTCTCCTGCGGTGTGGAACACGGCGCTGGTTTTCTTTCAAGCGATGCTATTAGCGGGCTACGCTTATGCACACGCGACATCGAAGTGGCTCGGCGTGAAAAAGCAGGCGATGTTGCATTGCGTTTTGCTGCTGCTTCCTTTGTTTTTGCTGCCAATTGCGGTGCCCAAAGGCTGGACGCCGCCCGCAGAAACCAATCCGATTCCGTGGCTGTTAGCGCTTTTGACTGTCGCTGTCGGCTTGCCATTTTTCGTGGTTTCGGCGGGCAGTCCTCTGTTGCAAAAGTGGTTCGCGACAACGGGGCATAAGGCAGCGGGCGATCCGTATTTTCTTTATGCCGCCAGTAATCTCGGTAGCATGATGGCGCTTTTGGGCTATCCGATTTTTATCGAGCCAAAACTGCATTTGCTTGACCAAAGTCGTTTGTGGTCTTATGGCTACGGCTTGCTCATTCTGCTGACGTTTAGCGCGGCTTTTGTGCTGTGGCGCGGGAAAATAAAACAGAATCCCGACAGCGAAACCAAAAACGACGAAACTGAAATTGCGCTTAGTGTTCCGAATACACAAAGTCGTATGCGTTGGGTGATGTTGGCGTTTGTCCCATCGAGTTTGATGGTCAGCGTGACGACTTATATTTCCACCGACATCGCGGCGATTCCGCTGTTGTGGATTATTCCACTGAGTCTTTATTTGCTATCGTTTATCGTGGCGTTTGCGCGGCGACCTTTGCTGCCCAATTTGTTTTGGGTGCGCGCTTTGCCGATTCTGATTTTGCCTTTGGTGGTTACGGTGGCTGTGCGGGCAAATCATCCCTTTATCCTCTTGATGCCACTGCATTTGCTGACACTTTTTGTGGTGGCGATGGCCTGTCATGGCGCGCTGGCCGAGGAGCGTCCGCCAACGGATTTTCTTACCGAATTTTACTTGTGGATTTCCCTGGGCGGCGTGCTGGGCGGCGCGTTTAATGCGCTCTTGGCGCCGATCATTTTTCATAGCGTTGTTGAATACCCGATTACTTTAGTTTTGGCGTGTTGGCTGGGCTTGCGCGCCGAAAATAAGCCATTGATAAATGAAAGTCGCGCGCGAATTTTCGATTTCGTCCTGCCCACTTTATTGGGTTTGATAATGGTCGCGATGATGCTGTTTTTGCAAAAACGCGGCATCGAAACGGGGCCGCTGTTTTTAGCCCTGACGTTTGGCTTCGGCACACTTTGCGCGTTTAGTTTTTCACGCCGGCCCTTGCGATTTGCCTTGGCTATTGGCACTATTTTGACGGCGGGTTTGATGTTTTACAAAGACGGCAATTCGGGCCGTATTTTATTGGCCGAGCGAAGCTTTTTTGGAGTGCATCGCGTGGCGCTTGATCCTGCGGGCCAATTTCATCAACTCTTTCATGGCAATACGCTGCATGGCGTGCAAAATCTCGATCCGGCCCATCATAAGGAGCCGCTTTCTTATTACACAACCAGCGGCCCCGCCGGGCAGATTTTTCGCGAATATGCGGATGCTGCAAAGCGTGTTGGAGTCGTAGGTTTAGGCGCTGGTTCGCTGGCCTATTATGCGCGGCCAAAGCAGAAGTGGACATTTTTTGAAATTGATCCAGTTGTGGCGCGCATTGCGGGTGACCCGCAGTATTTTTCGTATTTGCAGAACTGCAAAGCTCCTTATGAAATTGTTTTGGGCGATGGCCGCTTAAAATTAGAAAACGTGCCCGATGGAGAGTTCGAGGTATTGGTTTTAGATGCTTACAGTTCCGATTCACTGCCGGTTCATTTACTCACCCGCGAGGCGCTGCAACTGTATTTTCGCAAAGTGAAACCGCGTGGATTGGTGGTGTTTCATGCTTCCAACCGGCATTTGACTATTGAGCCGGTGCTGGGCAATTTAGCGCGCGATGCGGGTCTTGTCGGTTTGAATCGCACCGATGGCGAAGTTTCGGAAGCCGAGGCCGAATTGGGCAAGGTTTCATCGCAATGGGTGGCGATGGCGCGCGACAAATCGGCGTTGACTGCGCTACTCAAAGATGCTCGCTGGCAGCCTTTGAAAACGCGTGATGATGTCGGCGTGTGGACAGATGATTATTCCAGTTTGCTGAGTGTTTTCAACTGGTAAATTTTAGTCGTCGCAAAGCGGTAACAGCGAATCAAACATCAATTGTGCGGCGCGATAGGGTGATTCGTTCCACAATTCTTCGCTGAACATTTCAATAGAAAAATAGCCGTTGTAGCCATGTAATTCCAACGCGCCAAGCAGAGTTTTCAAATCGAGACAGCCCAATCCCGGCAAAACGCGGTCACTGTTGCAATTGGAAAGTTCGCCCGGCTTGTCGGCCATGTCGTCAACGTGAATGTGTTTGATAAACGGCACGCTTTGCTCGTTGATTTGCTCTAATTTCGATGGCGTGCAGTGGTAATGTGCCGGGTCGAATAAAACGCCGACATTTGGCGAACCGCATAGCCGCGCTACTTCGACAGCGGTGCGCAGCGATTTCACTAAAGGCGACCAGTTAAATTCGAGGCACAGCGTAATGCCGGTATCGCTTATGGCTTGCTCCACATCGCAAAACGCGCCCACCAATTCTTCCAGCGGTTTTGCAACTGGCGCGGGTGGCCCATCGGTGCCGACCACCATTATTCTCGCGCCTAATTCGGCCAATAATTCGGCGTTGCGCCGCAAACGCTCGTGATTTTCGGCGCGCTGTTCAGGTGGTGAAAACGCTTCTAAAGCGCATTCAAAACCGCCAATACAAGTTAAATCGTGCGATTTCAATAAGCGCCGCACATCGCTAAAGGAATGCCCGCGATTTAAAAATTCCTTGACGTGTCCCAATTGAAATTCGACGTTGCGAAACCCAGCCTTGGCATAAGCAGATAACGCTTCTTCCAAATTTTCGTGCCGTGTTGAAACTGAATTGATCGCCAGTTGTGAGCGTTTCATAAATGTTCAAGACCACGGTTTGAAACAAACCTTGATCGCTTCTTGTTTTTCCAGTAAATCCACGCCGCGCCCATAATCTTCGAGCGGCATTTGATGTGTTACCAGCGGCGCCAGATTCAAGTGGCCCTTTTCTATTAAATCAACAGCATATTCGGCGGCGGCGCGGCTGTGGCCGGGATAGCCACATAATTTCAGCGAATAATGACGCGGTGCAAAAGTGTAATCTTCGCGCTGCACGCCAAACAACGCGACTGTTTCGCGCGTGCGATCCATCAGCCATTCGACAGTGGCTTTGGCGCCGACGCAATCTATGGCGCAGTCAATTTGCGTGTGCGGACGCAAGCCAAATTGCGGCAATGCTTCGCGCGAATCGAAAACGGCATCGGCGCCCAATGCTAAAGCCAAATCGCGCCGTGAGTTTGCAATATCGAAGCCGTAAATTTCGCTGGCGCCTTCGGCTTTCATCATCTGCACGGCGATCAAACCTGCCGGACCAAGACCCATCACAGCGCAACGGCGCGCTTTGATTAAATTCATAGCGCGTAACTGCAAAAACTGCGCGCCAACGCACATCGCCAGTTCCAAAGGCGCAGTTGCTTCAAAGGGCAGATGCGACGGCACGCGAATTAAATCTTCGACTTTTTTGACGACGAATTGCGCATAACAACCGCCAACTTGATGGCCGGGGTCGCGCCACGCGCTGACGCGTTCGCCGATGTGAAATTCGCCGCTGCCCTCGCCCAATTGTGCAATCGTTCCCGTCGCTTCGTGCCCCGGTTGGCCCGGTGTGTAAGGATAATGAAACTGATGGCCGACAAACATCGGCTCGTTGTGGCGCAAGTGCAAATCCCACTGCGGGCAAGTGGTGACGGCTTCCACGCGCAGCAAAACTTCGCCCGCGCCCGGCGCTGGAACGGGCACTTCGACAACTTCATATTTGTCCGGCGCGGTGACGATGAGCGTTTTCATGATGAGTGTTTGAACTTTGGGCAATTGGGAAAAGATATACAATGAATGACGATGTGACGCTATGAAGAAGAACAAGCAACGCAAGTTACCAATAAACCGATTAAGAAAGATGAGCCAACCTGAGGCTCTCTCGCTACGATAAACCACATTTTGTTGTTTCCCTCGCCAGAACTTGCTATAAACGGCTTATGAACTTGGGCGCGAAGGTGATTTGCGCTCTGAAACGACCCGTTATGACCACTTTTTTGCGTTTTTTGTCGTTGAGTTGCAGCATTTTTCTTTTGATTCATCCGGCAACGGCGCAAGAAGCGGTCATTTCGATTGATCGTTCGGGCACGCCGCTGCAAAAGGCGCAGTCACTCTTTGGTTTGGTGGTGCTGACGGCTTTTTGCTGGGGCATCGGACAGTTGCGCAAGCCGCGCTTGAAGCCGCTGGCGCGCACCGTAATTTGGGGCTTGGCTTTGCAATTCGTCTTCGCGCTTTTAGTGTTGAACACGCCGGGATTTTTCGAGGCGATTAACAGCGGCGTGAATGCGCTTTTGAATTTCTCGCGCGAAGGTGCCAAATTTCTCTTCGGCAATTTGGTGGACAATAATGTGCCCGTTGGCAAGCCCGTCGGCAGCGCGACGATGGGGCCGATTACACAGCCAAATTCTTATGCCGCAACGGGCGCCTTTTTCGCCTTCAATGTTTTGCCGACGATTATTTTCTTTTCGGCGCTTTCGACGTTGATGTATTATCTCGGCGTTTTGCAGCCCGTCGTCAAAGGATTGGCGTGGGTGATGCAGCGCACGATGGGCACATCGGGCAGCGAAACGCTGTCGGCGACGGCCAATATTTTCCTCGGCCAAACCGAAGCGCCGCTCTTTGTGCGGCCTTTTATCGCGGGCGCCACGCAAAGTGAACTGATGGCGATTATGGTCGGCGGCTTTTCTAATATCGCCTCCGGCGTGCTGGCCGCTTATGTCGCTATGTTAGCTGGTTTCGAGCCGCAGATTGCCGGTCATTTACTGGCGGCTTCGATTATTTCGGCTCCGGCCAGCCTCGCTGTTGCCAAGTTGCTGTTGCCCGAATCGCAGCCTTCGGAAACGAGCGGGCAAATGAAATTGCACGTCGAAAACCAAGATGCGAACGTGATAGATTCCGCCGCGCGCGGCGCCATCGAAGGCTTGCAACTGGCGCTGAATGTCGGCGCGATGCTATTAGTTTTTGTGGCCTTAGTCGCGATGTTAAATGCGTTGCTCGGTTGGCTGGGCGGTTTTCTGGGTGTGCCGAATTTATCTATGCAAATGCTGCTCGGTTACATTTGTGCGCCTCTTGCGTGGCTGCTGGGCATTCCGTGGGCCGAATGCGGCAAGGCGGGCAGTTTGATCGGCATCAAAACCGTCATCAACGAATTTGTGGCGTATCTTGAGTTGGCCGGAAGCATGGGCAAAGATGCCGCTTTTTTGTCGCCGCGCTCGTTTTTGCTGGTGGTTTATGCGCTGTGCGGCTTCGCTAATTTTTCCTCGATTGCCATTCAAGTGGGTGGCATTGGTTCGATGGCCCCCGAACGCCGCGCCGATTTATCGCGCCTCGGTTTGCTCGCCATGTTCGGCGGCGCCGTCGCCTCGTGCATGACGGCCTGCGTGGTCGGCATTATTTTGTAATGCTCATGCTATGCTGGCTTCCATTAAGTTGGCTTCGCCTGCAAGCAAAGAGAAGTTTTTAAAGGAGAGAATAACGTTATGAAAATTGGCATGATTCCTGACGAATTGAAACAGGCGTCCGGCGTGACGCCGCTCGAAGGTTTGGACGATGATGTGGTTTTGCTGATCGGCGATAAAGATTTGTTTGTCGCGCAAATCAGACAATCAACCAATCGCTTTAACACTGTGGAGTTTATGGAAAGCGTTAAGAGTCTTGAAGCCGAATTACAAGGCTCGATTGACGTAAACGACATGGAAGACATCGCGTGGGACAAAGAACGGCGTATGGCGTTCGTGGTGGTTTCCGGCTCGAAGAATTCAGCGAATGAAATAAAGAAAAAGCGCGAAAAACTGGTGCGCTTGGTCTTCGACGAAATGGGCCAAGTGCAGCCAAAAGGCCAGAATGGGCAGGGCAGTAAAGATATACCGGCGTTTAAAAGCGCCATCGTTGCCGCTTTTCCCGAATTGGCGCCTTCGGTTCAAAGTCATGTCAACAATGGCGGCGTGGGAGGCACCTTCAACATCGAAGGCACCACCTTGTTGCCAGACGGCAGATTATTGTTGGGTTTTCGCTCGCCCCTGCATTTTCGCGACCCCAATAACACAGGCTATGCCGGTGATGCCATTGTGATTGCCCTCACCAATCCGCACGCTATTTTCGATGAAGATAAGCCGCCGAAGTTTGAAAAAGAAGCCCTTTATCTGCCTTTGGACGGGCAGGGCATTCGCGGGATGTTTTATGATGCCGAACGAGGCGGATGCTGGATTGTTTCTGGCGCCTCGGCCAACGCTGTGGTGGTGAATGCCGAAACGTGGAAACTCTGGTTTTGGGACTTGAAAAGCCCACCGGTTGCCAAACCTTTGGACACCGGCGGTTTGAAAAACGCCGAGGGCCTCTGCCGTATGAACGTCGGCGATGAAGCGGGTTTGTTATTCATCGAAGACGCCGGAAAAGATGAAAATGACCAATCGCTGCCGTGCCGCTATCTTTTGGTGCCCTTGCCGCAGTGAAGTGATGGCTTAAGTTAGCTGGTCGGCGCAACCGGCGCAGTCGTGTTATCGTGTTGCCCGGTTGGGTTTTTGCGCGGGTCGAAGCCATAATTATGCAGCAGCGGGTCTTGGTCGCGTTTGGGCAATCCGTAACTCAAATAATGCCAGATGCGGCTGATAATATCTTCGGCGGCGAGCAGTTTTTGTCGGCGCAACTCCACTAAATCAGAGCGCGAACCCACCGAAGCCAGCAGTTCGTTATCGCTCAGGCGCTTTTTGAGGGGAGTAATCTGCGTAATCCAATCGGCGGGCAAAACGGCGGCGGCGTTGTGATTGGGGCTGTTGACATCGGCAAAATCGGCGCTGGTGGTGAGAAATTGCCCTAAAAACTTGCGCACGCGACTTTGATCGAATTCGCCCAACTGTCCGCTTTCAAACCCATAGGCTACCAACAGCGGCAAACTGCTTCCGGTTAGCGACAAACCTTTGATGCGATTGTAAACCGCGTGAATCATCGTCTCAGCGACGGGATAATCCACTTTTAATTGGTCGCTGGCGGTGCGCCGATTGCCTTCGCTGAGGGGAATATCTTCATTGGCGGCGACTAAATCGTCGAAAGTATCCTGCACCTCGGCGCGAAATTCGGCGGTGAATTTCCATCTTTTGCCGACTTCCACGTCGCCATCGGCGCCTAAACACTGCTCTAACTGGTCTGTAACCTCAGAAATCCCTCTGTTGGGCATAATTTGCCTCCTCCAATGATGAATGGCCCGACGCGGGCACGAAAAAGTATCAAGAAAAGTGAAAAAGCCGCTTTCGCCGCGCGCTCTCCTATAAGGTGAGCCTCCAACCGAAACCATTTTGTCCTTCCCCTCATAAGGGGAGCCTCCAACCGAAAGCGTTTTGCACTTCCCCCTATAAGGGGAACCTCCAACCGAAAGCGTTTTGTGCTTCCCCCTATAAGGGGAGGCTTCAACCGATTTCCGTTTGCGCTTCCCCTTATAGGGGGAGCCTTCAACCGAAAGCGTTTTGGTCTTCCCCTTATAGGGGGAACTCTCAACCGGAATCGTTTTGCGCCTGCCCCGACAGGGGAAACAGTAAAAACACAGCGGTGGGGCGTTCAAAAGCTATTTTAATCTCCTAAAACACGCTTTGACAAGCCCCAAACCTCAGTTTTTTTGCAAAAATTATGAGTGTTCGCAGTTCGCACGTTTTTAACGCATTTAGACCGCCACTGTATTTCTGCCCATTGTCAGCGCGAAAAAGCGGTGTTACGCCGCCCATTTGCGGATTAATAATGTTGTCGGGTTGGTGCGTGGGGCGTAGCCGAATTTGTCATACTTTAAGGCAGGTGGAGGATATGAATAAATCATCTCAAGGCAAATGGCTAACTCGCGTGTCTCTGGTTTATGCTCTGTTCCTCCTGCTGTTCCTGCCAGCCACCTTCAAACTCAGAAGTCCAGGCAGCGTGTGTTCTGAGTGGTTCATCTGCGCGTTTGCCACTGCCGGTTTAATCATTCTTAATGGGTTTGGGCTAATAGCACTTTGGCACAGCAGCAGTAATAAGCGGTTCTGGCTTTACATTTCAATGGGCGTCGCTGTCGGCATCGCCCTCATGCTTCTGAACGTTTGGCAAGAGCAAGAGCAGTTCGACCTTTGGTCACATCGAGCCATTCGTTATTTTGATTCACCCTAAAAGCAATCAACAGCAGGCGAACAAAAGACTATGTTGGCAATCGTTCTCCTTTAGCGGCTGTTTTGAGTTTTGATGCAAAGCAAAAGCGCGTTTCTCAAGTGAGAGGCGCGCTTTTTGTTTGCCGGAGGTGCTGACACGGCGATTGCAACCCTGCCAAACTGAGGGGACACAAAATTGAAATTGTTGGAGTTGTCGAAAGGGTTCATGAAACGAATTGCTCTTGCTGCTTTGTTGTTGGCTGTGGCACCGCTGCGCGCTGAAATTACGCCCGCGAATTTGCGCTGCGAATATAAAGTCAATCCCATTGGCATTGATGAGAAACAGCCGCGTTTGAGTTGGATTGTCGAGTCGAGAACGCGTGGCGAAAAGCAAAGCGCGTATCAGATTTTGGTCGGCTCCAGCCCGAATAGCCTTGCCAAAGGCGACTTGTGGAACAGCGGCAAGGTGACGGGCAACGCCACCAATCAAATTGTCTATGCGGGCAAACCGCTGCAAAGCGGGCAAACCGCGCGGTGGAGCGTGCGCACTTGGGACAAAAACGGCAAGCCTTCGGCCTACAGCGCGCCCGCGCAATGGACGGCGGGTTTGATGAACATCGCCGCCGAATGGAAAGGGCAATGGATTAATCTCGAAGCGTTGCCCGATGCGCCCGTTGCCACAGGCGATTTCAAAGGCGCGAGTTGGATTTGGTTTCCCGAAGGCGACGCCACGCAAAACGTGCCCGAAGGCACGCGCTATTTCCGCACGACCATCAATGTGCCCGCCGATGTTACCATTAGCAGCGCCAAACTTTCGCTTTCCGGCGATGACAGTTGGCGCGCGTGGCTGAACGGCAAGCTCATGGGCGCCAGCAATTCGTGGAAAGAAGCCAAGTCGGTTGATGTGCAGAAAACAATGCACGCCGGGCCGAATATCTTGGCCGTCGAAGTGAAAAACGGCGCCAACAGCCCCGCCGGGCTGGTGACGAAATTGGCTATCCAATCGCCAGAATGGGGTAACAAAACTTTCGTTTCGGATGGCAGTTGGAAATCTTCCAAGCAGTCTGGCAAAGAGTGGCAAAGCGCCGCTTTCGATGACGCCGCATGGCAGTCCACGAAAATCGCCGCGCCTTTTGGCGGCGGGCCGTGGGCCGATCAGGTCAGTTTCAGCAACACCTCCAAAGTGCCGCCCGCCACTTATTTTCGCCGCGAATTTCGTATCGCCAAACCAGTGCGCCGCGCGATGGCTTATGGCACGGCGCTCGGCCTTTATGAAATGCATCTCAACGGGCAGCGCATCGGCGACGATGTCTTCACGCCCGGCTGGACGGACTACAAAAAGCGCGTTTATTATCAGACTTACGATGTCACGCCTCTGATAAAACAAGGCGCCAACGCCGTCGGCGCGATTTTGGGCGATGGCTGGGCCACAGGTCACGACGGCAACGGCGGACGAGATCGCTACGGTTTGCATCGCCCGCATTTTAGCGGCCAAATCGTCTTGGATTACGCCGATGGCACGCGCGAAATCGTCGCGTCGGACACCAATTGGAAAGCGGGCTACGGCCCGATTATCGAGCAGGATTTGTTGGACGGCGAATTCTACGACGCCACGCAAGAAGCCATTGGCTGGGACACCGCGAACTTCAACGACGCGGCATGGAAAAAGCCGGATATGATTCCGGCACCGAATATCAAAGTCGAAGCCTATCCCGGCGTGCCGGTGCGCCGCCAAATCGAACTCAAAGCCAAAACCATGACGCAGCCGCAACCCGGCAACTATGTGTTCGATTTGGGCCAAAATATGGTTGGCTGGGTGCGATTGAACAACATCGTCGCGCCACGCGGCACCAAAATTCGCATTCGTTCCGCCGAGATGCTCAACGCCGACGGCACGATTTACACCACCAACTTGCGCGGCGCGCGTTGCATTGACGAATACACCACCAAAGGCACCGGCCCAGAAACGTGGGAGCCGCGTTTCACCTTTCATGGCTTTCGTTATGTGGAACTGACAGGCCTTCCCACCTCGCCGACTAAAGACAGCATCACCGGCGTGGTCGTTTATTCGGCGATTCCCGATAGCGGCACCTTTGTTTGCTCGAATCCGCTGGTGAATCAACTGCAAAGCAACATTCAATGGGGTCAGCGCGGCAACTTTTTGGAAGTGCCCACCGATTGTCCGCAACGCGACGAGCGTTGCGGTTGGATGGGCGATGCGCAGATTTTCGTGCGCACGTCAACTTATAACGCCGACGTGGCGAGCTTTTTCAACAAGTGGATGGTGGACGTGGAAGATGGGATGCGCGGCGATGCCTTCCCGGACATTGCGCCCGATATTTGCTGCGGCGCGGGCACTCCGGCATGGGCCGATGCCGGTCTGATTGTGCCGTGGACAATTTACACCGCTTACGGCGACAAGCGCATTCTCGAAAAGCATTACAGTGCTATGCGGCGCTATATCGAATGGGTCAAGCGTGAGAATCCGTCGCTGATTATGAACAAGCGCGGCAGCGATTATGGCGATTGGCTTTCGATTGCCGCCGACACGCCCAAAGACGTGCTGGGCACCGCTTATTTCGCCTATAGCACCGGCATTTTAGCAAACACGGCGCGCGTTTTGGGCAAAACCGAAGATGCGCGCCAATACGACGATCTTTTTGCGCAAATCAAAGCCACTTTCAACAAAGAATTTGTGGCCGCCGATGGCCGCATCAAAGGCAACACGCAAACCAATTATGTGCTGGCGCTGCGTTTCGATTTGCTGCCCGAAGAAAAGCGTGCGGCGGCGGCGAAATATTTGGTCGAAGACATCGCGCAGAAAAATAATCACCTGTCAACGGGCTTTGTTGGCGTCGGCTATCTCAATCCGACGCTGACCAAAAACGGCTACAAAGACATGGCGTATAAGCTCCTTTTGCAGGATACGTTTCCCTCGTGGGGCTACTCGATTCGCCAAGGCGCCACCACGATTTGGGAGCGCTGGGACGGCTATCGCGCCGACAAAGGTTTCCAAGACCCCGGCATGAATTCGTTCAACCATTATTCGCTCGGCTCCGTCGGCGAATGGCTTTTCGATACCGTCGCAGGCATCGGCGTTGACCCCGAAAAACCCGGCTTTGAACACATCATTTTGCGTCCGCAACCCGGCGGCGGCCTCACCTTCGCGCGCGGCGACTATGATTCGATTCGCGGCAAAATTGTCAGCGATTGGAAACTCGGAAACGGCGCGCTGACGCTAAACGTAACGATTCCCACCAATACCACCGCCACGCTTTATTTGCCCGCAAAAACGGGCGCCAATATCACCGAAAGCGGGCGCGACGCTGCAAAATTCGACGGCGTGCAGTTCGTAAAGCAGGAAAACGGCGCCGCGATTTATGAACTCGGTTCGGGAACTTATTCATTCGAGGTGCGATGAAAAAGAGCCTTTACGCTATCTTGTTTGTGGCTTTGAGCGGCTTACCCGCGCGGGCGCAAAAGCCGGACGGTTTCGAGGCGCGACAACAGGCCGCCGTCGCGCAGAATCCGCCGGGCGTGCATTGCGTGTTGCGTCTCGCCGCCGGCAAAACGCGCTTCCAGCAAGGCGAAACGATTCGCGTCACGGCGGAATTTACGGCGGACACGCCAAACGTCTACTGGATGGATGTTTTGATTTTGTCGCGTCCTGTCGCTTTCTTTGAATTCGGCAGGTTTCACGCCGCGCCGCAGGAAGGCGTCAGCGACCCGCTCGCCGATTATCCCTTGCCCAAAGGCGGCGGCTTTTCGGGAGGCATTCCTAATCCGGTGCCGCTTTCGGATAAGCCCGCAGAACTCACCGTCGAATTGAACCGCTGGCTGCGCTTCGACCGGCCCGGACATTATCGCGTTTACGCCACCATGCGAAACCGCGTCCTGAAGCGAAGCAAGCCGCAAATCAGCTTTGCGGCTGAAGGATTGCCGGTAGCGTCGGACATCGTTGAGTTCGACATTGTGCCCACCAACCCCGCGTGGGCGCAGGTGCAACTGGACGCGCAAAAGGCCAACTTAGCAAGTGACCTAATGCTTTTTGATCCGCCGCGCTCCGATGCGCCGCCGCAAGAAGGCGACGTGCGCTGGTTGAACACCCCGGCGGCGGCGCGGCCCATCATCGAGCGCATGAGCCGCAATGAAACGCCCCATCGAATCCCCGATGAAAACGTGCTGGCGTGGCAACCGGCGCTCATCGGCTATCCCGACCGCAAATGGCTCATCGAGGAGATGCGGAGGGCGTTGGCGCGGCCAGACTGTGCCGTAACGCAGTCATTTTTGGAAACGCTGGCGCTACTTGTGGCGATGCAGCGTGAGCCGTGTCCAGCCGTTTTGGTCAAGGCCAATGCCGATTTGCCGGTGGACGTCGCCGGGTTGCCGCCTGAATTGGCGCAGGCCGATGCCAATTGGCGAAGGCGGTCATATCAAGCGAAAAATGCGGCATTGGCGTCCAGTTGGAAAATCGCGGCGCAGAGCGTTGATGCCAAGGCTGACCAGCCGCGCATTCACACGCTCTTTTCGCTGCTGGCGTTGGGTTGGGGAGGCTTGCTGCCAAAAGAGGATGAGGCGATTGTCGTGAAACTGCCGGGGCTATCCCGGCAAATCGCGCCGCTGTTCGATGCGCTGCCACAAAACCGCTCCGGGCCTCTGGAACATTTGATTCGCTATGAGTGGCCGCATCTGAAAGCCGATGCGCCTGCCGACGTTTTGCTCGCCACACTTTTGCGCTTGTGGGACAAGCAGACCGTGCCGCAGTGGGGGCCGCGCTACGAACTGTCGAACGACATTCTGCGCCGCATCCATGAACTATCGCCGGAACAAGGCCGCGCTCTGATTTTGAAAGAAATCGCCAATCCTCGCCCATGCGCCAACGGTGAAACGTTGGGCATTTTGCCCGATGCCACGCTGCCGGAACTGGACGACGTGTTGTTGGCGAATCTTCAGAAAACCGGCGCCGATTCCGAAACGATAATGTTCCTCATTGAACGTTACGCCTCGCCGAAAATTCTGCCTCAACTGAAGGTGCGCTACGCCAATGACATCGGGCGAACCGCTTGTTTTTTTCAATCGGCGCTATTGGCCTACTTCCTACGCGCCGACCCAGATTACGGCGTGGCGCAAATTGAACGGGCCTTGGCGGCGCGCAAAGAGACAGGTTGTTATCAAGTCACGCTCTCAGATGTAGCCAAATTGGAAATGACACCGGCGTTGGAGCGCGTTGCCATCGCGCATCTCAACGACGCCGACGAGCAAGTGCAACGCAATGCCGCGCAGATGTTGAAGGATTACGGCTCTCCTGCCGCCCGCACGCTACTGCACGCTGCTGCGCCGCTACACCCTTGAAGTTTTCTTTTCGATGCCATGAAAAAGATTCTCGCTCTTGGTCTGCTAACCTCGTTCATTTTGCCGCTCTGCGCGCAAGAATTGGCGATGCAAAACATCACGCCGCCGCTTTCCGACGCGCCGCTGAAAAATCCCGGCATGGGGCTTTATCTCGGCGGCACGCTGAACGAAAAAGAGCTGGCGCTCGATTTATGGCCCGCGCAAGTCATTGACATCGGCTATTTCCGCGACGATTGGGCCAAAATTCAGCCGCATGGCCCCGGAACGGCGGATTTTGACGCCTATTTTAAGCCGATTTTCGACCTCTGGGTGAACAAACTGCACAAGCGCGTGGCGTTTCGCTTGATGTCGCAAAATATGCATTCGCAGTCGAAATACGTTTCGCCGCAATGGGTTTTCGAGGCCGGCGTGCCGTCGCAAACGTTCAAAGGAATCTACGCGCCAGAGCAGACTGATCCAGTGTTTTGGGACGAGAAATATCTGCAAATTCAGGAAAAATTCATCGCCGATCTCGGCCACTATCTCGACGGTCGGCCCGGCGTGGAATTCATAGACATCGGCGGCATCGGCGAGTGGGGCGAAATGCATTTGGCGCGCTGGACGCCCACGCAATTGGCGGCGTCGGGTTACACGCCCGAAAAATACGTCGCGGCCTATCGTCGCTTGATTGACGCTTACGCGAAAGCGTTTCCGCACACGCGGGTTTTCCTCAACGTCGGCGATTGGGCCAATATCAACGATTACGCGGCAATTCGCGGCGTGCATTTTCGGCAAGACGGGCTGAATCCGAACGGGCCGAGCGCCGATGTCGGCAAGCGTTTTTATCACGAATACGCGCGGCGAGGCACCATTTGCAACTACGAATTGTTCAGCGGCTACGACGAAATGAAGCAAAAAGGCTGGGGCGTCAAGGAAACCTTCGACAAAGGTCTCGAAGACCCGATCAGCTATTTGCACGTTAATTTGATGGGCTTTGGGCAGATGGCGAAAGCGCCTGCCGAAGTGCGCGAAGCCGTGACGGACGCCGCGCGGCGCCTCGGTTTTCGCTTCGCGGCGACGAGCGTGAAGTGCAACCCGAAAATCCACGTCAATCCCGACCGCGCCGGACGTTTGCTGCTCGAAAGCCGCTGGAAAAACAGCGGCGTGGCGCCGTGCTACGATTCGTATGCGCTGCGCTGGTTTTTGCTGAACGCGCACGGCCAAAGCGTCGCGGAAAAGCTGAGTTTTCCGACGGTGCCGACGACGCGCTGGTGGCCCGGCGAAGAGATTTCGCAGACCGACGTGCTGACAATTCCCGCCGCCACGCCGCCCGGTGCTTACAAAATTTTCGTGGCGATGGAGAAGCCCGAAGAGGCCACGAAAATACAGCTCGCGCTGCGAAATTCCGACGCGCAAGGGCGTTATTTCATCGCGGATATCGCCGCTGAACCCGGCCAAAACGAACCGAAAACGATTTACAACGAAGGCTTTGAAAAAGGCGTCGGCGGCTGGCAAAGCGCCAAAGGCATCGCGCTGAAAACCGACGAGGCGGGCCACGAAGGCGCGGCTTTGCTGCTCGACGGCGCGCCGCAGGAAGCATCGTGGAATTACGCCTCGCTGTCGCTGCCCAAAGCGATTCTGCCGGGCAGTCGTTATCATCTGTCGTGCTGGATGAAGGTGGACGCGCTGACGCCCGGTTCGCCGTCGCCGTATATGAAAATCGGCCTCAACGACAAAGACGGCAAATGGCTGACTAACATCAATACTGATAAATACGACACAACAAAATTGGGCACATGGCAAAAACTCGATGCGTGGATTGAAACCACGTCGCAAACCACACAAGGCGCTTTAGCCATCGAAAAAGGCACCTTGGAATCGCGCCCGCAAATTACGCTGCGCCTTGATGAACTGAGCCTTGAAATCGTCGAATCGCCGTAAATTATGCCATGCGCGCTCTGCTAATTTTGTGTGCCGTTTACACAATAGGATTATTTTGCGTTTTTATGGTGCGCGGCGCGTGGCGACGCACCATTTCGGCGTGGTTGCCGATCTTCTCTTTGCTGGTTTTGCTTCTTGTCGGGCCGCTGTTTTCGCCGGTTGAGCGCCTCGTTTTAGCGACGGTTTTAATGCTGGGCCTCATCAAATGTGCCGTGGCGTTGCGCCGTTCTCCTGACGATTTATCGTTGTTTTCGCGCCTTGGTTTGCTGCTTTATTTTTCGATTTGGCCCGGTATGGAAATGGGCGCGTTCAAAAAGCGCGTGCCACGCCCGCAAGAATTTACTGCCGATGACGAATGGCGCGCCAAGGCGCTTTTTCGTGGCGCGGCGACTTTTGTTGTCGGAATCGCGGCCCTTCTTTCGCTCGGCTGGTTCGCGTTGGATTTAGATGAAACTTTTCTCGGTTGGGCGCTGATTTTCGCGCTTTTGGCGACAGTGCATTTTGGTTTGGGCGAAGTTTTGCCGTGGCTATTGCGACAAATTGGTTTTGAAACCAAGCCTTTGTTTCGCGCGCCGCTTGCCAGCGAATCGCTGGCAGATTTTTGGTCGCGGCGCTGGAATTTGGCGTTCGTTGAAATGGATAAAATTCTGTTTCTGCGCCCACTACATCAAAAGTTTGGTTCACGCGGCGCATTGTTTGGCGTGTTCATCATTTCGGGAATTTTGCACGAAATGGGCCTGTCGTATCCGGCGGGCGCCGGTTGGGGCGGGCCACTGCTGTTTTTTGTTTTGCACGGCGTTTTGGTGAATTTCAAAATCAAAAACCGCGCTTTAACATGGCTTTTCGTTTTAATGCCGCTGCCGATTTTGTTTCATGCGCCGTTTCGTGAAAAACTCATTTTGCCCCTCGCGTTTTGGCTGCACGGGATTCTGCATCAGCGTTCGTTCGATTGGTATTTGCAGGGCGCGTTGTGGCTTGGCTGCGCGGCACATTTTTGCATTTTGATCGCCAGTTATAATGTGCCCAAACAACTCCATTGGCACGAGGATTTCGCGGTTTTATCGCGTTTTAACCGCAAGATTTTCTGGACGTATGGCGCGTTTATTGTCGGCGTGATTGTTTCCTTTGGCTTGTTGACGGGCTTTTTGCACGCCGAATTATTTCGCGGCGAGCGCGCGGCGGTTGGACTTTCGCTTTTCATCGGCGCGTTGTGGGCGGCGCGGGTCGTGACGGATTTCTTCTATTTTGATCATGACGATTGGCCGCACGGGTGGCAATTTGAGGCCGGTCACGTTATGCTCACTTTCACTTTTGTTTGTCTGGCCGTTTTGTTTGGCCTCGTCGTGCCGCTGCACGCTTGGTGGCCTTATTCTCACAACACATGACGCCTTTAGTTCAAATTGAAAATCTGACCAAAACATTTGGCGGCGTGCAGGCGTTGCGCGGCGTTAGCTTCGATATTTTACCGGGCGAAATTCACGCGCTTGTTGGCGAAAACGGCGCGGGGAAATCAACCTTAATTAAATGTCTCGGCGGCGCGCACGCGCCGACAAATGGGCGAATTTTGGTCGAAGGTAAGCCGCTTTTGCCCGGCGTTCCGGCCAGTGAAGCGGCGGGCATTGGCGTAATTCATCAGGAATCAACCGCCTTTGGCGACCTTGGCGCGGAAGACAATATTTTCGTGGGCCGCGAACCGCGCCGCGCTGGTGGATTGCTTATTAATCGCGCGCAAATGCGCAACGAAACGCGCGCACTTCTCTCGCAACTCGGCGAAAACTTCGATACGCGTCAGCCGGTGGGCGAACTGAGCGTGGCGCGGCGCCAAATGGTCGGCTTCGCGCGCGCCCTGCTGCAAAAAAGCAAACTTCTGGTTTTAGACGAGCCAACCGCCTCGCTTTCGCAGCGCGAATGTCAGGCGCTCTTTACAACTTTGCGCAAGCTGCAAAGCGAAGGCGTGGCGCTGCTTTATGTCAGCCATCGCTTAGATGAAATTTTCGCTTTGGCCGACCGCGTGACTGTTTTTCGCGATGGCGCCCACGTCGCCACCAAAAACATCAAGGAAGTGGACAAAGCCGAATTAATTCGCCTGATGGTGGGCCGCGATGTGACCGAAGAATACCAATCACGCGCAGGCAGCGGCGAGCCAGTTTTGCAAGTGAATAATTTGCACGGTGGCGGCTTTCATAATATCAATTTCCAAGTGCGCGCCGGCGAAATCGTTGGTTTGGCGGGCCTTGTCGGAGCCGGACGCAGCGAAGTGGCGCGGGCGATTTTTGGTGTGGACGATTATCAAATTGGAACGGTAAAAATCGGCGGCGAAAACTTGCCGAAAAATAATGTGCGCGTCGCGGCAGAGCGCGGCGTGGCGCTTGTGCCCGAAGACAGGCAGCATCAAGGTTTGGTTTTGCCGATGAGCGTCGGTGAAAATATCTCGCTTGCGGTTTTGAAAAATCTCTCCAACGCGGCGGGCCGTGACCGTGCCAAGGAAAAGGCTCTCATTCAAAAATTAATGGCCGATTTAGCGGTTAAAGCGGCGGGGCCAAACATCGCGGCGCAATCATTATCAGGCGGCAACCAGCAAAAATTGGTGCTGGGCAAATGGCTGGCAACCGAGCCGAAACTTTTGATTTTAGACGAGCCAACGCGCGGCGTGGATGTCGGCGCGCGGGCCGAGGTTTATCGCCTGATTCGCGAACTGGCCAGCGGCGGTTTAGCCACGCTGGTGATTTCGTCCGACTTGCCCGAAGTTTTGGCGCTCTGCGACCGCATTTTGGTGATGCGCGAAGGCGAAATTTCCGGCGAACTTTTGCGCGCCGCCGCTACGCCGGAGAAAATTTTAGAGTTAGCTTTGCCCGCAAAATAGCGGCGAATTCATTCACCGTGATTTTTCTATGATTCAACGTCTTTTTCAACAACGCGAATACGCCGTCGCGCTCTTGCTGGGGCTGTCGGTTCTTGGCGTGGCGCTCATCAATCCGGCTTTTGTTAGCGGCGAAAATTTGGGCAGCATTTTGTTCAACGTCGTGCCGTTTGTCATCATGGCGTGCGGCCTGACGTTCGTGATTTTGCTGGGCGAAATTGATATTTCCGTTGGTTCGCTTTATGGCCTGTGCGCCGTCACGATGGGAATTGTGGCCTCGCCCGAACGCATGGGCCAACCGGTTATTTTCGCCGTAGCTGCCGCGCTGGGTTTGGGCGCGCTGGTTGGTTTTATTAACGGTGCGCTCGTGGTGTGGGGCAGGGTGCCTTCGATTATCACCACGTTGGGAATGCTAACGGCGCTGCATGGCGTGATGGTGATGATCATGGGCGGCGATACCATCAAAAATCTGCCACCGGGCTTGCGTTTTTTGGGGACAGGCCATATTTTGGGCATTCCCGTCCCACTTTTGATCACCGCGTTGGTTCTCATTTTTTGCGCTGTTTTGGCAACGCAAACGCCGCTCGGACGGCGCATTTATGCGGCGGGCAGCAATCCGCATGCGGCGACTTTGGCCGGGCTTTCGGTTAATGGCTTGAAGTTGTTTGCCTTTACCTTTACTGGATTTTTGACGGCGTTGGCGGCTTTGGTGAGCGTGCCGGTTTTGGATGTGATTGAAAACAGCGTTGGACAAGGCTACGAATTGAAAGTCGTTACGGCGGTTGTAGTCGGCGGCGCGGCTTTGAAAGGCGGGCGCGGCACAATTATCGGTTCTCTTTTGGCGGCTTTACTGCTCGGCATGATCGGCACGGCGCTGATTTTTTTGAAACTCGGCGATGCCGTGACATATTGGGAGCGCGCCATTCAAGGCGGCTTTATTTTACTGGCTGTTTTGGCTGATCATCTGGCGCGACGCGGGGAGCATTCGTGAACAACGAAAACATCTTAGGAAGCAAGCCCAAAGTCGACTACAAAAAGTTTCTGCGTCACGAAACGGCGCTCTTGTTTTTGTTGGCGGCGCTTTTGATTTACGCGAATATAACTGACCCGGAATTTCTCAAACCGTCGGCGCAAATTTCATTGTTGGATAACCTGTGGCAACTGGCACTTTTAGCGGTGCCGATGACGCTGATTATTCTGACCGGCGGCATTGATCTTTCGGTTGGCTCCATCATGGCGCTAAGTGCTGTGGTTCTGGGACTCACTTTTGAAAAAGGCATTTCGCCTTTTATCGGTGTGGTTTTGGCTGTGCTTTGCGGCCTTGCAGCGGGCACTTTAAACGGTTGGTTTGTGGCGCGCGTGCGCGTGCATCCTTTGCTGGTGACGCTGGCGACGTTGGCGGCATTTAAAGGTATCGCGGAAGGAGTCAGTCAGGCACGCCCGATTTCGGGATTTCCCGATAATTTTCGCCATATTTTTGGCGGCATCACGGCGCCGCTTTGTTTTTTCATCGCGGCGATTGCGGCGATTTATTTTTTGGATCGCAAGCCGGGCGGCGTCTGGCTACGCGCTATCGGATTCAATGAAACGGGCGCGCGCTTTTCGGCCTTACCGGTTGACCGCTTGAAACTGCAATTGTATGCCTTGTCGGGCCTCGCGGCCAGCATCGCGGCCATTTTGTATGTGGCGCGACGCAACACGGCCAAAGCCGATATTGGCACAGGCATCGAACTGGACGCGATAACTGCTGTTGTTTTAGGCGGCACCAGCATTTTCGGTGGGCGCGGCCACGTTTGGGGCACGATTCTTGGCCTTTTGCTCATTCACGAAACGCGCGAATTTGTCAGTTGGCATTGGTCGCGCGATGAATTGAATTTTGTAGTTCTTGGTTCGCTGTTGATTTTGTCGGTGCTGCTGCACCGCTTACTTGGCGAGGAAAAATGATGGCGGTTTTGCGAAACGGTAAAAGTTGGTCGCTATTGAAATTCCTCTTATGTTTTCTGGCGTTAGTTTGGCCTGTCACAGCGCAAGAAACGCCTCCCGTTGTCGCGCCTTACATCTTCATTTTTAAGGCCGATAAGCCGTTGAAATCCGTCGCCGTTGCCGGAACTTTCAACGGGTGGAACAAAAACGCGAATACCTTAAAAGCTGATGCCGATGGCCGCACTTGGCGTCTAACCGTGCCGTTGAGTTACGGCAAGTATCTTTATAAATTCGTGCTGGACGATGCGGAATGGATTGTTGACCCGGCTGCGAAAAATCAAGAAGACGATGGCGAAGGACACCGCAATTCGGTTTTGCTGATAGCACCGCCCGATTACGAAATTCCTGCCAGCCCAAACGATGGCAAAACGGCCTATAGCGCGCTGTTACATGAAAGTCGCGTCCCCTTTCTCAATTATGATCGCGGCAAACTCATCGTGTCGCTGCGGGCGCGGCCCAGTGATTTGCGGCAGATAACGCTGGTGGCGCAAGGTCGGCGTTATGCGATGAATCAAGTCAAAAGCGACGATCTATATGCTGTTTATCAAGCCGAAATCGCGACGAATCCGTTGCACGATTTGGCTTACCATTTTGAATTGCAGGACGGCCCGAAGAAGATTTTATGGGGCGCGAAACCGTTTCAATTTATCGCCAAAAGTTTCAAGCCTTACCATGTGCCGAGTTGGGTAGAAAAAACAGTTTTCTATCAGATTTTTCCTGACCGCTTTGCAAACGGCGACAAGACCAACGACCCGCAAAACGTGCAAGCATGGGACAGCGCGCCAAATGGTTTTAGTCGTTTTGGGGGCGACATCGCTGGAGTGCGGCAGCACTTGGCTTACATAAAAGATTTAGGCGTTTCGTCCGTTTATTTTAATCCGGTTTTTAAGTCGCCTTCCAATCATCGTTACGATGCTGCCGATTACAAAACAATTGACCCCGAATTTGGCACCAATGCGGAGTTTTCGACGCTGACTAAGGATTTAAAACAGCAAAATATTCGCACCGTGATGGATTTTGTTTTCAATCATACAGCGACAACCTTTTCGGCTTTTATGGATATTCGACAGAAGGGCGAAAACTCAACTTTTAAAGATTGGTATTTCATCAAATCGTATCCCCTTCGCATCGAACAAAATCCCAATTATGTAGCGTGGAATAACTATCGTGCCATGCCGAAATTGAATTTGATGAATCCGGCAACACGCGATTATATGCTCGATTTGGTGAATTACTGGAAAGGCCAAGTGCCGCTGGCGGGCTTGCGATTGGACGTGGCAAATGAAGTGGATAGGCGCTTTTGGCGCGCGCTGCGCGAGCGCGTGAAAAGTCTCGATTCTCAAATGTGGATTGTCGGCGAAGTGTGGGGCGATGGCTCGCCGTGGCTGGGCGGCGACCAATGGGATTCCGTCATGAATTACCAATTCCGCGAAGCGTGCGTCGGTTTTTTCGCTGACGGAAAAACGACTCCTTCGCAGTTCACGCAACGCTTGATGCAAATTCACCGAAGCTATTTGCCGCAAGTGTCGCGCAACATGATGAATCTGCTTTCGAGCCACGATACGCCGCGTTTTCTGACTTTGTGTGAAAACGACACAAAGTTGCATCAATTGGCGGCGACAGTTCAATTCACTTGGGTCGGCGCGCCTTCGATTTATTATGGCGAAGAGTTAGGAATGCAAGGTGGCGGCGACCCCGACAATCGGCGCGGAATGCAATGGGAAAAAGCCACGCCGGACAATTCCATGCTGCGCTATTACAAGCAGTTGATTGCAATTCGCAATTCCAGCCGCGCTTTGCAAGCGGGTGAGCCTGCGATTCTGCGCGCCGATGATAAAACGCAAACCATTGTCTATGCGCGCACTTTGGAATCGGACGCCGCAATTGTCGCTTTGAACCGTTCAAATGCGCCTCAGACTGTGGAAATCGTGTTGCCAGCAAGCGCGGCATTCAAAACAGCGCGCAAAAATGGTTTTATTGAGGCGCTCAGTCAGAAAATCATCAAAAGCGAGGACAAAGTGACGCTGCAATTAGCGCCTTTATCTGCGGCGATTTTGCTTCCGTCTCACAGCCTCGCACCGTAAAATTATCTGCGAAACGTTGCGCAATGTGTCCGAAAAACTGAAAATATACGACGCCTACCGCAAACCTGAAGAAACCATTCAATTCGTTTAAATCAAGGAGAAATTATGCGCCTCATTTTGCGCGCCGTTCCCGCTGTCCCCGCCGTTTTGTTTTTGGCTTTGGCCGGTTGCAACAACAGTTCTTCAACGGAAACCGCCAGCAGTTCAACACCTTCTGGTGAACCTTCCACTGCGTCCAGTGGCGAAAAAATCAGCATCGCGCTGTTGCCCAAGAAAAAGGGCATCGCCTATTTCACCTCCTGCGATAAGGGCGCCGAAGAAGCCGCCAAAGAACTGGGCGATGTCGAAGTGATTTACGACGGCCCGACCGATGGTTCGCCCGAAAAAGCCGCCGAGATGATCGAAAAATGGACGCTCAAAGGCGTCAAAGCCATCGCGGTTTCGCCCAACGACCCCAAAGTTTTAGCGCCCGCCATGAAAGCCGCCAAAGAAAAAGGCGTCAAGGTCATAACGTGGGACGCCGACGGCGATAAAGATTCGCGCGATTGGTTTGTCAATCAGGCCACTGCCGAGCAAATCGGCAACGCTTTAGTGGACACGATGGCAAAAGATAGCGGCGCCAAGGGCAAATTTGCCATCATCACGGCCACATTGACCGCTGCGAACCAAAACGAGTGGATCAAATACATGAAAGAGCGCTTGAAAAAGTATCCGGGCATGACTTTGATCGCCACCAAGCCCTCGAATGAAGACCAAAAGCTCGCTTTTTCTACTGCACAGGATTTGATGAAAGCCTATCCCGATTTGAAAGGCATTTGGGGCGTCAGCAGCGTGTCGTTTCCCGGCGCCGCCGAAGCCGTCAAACAAGCCGGCAAGAACGGCAAAGTCTTCGTGACCGGCCTTTCGACGCCCAACGACATGAAAGCCTACGTCAAAGGCGGCACCGTGAAATCGGTGGTGCTGTGGAACACTGGCGACCTCGGTTATTTGACCGTTCAAGCCGCCCGCGCCGCCGTCAAAGGCGATTTGAAAAGCGGCGCTACCACCTTCAAGGCCGGACGGCTGGGCGAAAAGAAAATCGCTGGCGACAACATTTTGCTTGGTGACATTCTCATCTTCACCAAAGACAACATTGATAAATACGATTTTTAATCGTAAGATGCGGGCAAAAGCGCGTGAGAATTCTCACGCGCTTTTTTGCAGTCCAGAGGCAAGATATTAAAATCTAAACAAGTTGGCAAAGGCCCGTTTACATTTGGTGGCACAGGGCATAATAGAAGTATGAAAGGTTCAGAACGCAAAATAATTGCAGTTTCCATTTTAGCCATCGCTTTTCTCTTTATGGCGACGCGCTTTCAAGACTTGCGTTCACACCGCTGCTTAGATACTGAATATGAACAACTGCCGTATATTGGTAGCAACCAATATAAAGACTACTATGCGATGCCTGCCGTTTGTCAAAAGAATGCACTAAAGGCTATATCAGCTATGCTAATGCGCTGTCCACACGCCTCGTATTATGTCGTGGAATGGTCATATGCAGGAAGAAGTTTCGGTGGAACCGCCTTTGGCACTACGATTTTCCATCGAAAAAAAGGGATTCTCCAACATACACCAGGAATAGCTTACAGTCAAATACAGCAATCAACTCATGGATGGCACGATTACGAAGTTAAAGATTTGAAAAATGTTAGTAGCGCTGATATTCACGCTGTGGCGAAGGTAAATGGCACCCTTGTAACTCTTCAAAAGCGGTTAATAAGAAAACATAACAGAGGTAAGTCGAACTAACCCAACGCTGGCTATCGGTTTGTTTGGTGCGGCTTGTGAAACCTAAAGGCACAGTGTGTGAGGTTGAATTCAGAAACCATTGTAACGGTTTCTTGTAAAGTTCAATCTTGAACACGCTATTTTTGGGCGTAAATGTCGGATTTGTCACAGTGTTTGACTGTTTCCGTTGCGGGCAAAAAGTGACTCAAGGTCGCGCTTCGTAGGCCAAACGGCGCGTCAGAGAACCAAAACGATGAGTCAGAGGGCTATTCATTAGGGATATTCATTAATCAGGCGAGTATTCATATCCGTTTGATAATAATATCAGTCAAACGGCTGTGCAGAGTATCCATTCATTAGGGATATTCATTGATCAGGCGAGTATTCATATTCGATGCTTATGAATGCGAGTTAAGCGGGCTTACAGACGAAAAAATGACGGTGAAAATCGAACTTTGATATGTTAGCCTAATTCTAATCCCAAGTCGTGCCATTTTTGATTGTCAGGAGAGATTCGATGACAGAACGAGAGATTCGACAGTTGAACCGCATGGTCAATTCAAACGCCTTTTTGACCAAATATCAGGCCCAATGGCCCGCCAACTCGCGCCCGGCGAACGCTTTAGTGCGCTTGCCGCAAATCATCACGCGCTTGAATGAAATCGGTGCTGTGCAAGCGGGCGGTATCCGCGACCAAAAAGGCGGAACAGCCACGAAAGCCGCGATTTTATACGAAGTTTGGACGGACATTAACGCGCTTTCGCGCACGGCAGAATTAGTCGGCAAGGATACCAACGATCCGAATTTCGCGGCCCAATTCGGCCATCCGGCTTCTAAAGCCGCTGACCGCGTCATCGCCATCGCCACCGATTTTAGCGGCAAGATTCAGGACGCTACAGTGTGGGCCAAATTCACTGCCGAAGGAATGCGCGCCAACCTGCGCACTGAACTGAGCAGCGATTTACAGGCTTATCCAACGGCTCGTTCCGGCCAAGCGGCGGGCCGTTTAGATTATACCGGCGCTTCCGATGAACTGGACGATTTGGTTCATGAAGGCATTATGATTTTGGACGGCCTTGACGTGTTTTTCGGCAATTTCTTCTCGCACGACAAACTCAAATTAAACGAGTGGAAAACTGCCTCGCGTCTCGAACGCGCACCACATCACACTACAACGCCGACTTCGTAAATTTATGGCGCAAGTCACGCCGCCCAAAAACCAAAAACGGCGCATCATCAGGACAATTATCGTTTTGCTGACGCTGTTTTTGGTTTTTTTTCTGCGGCGCCATATGCCTTTGCCAACTTCGGGCGCAGGGCACGCGGATGGTTGGATGGTTCGTTTGATAAAGCAACGCGCCTATGCCACAGTGGACGCGCGCGAGGATGCCGAATTTACGCGCGTTTCGCCGGAGAATTTCAATGGTTGGCAGACGGCCTTTCGCGATCCGGTGCAGGATTTCGATGCCTATCGCGCTTCCGGCCCTATGCGGCCCACGGCTGCGCGCAAGGTTTTTGTGTTGCAGCCCATCGGCCCGTTCGATGAAAAGCAGAAAAAGTTATTGGCCGATGTCGCCGCATATTGTGGCGCTTGTTTTCAGTTGCCGGTGCGCGTGGAAAAGCCGCTGGGCTTGGGCATCAACGCGAAAACGCGGCCCGCGCAGGGCGTGGCGGCTGGCGGCGTTCAATATGATGCGTCGGCGTTTATCTATCAACTGCACCAAAAACTACCGCCCGATGCCGCGTTTTATGTGGGCGTCACGATGGCCGATTTAGGGGCGGGCGATTTGAATTTCGTCTTTGGTCAGGGCAGTCTCGATTTTCGCGTTGGCATTTACAGCCTTTGCCGCTATTTTCCTGAATTTTCGGGCCGTAAAGGTCAGCCCGGCGACGAAAAAATCGGCCTGCGTCGCTCGTGTCAGGTGCTGGCTCACGAAACCGGACATCTGCTGGGGATGCCGCATTGCTTGTTTTATAAATGTGTGATGAACGGCTCCAACGGACTGGGCGACGCCGATGCCGCGCCTTTGGATTTTTGCCCGATTTGTCATCGCAAACTGCTGTATAATTTGGGCTGCGACCCCGAAAAACGCTTTGCCGATTTGCTGAAATTTCACCACAAACATGGTTTGATTCAGGAAGAAAAATGGATGAACCGCCGTTTGGATAATTGGCGCAAACTGCAAAAACTGGGGAGAAAATTGACTGGAAGAGCCACCATTTATCGAAAAGATTTGCACCTGTGCGGCCTCGCATAAGAAAGCGTTTCCCTCGTCGGGGCAAACGTGCGGAGGTAAAGGCTCACGGTGACTTTAGCCAGATAACAGGTGCGTTTTTGTTGCCCTCCCGAATCGAAGAGCATCAGTAGAATAGCTTCTTGGTGAAGTCGAGTGCGCTTGTTTATCAAGGCAAACGGAAAGTCAAGAAAAAAGGATGGAGCTGGGGGGATTCGAACCCCCGACCTCTTGAGTGCGATTCAAGCGCGCTCCCAACTGCGCTACAGCCCCTTGGGTTTTGCCCGTTGGATTATATTGAAAAGCGGCAATGAATGCAACAATGCTATAGGCGCGGCCCGTGATTTAGGCTGTCCATCCAGCTCGTTCAGCAGGCTATTTATGATGTGGGACGCAGTGTTGGGGCCTGATATGGTAGATAGGCGCAAAGATTGCACGGGACGGCTGCACCAAAACAAGGCACTGAAAGGACATTATGAAGCGAACAGCATCAGCAATTTGGCAAGGCGGTCTCAAAGACGGCAAAGGTAACATTTCCACGCAGAGCGGCGTGTTGCAACAAACCCAGTATTCGTTTGGCACTCGTTTTGAAAATGGCATCGGCACTAATCCCGAAGAGTTAATTGCGGCGGCTCATGCCGGTTGTTTTTCGATGGCATTGTCAGGGCAACTCGGCGCGGCGGGCCTGGTGGCCGAGAGCATCGAAACAACAGCCACCGTCACGCTGGACAAAGTCGGCGCCAGTTTCGATGTAACAACGGTGCATCTGGATGTAACCGTTCGCATTCCGGGCGCCGACAAAGACGCATTCGAGACTGCCGCGAAAAACGCCAAAGAAGGCTGCCCAATTTCCAAGTTGTTGAAAGCCGAAATCACCATGGACGCCAAATTGGAATCGTAAAATCAAAATGTAAAACAGAAGGCCATCTGAATTCAAATTCAGGTGGCCTTCTGTTTTGCACACCCTAAAACGCCAACCACACTGTCGCATTCAAAATGGCGAACCCTGCATACTATGCTTCAACGAATTTATGGATATTCAACAATCTTCCCAAGCCTTGCAATCGGCCATCGCGGGTGCGGCGTGTGGTTTGGTCGAACGCGGCGCGCTGGTTGAAACCATCGCGCTGGCCGCAGTGGCAGGCGAGCATTTATTGGTCATCGGGCCGCCGGGCACGGCGAAAAGCGAAGCGGTGCGGCGCGTGGCGAAAGCAACGGGCGGGCGCTACTTTGAATATCTGCTGGGCCGTTTCACCGAGCCGAGCGAAATTTTCGGGCCAGTAGACTTGCGCAAATTGCGCGAAGGCCTTGTCGAAACCGAAACCAGCAATATGCTGCCTGAAGCCGAAATCGCCTTTCTTGATGAAATTTTTCTCGGCTCAACGGCGATTCTCAACACGCTTTTGGGTTTGCTCAACGAGCGCGTTTTTCGGCGCGGTCACACCATTATGCAATGCCCGTTGCGCTTATGTGTTGGCGCTTCCAATGCCTTGCCCGATGACCCCTCGTTAGCCGCTTTTGCCGACCGTTTTTTAGTGCGCGTTTTTATTGACCCGATTCCCGACCCGCGCCTTGAAGAACTGCTCGAAGGCGGCTGGATTTTGGGCAATCAAAACATGGCAAACGCCGCGTCGCTGCAAGACATAGATGCGTTGTCGCAAGCGGCCAAAAATGCCGATTTATCACCCATTCGCCCACTTTTGGCGCAAGCGATTCGACAATTACGCAGCGCAGGCGTGCATCTTACCGACAGACGCGCCGTAAAAGTGCAAAGCCTCGTCGCGGCGGCTGCCGTTTTAGATGGAAGAGTGGTGCCCACGCCCGCCGATTTGTGGCCGATTATTTTAGCCGTGCCCGAACGCGAAGAACAAGCCGCCGCGCGCGAAACTTTGCGCGCTTTGCTGGGTGAAACTGTCAATCGCGCCTTGCCCGCCGCCGCCGAAGAAGCTTCGCAAGGCCCGCTCGCCCGCGCCACGCGCCTTATCAATGCAGGCCGCGAATTGTTGGCCGCGCCCGAAGAAAACCGCGCCGCGTGGCAACTGAAACTCGAAGGCATCGCGCGTGAAATAGATGCCGGTTTCGCGCCCGAAAATCTGCCTGAAAATTTGGCCGATGTGCGCGGTGAAATCGTGGCGGCGCTTGTGTGAAATGACAATTGATAGAAACATCGCGCTTCTTCAAATCAACTGGCAAACGCGCGCTGTGCCTTTAACAGCTTGTGCCGTCGTCGCGCGTGATGAAACGGCCCGCGTTTTAGCGCGACGTTTGTTGGGGCGCAACGATGATTTTTTGTCGTCGCTTGCGGGCGTGGCCGGTGAAAACCTGTTGATTATTTTAGGTGAAGCCGAAGTTTTGCCGTGGGCCGATGGCGCGCTATATTTGGGGCGTGAAGCCGAAGCGCCCTCTCTTTTATTACCGACAACTTTAGCGCCCGCTGTGCCCTTACTACTTCTCGAACGCGCTCTTCGTTCGCGTTTCGCGCAACTGCCTTTGCCGCTTGCCGTTTTGCCTCAATGGAATTTGGTTTTGCCCTGCGGCGCGGCGCAAAGCGCGGTGCGGCGTGAGTTGGAAAAATTTATGGAGGTTGCATCGTAGGGACACACGGCGTGTGTCCTTAAATCCATGACACCTGTGCAACTGCCGCCGCCACTCGCGCCGTGGGCCGCTCTGCTCGAAATTTTTCCGACAGACTTGGCGCGCCAATTAGGGCCGTTGGTGCAGCGACTTGATGTGGCTATCGGCCCGCTGCGCGCGCGCCATCGCGCCGGGCAAGGCGAACCCGATGGCTATGATGGCTTGTCGCGGCGCGGCTTGTATGAGCGGCTGCTGGTTTCCGAATGGCTGCTTGCTGATGAACTGCCCGAAGAGTTTGCGCGCCGCGCAGCGATGGGCGAACACGCCTTTTTGAAATTGGCACGCCGCGAACCGGCCCGCGCGCGTTCGTGCGTGGCGCTTTTCGATGTCGGGCCAAGTCAACTTGGCACGCCACGCTTGGCGCATTTAGCGGCCTTAATTGTTCTGGCACGCCGCGCCGCTTTAGCCGGAGCGCGTTTCGAGTGGGGCCTTTTACAAGAAGAAACGCGGCCTCTTTTCGATGAAATCACGCCCCATAATATCGAAACATGGTTGCAAGCGCGCACGGTGCAAAGCCTTAGTGAAGAAGCGTTGGCAAAGTGGCGCGAAAACTTGAATGCGACAACGGAATATGATGATTTTTGGCTCCTTGGCGGGCGCGATTTAGAACAATTCGGCGCGGCGCGCGGCGCCTCGCTTTTTATGGCCGAAGACGCGCTCGAAATCGAAACGCGCACGCTGCAAGTGCAAATTAAAATGGCGCAGCGTAGCGCGCAAAATATCATTTTAGAGTTACCCGAAGAAGCCGTATGCGCGCGCTTATTGCGCGAGCCGTTTGGCGCTGTGGGCATGACCGAGCGCGAGTGGCGCAAAGTTTCGCCCTCGTGCGCGCCCCAGTCGAATTTAATCTTCGCCGATGCCTCGCGCCTCTTAGCGCGCAACAGCGAAGGCATCGTGGTTTATCAAATTCCCAAGTCGGCCAAAGGCGGAATGCCGCGTCCCAAACGCTACGCCGCCGACGTTGAAAATTTGGTCGCGGCGGGAATGTATGGCAAAGCAGTGATGGTCGTTACCAAAGCCAAAGATAGCTTCTACACCAAAGCCACTGATGGCTTTCATTTACTGTGCCTCAACAAGCAAACTTCGCCCTTCGATTATGGCCCGTATGGGTGGACGGGCTTGTCGCTGCGCAATTCATCGCCTGAGTTTTCTTCACATTTAGCGCCGCTGTTTTTTGTCGAAGGTGGCGAAGTAGTTCCGGTTTTGTGGCTGCCACAGGCCAAAGATCAATGCTTGCTGCGCTTGGAATCCAAAGCGAAAAAAACTTCTGTTGTGGCCTTTTTAGTTGCAAACATTATTCAGCCTTCCAAGCACTATGTCCTGTATGCCGTCAGTAATGAAAAAGGCTGCAAGATTATCACTTTTGAGCCACCGGATAAATTTCAAGACGGCAGCGAGTTGGAAGCTGCGAAACAGGTGTTTTTCTTTGGCGATTCAGCAACTCAGGCCAACCCTTTATCAACTGCTATCGCTAAGATGGACGGGAGTTTTAGTATTCCCTTCCGCAACGGCCCCATTCTATTAAATCCTCCCACGCAGACACATATAATTGGCGCCATCTACCTCGTTCGCAAATGGCAAGAGCCGGGCCTTGTTTGCCTGTCAACAGACCGTCGTTCTATTGCAATTTGGGGCCGCATAGATAAGCGCGTGGAATGGAACCCTGTTTTGCGAGCAAGCGAAGAAATTTTGCACGTCACGGTTTGCCCGACAGCGCCGCGCATCGCTTATGCGACAGCGCATGAACTTGCGGTTTATTGTCTCGAACGCGAAGAAATTTTACTGCGCGTGCGCTGGGAGGATGAGTGATAAAGCAACTTCAACCGCGCGCCCTGACACATCACGGAACCGTGGAAGCGCGGGCCTTGTTTTTCGATGTTGCGTTGATTGGCGAAGGCAAAGCGCGCCATCGCGTGTTGCAAAACTGGTCGCCGGGAGCGCAAGTTTATGAAGTCGCGGGCGGCTATCTTTTGCGCTGGGATGCGCCACGTTGGGTGGCCTGCCAAAGCGCGCCCGGCTCGGTTTTAACCGCAGAAAAAGGCTTGCTTTTAGCCGCGCCGCTGACTGATGAAGAACAGCGCGCTTTGGAAATTATCAGCGAATCGCTGGTGATTTTGCGCGGCGGCGCGGCGCAGGTTTTTTCGCTTGCGGAATTAAAACCGCTTGATGTTTCAAGATGGCTGGACGTGGGTCATTTCCAAACGGTGCCGCTACATTCGCTGGGGGAGTCGCCTGCGCCGCCCCAACTGTTAGTCGAAGAAAAATGTTTCGATGCCCGCGAAAAATTAGGGGTCGAAGCCGCGCCGGAACTGGAAAAATGGCTGGCGCAAATGCAGGGCACTGCACCTGAAAAAGAACCAAAAGGCCCGCTTTTCGCGCGACTGTTCGCCGAAATCGCTGCGTGGTGGCAAAGCCTGACCGCGCGCAAAACAAGAGCAAGCGATTCAGTGGCACAAAGCGAAGTTGTCGCTGGGAAATTATCGTTTTTATCAGTTGTTGTGGCGCTTTTTCAAATTGGTTTCATCGCTTCCATCGCGCTGCTTTTGATGTCGCTGCCCGCCGCAAAAATCAATGTCTCAGCGATTTTTTGGGCGCTTGCTATGGGTGTTGTTTTATATGCGATAATAGCGGCGCTGTGGAGTTTTTTGTTTTGGATTTTCGTGCAGAAAAACGCGCTCGGCGAAAACAATGGGCGATGGAAATGGCTGCTCGGCGGCGCGCTTGTCGTAGTATTGTTTTTATTTTTCGCAACGGGAAGCGGCTTCGATTGGCGCGCTTTTGTCGGCAAAATTCTCACGCTGATTTTTGTGCTGTTTTTGGTTTTGTTAATCGGCGCTCTGCTGGTGGCTCTTGTAATTTGGGTGGCGCGGCAAATTGAAACCGAAGCCAAAAAACCAAAACCGGCAGCTTCGCAAACGGCCTCGCCAACTTTTGCGGGCGATGTGCCGATGCCTTGGCTCATCGGCGGCGCGGCGCTTGGCGTTCTTATCGGCGCCATGCAGCGCGGCGATATTATTCCGTCAATCATCGCTGCGATGGTGCTATTAGCGGCTGTGGTTTACAGCTTTGTGCAATGGAAAAAACGGCCCGCGAAATCATCCGCACCCGCCGCGACAGTCGCGCCAAAATCGGCGGCTCCGGCCACTTCTCTGATGCCGCCCGAACCTGTTGAAGGCCCGTTTGCCGCTTGGCGTAACGCTTTCGCGCGCATGATTTGGATGGCTGGATTATGGCGCATTTACGGGCCAATTCAAGCGCGCTATGTGGCGCGTTTGATGGATATGTTTGCGCGCGGCGATTTAGATAACGCTCTGCGCCACGCCATTCCGATGGGCGGCGCGACCACCGGCAAAGCGGCGCCTTTTTTTGGCTTGCCGATGCCGCGTGCGCTACTCGAAATTTTCACCGGGCGGCGCACGGGCGCCTCGATTATGCCGATGCCTCCGGGCATCGCCGAGCAACTACGTCAGCAATATCGCGCGGCCTTTGAACGTTTGGAAGCGCAAGGGCGCCACGAAGAAGCGGCTTTTGTTTTAGCCGAACTGCTGCACGCTTCCGCCGAAGCCGTAGCTTATTTGGAGCGGCAAAATCGCTTGCGCTTGGCCGCCGAACTGGCCGAAAGCCGCGATTTGCCGCCCGATTTAGTTGTGCGTCAATGGCTGGTGGCGGGCGAAACCGAGCGCGCGATTTGGGTGGCGCGTCGCAAAAATGCTTTTAGCGCCGCCATTGTGCGTCTTGAAAAAGGCAGCGACTCCGATAAGGCCAACGCCCAGAAATTGCGCCTTTTATGGGCCAACGAATTAGCGCGCGGCGGCGATTTCGTGGCTGCTGTGTGCGCCGCATGGCCGGTTGTCGAAGCGCGAAATTTAGTCGGCGAATGGATGAAGCGCGGCTTGCTTTTAGGTGGCATGGCGCGGGCGCGAATGCTGGCGTGGCGCTGCCAAATTTCTACTTCGCTCGAACCCGAATTGCGCGAGATGGTATTGGAATTCTTGAGTGAACCGCAAGGCGCCGACTCCCGCTTGGTTTTCGCGAAAGTTTTAAATGAAGGCACGCAAACGCCTGTCACCAAAGTGCTGGCCCGCGCCACCGCGCGCGCTTTGGTGCGCGATGCGGCCAGCGATAATTTCAACGAGGTGCGCAAAGCGGCTTGCCAGAAATTAATCGAAATTTCCGGCGATGGTGCTTTACGCGCCGATGTGCCGCCGCGCCTTTTTGTATCAACCGGCAAGCCGCTCAAAGAGCGCGATCAACAAATCGAAATTGTCATCGAAGCCAGCGATACCGGCGCGCTGCCGCTTTACGACGCGGCGTATTTGCCCGATGGCCGCACGGTTGCGGCGCTGGGCGAAGCGGGCGCGCGTTTATTGGCGCGTGATGGCCGCACCATCGCGCATTTAGATCAGCCTTGTTATCGTTTGGTCGTTTCCGATAACGGTGATCGCGCTTTGGCCTTGGCGCCGCGCGGACAAGCAACGCGCATTGCCAAGCTGGATTTTGCTACGCGCCGCGCCGTTTCGTGGTGTGAAACGCGCCTTGATGCCTGCGCTTTTAGCTACGATGGTTCGCTATGGTTTTTGGCCTGCGAGGGAAGCCTCTTTGCCATTGATACAACTGCCCCAAAATTCGGCGCTTTGTGGCACACGTCGGAAGTGGGCAAAGTGGCTTGCATCGAACGCTCACCGCATTCCTGCGCTTTTATCACGCGCTTTATCACTCACGAAAATTTCGGTTTTCGATTGCGCGAAAAATGGGAGCGCTGGCAACTCGAAGTGCCTTCGCTCATTTTGCGTCAGCGCACCATAATTCCCGAATGGAGCCATGTTGTCGAAGACAACATCCGTCACGAAATTTTTGCAAACGCTGTCGCGCCCGATGGTAGTTGGGCGCGGATAACGGGCGGCGATGAAAAGCCTGTTGTGTTCACACAACAAAATCATCCGCCTCTCACAGTAGAATCATTCAGCGGGCCGGCAATCTATCCTATGATTCAAACTCTTCAGGGCACAGCGCACTGGTGGACGTTTTTAGTCAGCGAAGAATCAGGATTGCAATGCGTGTTAATAGATCGCAGGGCGCAAAAAGAACGTGCCCATTTTTCTTTGCATGGCGCGCTATACGCTCAAGTGCGCTTGGGCGAAAATCATTTCACGCTTTTCGATAATCGCGGGCGCCTTTTGGTTTTCGATTTAGAACGCGGCGTATTGGTCAAAGATTTTCGCTTGTCGTAAATTGTTTGAAGAGGTCATTTCATGAAAAACCCGCGTGTTTTCCGTTTTCTTTTGCTCGTTTTGCCTTTGTGGGCAACGATTCCCGCTTCCGGCGCCACGCCCGAAGCGATTGCGGCCATTTCGCCGGAAAAGCTATCGCGCGCGGGGTTAAGCGACGAAGTTTATGCCTTCAAGCAAGAGGTTTATCGGCGTCATGTGGCGCGCGGTGAAAAGTCTGGGCGTATGCGCATTTTCGATTTGCCCAAAGACGAATTGGCGCTGATTCCCGGAACGAAAATCTTGATGCGCAAAGACGCCGCGCAAGCGCTGGGCAAATTATTATCGACGGCCCGCGCCGATTTAGCGCGCGATTTAAGGGCGCCTAAAGGTGATGAAGAAACCGAGGAGCGTCGTGCCCGCGCCTTACGGGTCAAGGAACTGAGTATTAACAACGCCTATCGTCCGGCCTCGCAGCAGTTCGGCATTTGGGATCGAAATTTTGAGAAGTATTACGAAGCGACAGCCAAAGAACGCGCCGCGTGTGACGGCGGCGCGCTTGGCGGCAATGCCGCCGATTTATTGCGCGCGTATATTGGTGTGCGCGTCGCCGCGCCGGGTTTTTCTAATCATCAAGGCGGCATCGCCGTGGACTTCGCTTTGCGTTTAAAAAACAGTGAACTCGGCCCTTCAACGGCGCAGAGTGATGGTTGGAAAGAATCGTGGTTTTGGCACTGGCTCAAGCAGCGTGCGGGCGAACTTGGTTTTGTTGAATACGAACCCGAAGAATGGCATTGGGAATACAAACCCGATCAAGCCAAAGCCAAATAAAGCGTTAAAGAGGACGAAAGTCCAGCAACGCTTTTTCGTAATCTCGCGGCAAGTCCATATCCTTCACAACGCCTGAATGATTTACAGCCAACTCGCACACTTCACGCGGATGTTTTTGCATTAGGCCGCGCAATCCAACTCCATCGAAATAACGCAGAATTTCGCCGAAATAACAGCGCGGCACCAGCAACGGATGACCACGGTGGCCTTCGTAAACGGGAACAATAATTTTCTCTTCACTAAATGCTTCGATGATTTGATTGAGGCAGAAAGTTTCAATCAATGGCATATCACCCGGCATGATAAGAACGGCTTGGCAATTGGGGCTTAAGGCCTGCAATCCAAGGCGCACCGAACAGAGCATATCGCTTTGCGAATCGAAATTTTCAATGAGCGTTACGCGCATAGGCGACAGCACTTGGCGCAAGGTTTCATTGTTATTCACGACGATAAAAACTTCATCGCAGCGGCTTTGCAAAAATTGATCGGCGACATGACCGATAACTGTTTGCCCGCCAAAGGGCAGCAGCAATTTTTGCGTGCCCATACGACGCGATTGACCTGCCGCCAAAAGAATCGCGGCAATCATATTTTTGCGCCGCGCCGCACGGCGATAAGTTCTGCGACAATGCTGGCGGCAATTTCGGGCACGGTTTGCGCGCCGATATTGATTCCGATTGGCGCATGCAGACGATAAAATAATTCATCGTTCAATTCGCGCCGCATCAGTTCCACTTTGCGCTGACTGCCCATCATGCCGAGATAAGCAACCGGCGCGCACAGGCAAAGTTTTAGCGCTTGCATATCCACTTGATGATTGCGCCCGACGAGCGCGATAAAAGTGTCCTGCGTGAGCGGAAATTCATCGAAGAATTCTTCCAATTCGCCACTGCGCAAAATCGTATTTTCGGGATAAAGTGCAGACTCGCAAAATTCCGCGCGGTCATCGAAAACTGCGACGCGAAAACCCACTAAAGGCGCCTGCCATGCCAAGGCTTGCCCGACGTGACCGCCTCCCGCAATCAGCAAAAGCTGTGTCGGCGCCAATAGTTGCGCGATGCCTTCGTTATCTTCATCAGGCACCGAAAAATAAACGGCTGTCGCTGCCTTAAAGGCGGCTTGAACCATGTCGTTTTCGCTTGCTGTTTGGGTTATCCAACGCACCTCGGTTTGCCGTGTTCTTTTGCTTAACACCGTTAATAAAACGCCGCGCTGATGCGCTTCCAAATCGGCCACGACTCTCTTATAAACTTCGGCATGAACCTTCGTATGTGGATCAACCAAAACGCGCAGTTGCCCGCCGCAAATCGGGGCATTGCCTTGTGCGCTATTGCCCGAAAATTGAAAATCAAAAACTTCGGCGCGCTGCGTTTGAAGGCATTCCAAGGCTAACGTTTTCGCCTTTGCTTCCAATAAACCGCCGCCGATAGTGCCATAAAGCGCGCCGGAGGCATCCACGATAGCATTAGTGCCCGCTTCGCGCGGCACCGAGCCGGAAGCGCGCAGAATGGTGATTAAAGCGCAGGCGCGGCCTTCATTTAGCAGGCGCACGAGATGCTGGAAAATTTCGGTGTCAGTTGAAAAATTCGCCATAAGAAAATGGCGTTACGCCTTTGCCGCAAGGCGAATTGGCATTTCGCGAATGCGCTGGCCGGTGGCATCGAAAACCGCGTTGGCGATGGCAGGCGCCACAGCGATTATCGGTGTTTCTCCGGCGCCTACCGAGGGCAAATCGGGCCGGTTTAGTAAATGGATTTTAATTAGCGGCACATCGGCCACGCGCGGCACGGCATAGCTTCCAAAACTGGCATTGGTCACGCGGCCTTTTTCAAAATGAATTTCTTCGCGCAAGGCCGGGCCAAGCGCCATGACAATCGCGCCTTGCACTTGCGAGAGCAAATTCGTCGGATTGAGAATCGCGCCGCATTCGTAGGCCATGCAAATCTCGCGCACGGCGAAACCTTTTTCGCTTCGTGTAATTTCTACACAGGCGGCGACATACGAGGCTTTTTCGGTGCCGCAACATAAACCGATGCCAGTATCTGGCGTTTTGTCGGCTTTGCGTTTGGGCCAGTCGAATTGCTGGGCTGCTTCACGTAAAACATCGCGCAAACGACCTTCTTCCAAATGCGCGAGGCGAAATTCCAGCGGATCGCGATTGGCTAACGCGGCCAGTTCGTCCATGAAACATTCGCGCGCGAAATTGTTGGCTGTCGCGGCCAAACCGCGATAGGAACCATGACGCAAAGGCGGCGCGGAATTGACCGATTGACTGCGCGCTTTGGCGATTTTGTAAGGCGTTTCAATCGCCGAACCGCCAGAGTTAACGTTCACAAAATGCCATGTTGCGATATTGCCTTTTTCATCCAAACTGGCTTCGACATCAAGGGCCGCTGCGGGACGGAAATAAGCCCAAGTAAATTCTTCTTGGCGCGTCCAACGCAAATGCACAGGCTTCTTGGCCGCTTGTGCCATGCGCGCCGCTTCGATAGCGCATTCACCGGAATGTTTACCACCAAAACCGCCGCCAAAATCGGGAATAATGACGCGCACGCGATTTTCTTCAATACGAAAAGCACGGGCGAGTTCCGAGCGCACACCAAACGGATTTTGTGAGGCTGTCCAGACAGTTAATTTGCCATCTTGCCATTCCGCAACAGCAGCACGCGGCTCCATCGGCGCGTGTTGCACATAAGCCACGTTGTAACTTTGCTTGAGCTTGTTTGGCGCGGCATTTACATCGGCAGAAAACGGATTTTGGGGCATTCCCCCTTCAGCTTTTTGGCGCAAATGATCGTAAACAATTGCGCTGGAAATAGCCGTGTTTTCCGTCCACTGTGCGGTTTTGGCAAGCGCCTCAACCGCTTTGGCCGCTGCAAAACTGGAAAGCGCCATGACGCCGACGAAATCGCCGTCGCGCACGGTTTGCACGTCTTTTAAATTTTGCGCGGCGTTCAAATCAAGGGTGTCCAACTTCGCGCCGTAAGAAGGCGCGCGCAGCACTTTGCCATAAAGCATAGCGGGCCGCGTGATGTCGGACGGAAAATGATGCGCGCCCGTGACGAGATCGTGCCCATTGGGGCGCGGCACAGAGGAACCCAGCACTTGCCATTCTTTGACGGCGAAAATCGAAACATTTTCGGGCACGGCTGCGCTGAGAATTTTCGTGCTGTCATCCGCAAATAGCGCGCTATAATTGAGCGCCTGCTTGCTGGCTTGGTGAATCGCCTGCCCGTCCTGCACCGTGATTTCCCCAGCGGGCACATTCCAAGTTTTCGCGGCGTTTTCGATGAGTAAATTGCGCGCGGCGGCGGCGCCTTGACGAACGGCGGGCACTGTTGACGGAGTTGAGCGACTGCCCGATGTGCCGCCATCGTTGGGCGTTAAATCGGTGTCGGCCAACATCAATTTGATGCGTTCGACAGGCACGCGCAATTCTTCGGCGGCGGCTTGTGTGAGTTCGGCGCGCACGCCCTGACCGCATTCGACCTTGCCCGCTAAAACGGTAATCGTGCCGTCTTGCCCAATGTGTAATCGCGCGCTGAGTGGCAGCGGCGCGTTGCCGCGCCCGCCACCGCGTTGCGCCTGTCCCGGAGCATCCGAAACAGCATCCGCCACCGCGATAATTAAACCGGCGCCCAATAGTTGCATGAACTGGCGGCGTGTGGCCTGAAAGTTCGCTTCAAATTGAAATTCCACACGCTCAATCGGCTCTTCGTCAGCGAGTAATTTAGAAAGATTTTGCTTCGACATAATTATGCTTTGCTTAATTTCTGCGCGTGTTGCACAGCGTCTAAAATTTTAATGTAGCCACAACAGCGGCACAAATTGCGGTTCATCCACGCGGCGATTTCGGCTTCGCTGGCGTTAGGTTTCGTTTCCAAAAGCGCGACGGCGTTTAGAATCATGCCCGGCGTGCAATAGCCGCATTGAAAGCCGCCTTCCTCTAAAAACGCCTGCTGCACAGGATGCAATTTTTCGCCGTTTGCCAAGCCTTCAATCGTGCGAATGCTGCGGCCTTCGACTTCCTCGACATTAGTCAGACACGAAAATAGGCGCTTGCCGTCCATCAAAACTGTGCAGGCTCCGCAACGGCCTTCGCCGCAGCCATATTTGGTGCCAGTGAGGTGTAATTCCTCACGTAAAACGTCCAATAAAGGCCGCTCACCGTCAGTTGTCATGCTTTGCGCCGCGCCATTAATTGTGAATGTAATTTTCTTTTCCATCGTTTTGCTTAGAGCATTGTGCCGCTCCACAAGGCGCGAAACGCCAAGATTCAGCTTGGGTATAAGCCAAATTGCTCCTTATAGTCCCACCCGTAAACGAGTGGGCTAAAAGGAACCAAAAGCCTCGTGAACGAGGCTGGACTTGCTATCTTTAGCCTCGTTTACGAGGCTTTTGAAGTTCAGCCCATTGCTTTAGCGATGGGGGAGAGTCATAAGCAACAAGTTGGCTTAGGCGTAATGCTTTTCTATCCAACTTCGCGCGGCTTTTTCCTGCGCGGGCAGTGGCGCTAAAATCGGACGGTTTTTTTGGAGTTCGCGCAAGGCTTCGTCGTAAGAAACACCATGCGTTTTGGCGTAGTAAGCGATCAAAATTGCCGCTGTGCGTTCCATTCCGGCGCGGCAATGCACATAAACGTTTGCGTCCGGTTGTGAAAGTGCTGCTTCGATAAACTGGCAGGCCGCATCGAAGGTTGCGGGCTTTGGCGCGTTCATATCCAGCACTTCCAAATGCAAGCGCACAAGGCCGCTTTTTTCGATGGCTTGCAAGGCCAGATGACCGAATTTTGGCGGCTTCCATTCGCGGGCTTCGCGCAAGTCGAGAATGTGCGTGATGCCCTGCTTTTTCATCCACGCCACATCTGGCGCCGAAAGCGGATTGCGGCCCGCCATGAGGCGTGGCGCCACCCAATCGGCGTTAAATGGCGGCAGATGGGGCGTGGAATAAATTGTTTGGTGTTGTGTTAATTCGTCGGGCGAGAGAGGAAATTCGGTCATGGCGACTATCCATACAAAGTCAACTACGCACTGCCACGATTTTGGCGATTTCGACACTGCGCCGCGCGCATTCGCTGATGGCAATCGGATGATAGCCGATAATCTCCGAGTTCAACGTGTCGTTAAGAGGTGCAATCCAGTTCTCCGGCAAGTTATTTGCGCCGATCATCGCCCCCGCGATAGAACCAGCCGTGGCGCCGTTGCAATCGCTGTCCCAGCCGCCCATCACGGCTAAAGTTATGACTTTTTCCAAATCGTGACTACCCAAAAGCAAGGCCGCCACAACAAGGCCCGCATTATTGTTGGTGTGGACAGCATGATAATGGCCGAGCAAATCGTAAATCTCATCCAAAACCATTTCAAAGTTCGCGAAATCGTTGTTATGCTTTTCGCAAATCGCCATCACTTTCTGCATTTCTTGATACAAGCGCGAGGTTTGCGGAATCTCGTTTAGGCCCGCTGCGATAATGGATTTTGGCTCGTCTAAAGCAAATGCGGCGGCGATCATCGCGGCGCAAAACATTTCGCCGTAGATACCGTTTTTAACGTGCGATAAACGCGCATCGCGCCACGCGAAATCGGCGGCCAATTCAGGATTTTCCGGTGCGGCGTAGCCCCAACTATCGGCGCGAATTTGCGCGCCAATCCATTCGCGATACGGGTTTTGATTTGTCGCCACCCAGTTCCAATCAATGTTTGCCTCAGCGCCCCCCTGATGAGCCATGTGCCATTCGTAGCGATTGACCAGATTGCGATAGGCTTGCGTTTCGGCGGTGCAAACCATCTTATAGGGCAGATGATTGAGCCACGCGTTTGCCACGTCGCCCGTTGTAAAATCCGGCCCTTTTTGGCGCATCACCAATTGTCCGACAACGGTGTAGCGAATGTCGTCGTCGCTTTCCATAAAGGCGATTTTCTCGCGTGTCGAAAGCGGACACCAGAGTTTGCCGGTTTGCTCTTGCGCGGGCGAAGTTTGCGGAAAGTAATCGCGCAGAGGATATTCGCTCGCATCAATGGCCGTCAAATAATTTTTGATGCGCTCTTTGCTGGACAAGCCATTATGCGCGCTCATAAAACCTTCGACAGGCTTGCCCAAAGCGCAACCGGCGCAGCGTCCCAGCCACGCGCCATACATTTTGTCGAACAGCACTTTGGGATCGTTGTTGATTGCAAAACGGCGCTTGGCTGTTGGCCGCAGCGATTTTATGGTTGCCAAATCGCTTGGCTCATCGAAGGCAAAGTCAGCGCGTAGCGGCAAGGCCAGCAGCTTGTCCCACAAGGCCAAAAGTTTGCTTTCGTCATCGCCTGCGGCCTTAAATTCGTCGCGCAAGGCGTCTTCATCGCGCAAATCGCGCCCTTCTTCGCGCGATTGCGTGAACTCGTAACCGACCAGCGTTTTCAATTTGTCCCAACCCGGCATGATGTTCCTTTCAAGGCTGTTTTTCCAATGCCCAAGTGACGATGTCATTCAAAGGCTTATTTTCTAAGCGAGTTGTCTTGTCTTCGGGCGAACTGTTATCGTGTGCGGATAAACGTTCGACAAAATCCAATGCGTAGTTCTGCCAGGGAGAACCGGCGTCTTCAAAAAGATAGGCCGATGCCACGGCACAACGCAGCGCGCGGCGCCGCTTTTCATGAATTTCGGCGATTTCGCTGAGATTGATCAACACGCGCGCCACGCCCACTGCATTTTGCAACTGCTTTTCAAACGATAATGCTTCAAGATAAAATCGCTCCGCGTCGTTCCAACGCTTGTCTTCATGAGCTAACACTCCTAAATTGTTCAGCACTTCGGCGACTCCGCGTCCATCGCCCTGTTTGCGGCGCAGTTCCAGCGCCGCGTTCAAACACTGCGCGCCGGTATTACGATCTCCAAGTGGGTCGTCGCATTCAATCGCGCCTAAATTAGTTTGCACAATAGCCATGCCGATTTCGTTGTCAACCTCGTGAAACAATTGCAGGGCCAAAGTGAATGTCACCCTCGCCAGCGCGAAATCTTTAAGGCGTTTGATAGCCAGACCTTGTAAATTATGTGCCTCGGCCAGGCCTTTTCTATCACCAGTTGCGGCCTCAAGACGCAGCGATTCTCCCGCGCAACGAATCGCTTCTTGAGGTTCGCCTTTATCAAGATGTAAACCGGCGCGCTCGCGCCATAACTGCGAAAGTAATGCCGTTTGTTCGCCTTCCAAGGATGCTGCGATTTGCAGGCCGATTTCGATAGCACGCACTGCTTCATTGAGCAAACCGCTGCGCTGAAAAAAGATGCCAAGTGCCAGCGACAAGCGCGCCGCCATTGCAATTTCGTTCGCTTCGCGCGCCCAGCGATTGGCGGCGCGCACGTTATCGAGATGTGATTGCAAACGGCGCAAGGCACGCGGTTCTTCAGATGTGCGCAAATGCGCGATTTGCGCTTCGGCGAAGCGCAAAAAATAGGCGGCGTGTCGTTGATGAGTGACTTCTGATCGGGGCAAGGCAGCCAATTTTTCGGCGGCATATTCGCGCACCGATTCCAGCATCGAAAAACGAGTTGCACCCGTCACGGCATCGGTTCCGGTGCGCAACAGCGATTGATTGCGCAGTTCTTGCACGCCCTCGAAAACATCGAAAGTTTCGCAAATTGCTTCGGCATCGGCGAGAGTGAAACCGCGCCGAAAAACCGCCAATTGCGCGAAGAGATTTTTGCTGTCGTCATCCAATAAATCGAACGACCAATCAATCGCGCCGTGCAAGGCACGCTGGCGCGGCGGCAAATCGGGCGAGCGCGTTTGGAGCACTTTGAAACGCTGACCCAGATGTCGCAAAATATCGCGCGGACTGAGGCCCGCAATGCGTGAGGCAGCTAACTCCAACGCCAATGGCACACCTTCGAGTTGGCCGCAAATTTCGCGCACATCGTCGCGGTTGTCGTCATCAATGCGAAATTCGTCGCGGCGCGTTCGCGCGAAGTTTTCAAACAAGTGCTCCGCATCGTCGAGAGGCAAAGGCGGCACTTCGCGCAACACTTCGGCGCGTAGTTCCAAAGCGCGCCGTGTGGTCACCAAACACTTGACGTGCGTGGTCGCTTTTAATAAGTCGCTGATAACTTGCGGCGCATCGGGGTTTTGTTCGGTGTTATCCAGCACCAAAAGCAAGTGGCGCTCGTGTAGATAATTCCACAGTTGGTCTTTAATGGGAAGGTTCGGTTGCGGCTGCAAGCGTAGCAGCAGCGCGATGCGTGAAAGCATCGCTTCGGCAGAGCGAGTTTCTTCGAGTTCAACCCACCACACGCCTTCGGAAAAATCGCCAACGCACAGTTCGGCCAATTGCAAAGCCGAGCGCGTTTTGCCGAGGCCGCCAAATCCGGTCAGCGTTAAAAGACGCGTGTGGTCGTTCAATAAAGTTTCGCGCCAGACGGTGATTTCACTTTCGCGCCCGATGAGTGGCAGCGCTGGTTGCGGCAAATTATGACGCTGCGGATTGAGCGTATTGAGCGGCGGGAAATCGCGGCGCAAGGCGGCGTGCGCGATTTGCCATAAATGCTCTTCTCCTACGCCTTTTAAGCGATGCAGTCCGCAATCGAGAAACGAGATATCCGGCGGCAATCCGTGTTGTGCTGCTTCGCGCGTAGCTTGCGAAACCAAACTTTGCCCGCCATGCCCTGCCGATTGCACACGAAAGGCTTTGTTGGTGACTGGGCCGCGAAAGGTAGGATGTCCATTATCTTCGCCAATGAATGGCTCGCCGGTATGCATTCCGATCCGCACGCGCAATTCACCGAACATTTCCGGCCATGCGTAAGCCGCCATTGCAATTTGCGCTTGCACCGCAAATTGCACGGCCTCTACCGCATTTTGGAAGACAAGAAACAGCGCGTCGCCCGCTGTTTCGACTTCGTAACCGCTATACCCCATTGCCGCTTCGCGCAACACGCCAAAATGCGCCATGCGCGCCGCTTCAAAGGCCGCACCATGCTTTTCGGAAAGCTCCGATGAATTTTCGAGGTCAGTAAAAACCAGCGTCACGGTGCCGGTGGGAGTCGCCTCAGCCATTGCCTGCAAGTTCAACAGAAAGTCAGGCAATGGCAAAGGGAATGTCGCTCTTCAATTGCGCCAATCACCCATTAAGACAAAGGGTGCCCAGAAGTAGGGATGAGGTTTTTCTTTCATCAACAGTAATTCGGCTTCGCGCAGAGCCACGCCTTTGGCTTTGCCTCCTTTGAGATTGGCGTAGAGTGCGCTCATTAACTTGGCCGTGCTGCTGTCGTTCACCGCCCACTGACTGACCACCTGTGACGGCGTGCCTGCCACGAAAAGTGCCCAGGTCAGCCCGATAACGCCCTCGCCGCTCTTTTTTTCGCCGCGCCCTGTGTTGCAGGCCGAGAGCACCACCAAATCGGCGTGTAGTTTCAAATCGAAAATCTCACGTGCTGTGAGAAGACCATCTTCATTTGAACCTGTGGGTGGCTCGGCTAAAACCACGCTGGACAACATAGGATTGGTAGAACTAAATAAGCCATGCGTGGCAAAATGTAGATAACGATAATTACCCGATTGTGCTTTGGCTATCACTTCCTGCGCCGCTTTACCTGTATCAATTTCGGCGTCGGGATAAGTTTCTTTCAGAGCGTCCGCTTCGCGCTGCGTGCCGGGCAGTGGTAAAATCCCGCCCTCGCGCGTGAAAATGTCGCGCGAGTCGGCGGTCAAGGCGCGGGCATCAGCTATGAGGGGCCGCGAGTCGGCAGTGAGGGGCCGCGAATCCGCCGTCAAGGGCCGTGATTGCGCCGCCCCCACTCCTCTAAAGCGTTCGGCGCCACCGAAATCGGGGTTGGCAAAAACTAAAAGAGATTGATTCAGTGGGTTCGGCGTGCCCTTGTTGGCCGCCACAGCCGATTGCAGCGCCGTGGCACTGTAAGAAAAATCCAATTCGTAAGACTCCGCCAAGAATTTGTCGCCGTTGCGTAACGCGCCGAACGGAGTGTCCCACAGTGGCCCATCCGGACAAATTATCAGTCGCGTTTTACCTTCTAATAGATGATTGGCAGGCGCGATAAGCTGCGTATATAGTGACTGGGCTTTGAAGCGATATTTGCCTTCGGCATGGGAGCACGCATCACGAAAATCATCTAACGTTTCGGCCAAGGCCTCCATATTCTGAGCCAAATCGTAAGTCTGAACTTTAGGTTGGCCTTCTACGAGCGTCACGCAGAACAGCACAAGCCGTTCCGGGGCAGGCAAAATGACATAGCTAAGGATCGCTGTGTCGGGGGGAAGGAATTGACGAATACCGTCGAGATTCACAGTTTGAGCGGCTCGGCGGGTGGCCCGGTCAGGGTGCGCGGCATAGAGAGTCTGGTTATAGGCTTGCAACTCGCTTTCGGCTTGAGTCAGCTTTATTTTGAGTGATTTGATTTTTTCTTGGTTAGGAGTTGTCGCAGTGCCTTCACCAATCATTTGTTGGGTAAGCGAGTTGCATCGCTCAATTAGAACCCCTTGGCGTTGCTTTTCCTCATCTGTGGCGCTGGCACTAATGTCCACTTTGCCGTTTTGCATCAAATCCAGCAACGCACGCGCCTTTGATTTTTCGGTCCAAGCTAAGGCTTCTGCCACTTCGCCGCGCTTCAATAGCAAACTGATGAACGAACGATAGGCACGCAATTTGTCTTCTAAATAGTTGGCTTTTGCGGCATCTGAGCCTCCTAAATGTTCGCGTTGGCGCTCAAAAATAGTCAGTTGGGCCAGACGCGCTTGTTTGGCCTCATCCAACAGCCCTGCGTCTTCTGCCGTGGTAGCGATATCACCCCATGACCAAGCTTCGTTGTCAAGATTTCCTAACTCCTGACACATTTGGAGAGCTTGTTTTTTATATTTCATGGATTCGGTCAAATGCTGACTTTCTTCGGCATTCCAAGCCAGTATGCGCAGCGCACCTATAGCCGTGCCCTTATGACCCGTTTCTAAAGCAAGTGTTAGCGACTGCGCGGCCATTTCGTTTGACTTCTGGCGCTGGCCGCTATCACGGTAGCAATCGGCAAAACATTCTAAGACCGTAGATTCCTTGGCTTGGTTTTTAGCATCCCGCACCAATAGCAACGCCCGTTCCAAAAGTAAGATTCGCTCACTCAAGGGCCTATCATCCAAAGCATCCAATGCAATCAGGTCATCAGCTTCGATGATTTTGGGGTCGAATAAACACTGGCGTGCGATGTCGAATAAGGTGTTTATTTGTTTCTTTTGCTCCACACGGGGCCGTTGTAGCAGAGCGAGTGATTGCTGCATTAAGTCCCGCATCTTCTTTCTATCACCAAGATTCTCTTGTAGAAAAGCCAAGAATAATAGACCTTGGGCTTCGCCCGCCACATCACTGACATCGTGTAAAAGTCTGGTGGCTTGCAACAAATGTTGCAACGATTGTGGCAATTGCCCCGATATTTGTTCTGCATGACCGAGATTGACTAAGGCAAAGCCCTCAACGGCTTTATCTCCTGCTGCATGGCTAAGGGTGATGGCTTCCTCGTAAAGCTGAGTTGCTCGCTGTAGTTGGCCCACTTGGTGATAGACCCGACCTATCATAGTAAATATTATGGCACTGGTTGAGGGGTTATTAACTTGCGTCAGCAAAACGCGGGCTTGCGCTTCGCTCTCCTTGGTTTGGTCACTCAAGCCCATCTTTTCGTAAAGTCCTCCGTAGAGGAACAATATCAACGCCTCGCTTGGCTTATCGTTCTGCTCGCGTGCCAAGTTCTGCGCCTGCCCCAGTAGTTGCACTGCTTTCAATGGTTGCCTCGCTTGATAAGCCGCAAACACCTGCTGCAACAACGAAATAGCGGTTTCTTTGGAGGTTTCATTAGCCGGCACCGGAACCTGTTCGGCAGCGTGAAGATGCGATGCGCAAAGCAAAAGGCTCAGGGCGCAAATGATTTTGATGGTTTTCATGGCAATCCTGCGAGTTTGATTCAACATTCAATACACATCATAAATCAAACGAGTTAAGGTCGGGCCACAATGGCCGCATCTGTATCGAAGTCCTGCAAGAACGGCACTTGCGGATGCTGTTGGTCTTCGGTCAGCGCTTTGACGCGACGCGAAACGTAGGCGATGAAATCTATCATCGTAATCTTCGTTTCTCCTTGCGGCGCTGCTTTGCCTTCCATCGCTTCGATGAGCGCTTTGGTGAACGCGCCGTGCTTCCAGTCGGCGTTTTCGAGCGACACTTCGCCGCCGCGACTGCTCGCGAAAACCAGCACTCCGGCATTGGCCGATAAAATCGCTTTGACCAACTCTTCGTTCGTCGCCGCGCTGCCCGAATGACACGCATCGAGCAACACAATCACACGCTTACTATGCTGTGAAAGCTGCGTCAAACGGTCGGTAATCTCACGCCACGAAAGCGCCGAATGAGCTACATCGTTGCGATTGACTTCGGCGGTCGCGAAGTAAAAATTGCGCTCGTCATCGCGCCAGCCGTGGCCCGAAAGCGAGAGAAATACCGTGTCGGCACGCGTGCTGGTTTGAATGAGCGCATCTAATTGGCTTTTTATGGTGCTTGCGGTAGCTTTTTCGTTGGTCAGCGCACTGATTTTAGTTTCGCTGTAAATGCCGCGTTGCGCGCCGAGCGATTGCGAAAGCGCGTTGGCGTCGGCGTCGGCGAATTTGAGATTTAAACGCGCATCCTGATATTGGCTGACGCCGACACACAGGCCGAGCAGCTTGCCGGCGGCGGCGGTAGTTGCATCGCGCGAAAAG
>JANMKN010000004.1:0-4165 GCA_031372065.1 Abditibacteriaceae bacterium | reverse complement strand
CGATTGCGAAAGCGCGTTGGCGTCGGCGTCGGCGAATTTGAGATTTAAACGCGCATCCTGATATTGGCTGACGCCGACACACAGGCCGAGCAGCTTGCCGGCGGCGGCGGTAGTTGCATCGCGCGAAAAGAGAATTTCCTCGCGCGGTGATTGCAAACCATCATCGTCGAAAGCGATAGCTTGGATTTTTAAATTCGCCGCACCCGGTGGAAGCGGCAGCGTCGCGGTGTAGCGTGTGATGGTTTTGTGCGCTTCGGGGATAGTGCGCGAATCGGCGATTAAAGGTCGCGCATCCGCCGTCAACGCTTTGGAATCGGCGGTTAAAGCGCGCGAATCGGCGGTGAGTGGGCGGCTATCGGCTGTAAGAGGTTTGGCGTCCACGCGCGCGCCGTTGACGAAGAATGCCACGCTTTTGATAGCGCTGTCATCGGTGGCGGCCAGCGTCACCGAAACCGTGTCGCCGATGGCCTTTTCGGCAACGCCCAATTTCGTCACCGGCGGAAACGGGCCTTTAAAATCGCCGACGGGCGGCAATTCTTCGCCACTCAGCGCCTTCTGCACCAGATCGGGCCGGTAATAGCGTGCCTGAAAACTTTCCGCCGGATACAGCGTGTCGCCGAGGCGGAATTTAACGTAACGGTCGGCGGCAGCGGAACCGGAATAGTAGCCTTCAGGCGTCAGCGCCAGATAATCTTCGGCATCGCCGGGCTTGGCGTCTTCGCGGGGGAAGTTGTAAAGCGTCGCCAAATGCCGTCCGGTTTTGGGATTCCAGATTTTCACCGTGCTGTCGCCGCTGGTCGCCAAACGCTGGCCGTCGGGCGAAAACGCCAGGCCAAACGTATAGCCGCCATGCTCTTCCAGTGAGCGCACTTTCTTTCCGGTGCTTGTATCCAGCAGAAAAGTGTCGCTGACGCGCGCCACGGCCAGCGTTGTGCTGTCGGGGGAAAAAGCTATCGCCGTGAGAACCGATGGAACATCGTTGGTTTTGATGATCCGTAGCGGCTCTTTCAACGCATCCTGCCGTGCGTCCCACAATTTGAGGGTGCCCATCATCTCGGCGGTGGCAAGCAGCTTGCCGTCGGGCGAACAGGTGACGAAGGTGCCGCTTTCGGGCGGCTCATCTGGCGCTTTTAAAGTTTGTTTTACTGCGCCGGTGGCCACATCCCACAAGCGGATGCCGTTGCCAAAAGTTCCGCCCGCGACGGTCTTGCCGCCGTTGATGAACGCCAGCGAGGTGGTGTTTGCCGAATCGAGCAAGGTGCGACTGACGCCGGTTTTAGCGTCCCTTAACTGCACGTCGCCGGTGCCGTCGAATTTGGCGCCTGAGGCCACGCTGGCGTGAATGGCACCGTCGGGCGACAGCGCAACTGCATGAACAGAAAACTCAGTTTCGGGAGCTGCGCGCCGTAAAGCGCCGGACTTCGCGTCCCATTCGCGCAATTGCAGTGCTGTCTCGCTCTGCGACATGGCTTCGCTGAGAACGGTGGCGCCATCGGCGCTAAAGCTCACGCCGATCAAAAAATCGCTGCGTCCACGCAAAGTGCGCGCGAGGCGTGGTTTGGCAAGTGTTGTTACGTCGTAAAGCAGCACCGAACCGTTGGATGCTCCGGCCACGAGGGTTTTACCATCGGTGGAAAACGCCGCGCCAATGATGGCCTCCGTTGCAGACACCGCCAAGGTTTGCTCCAAGTCGCCGCTGCGCGGATTCCACAAATTCAACGTGAGGTCCGCTCCCGTCGAGGCCAGCAGCATTCCATCGGGCGATACGGCCAAACAAGCGAGACCTTTTTGCAGGTTTTTGATTGTCGAAAGGCGTTTTCCGGTGTGAGCATCGCAAACCGCGATTTCAGGAGTGTTGCCCGGTGTGCGGGCAAAGACTACCAATGCGCCGTCCGCCGAAAAAACCGGCGGCCCGCTGCCTTTTGAGTCCACTGGCACAGTCGCCTGCTGCGCTCCGGTGGCCACGTCCCAAATGCGGATAAGATTGTCTTGCGGTCGCAGGCCAACCAGCGTCTTGCCGTCCGGCGTGAAGGTGATGGCGCAATTTCCCGTCGCGCCGAGCAAAATATGACGCCCAACTTCGCCGGTTTGCAAATTCCACAGTTGCACTTCGTTACCCTTGCCGTAGACGTAGGCGTTTTGCGCCAGCCAGTGCCCGTCCGGGGAAAAGGCAAATTCCGAAGTATTCAATGAGCCAACGAGGCCGACAGACAAGGAACGCAGCATCTCGCCGGTGCGCGTGTTCCACAGTTTGATGCCGCCGTGAGTTGATACCGACAACAACGCATTGTCAGGGGAAAACTTCACGCCGTAGGTGAACGAAATGCCCGGTTCACGAAAGGTGCGGAGCACTTCGCCGCTGCGCGCATCCCAGATTTTCACGGTGCCCGCGTCGAACTCCGCGCTGGCGACCATCATGTTGTCGGGCGACAGCGCTACCTGCATCACGCCGCCGGTGTGCCCTACTTGCAGCGCCAGTTCGGGGCGCGGTGTTTTGGGCACGTCGGCTTGCAGCACCCCGGCAAACAGCAGACAGGCGAACGGCACAATCAAGAGTTGACGCATAAAAATCTGCCGGTTGCTCCGGCCAACGACCCGCACATTGAATAAGGCGGAATTACGGATTTGAGGCGCAACGAAAACCCCCGTAGGGAGCGACGCGGTCTGGCTTGAGGTGGCCTTGCCGCGCTGCCCAGAAGCAGAAAGGCTCGACATCGCCCCAACTCCCCCCTTTGTCAACACGATCTTTGTCGTCGTATTTGTCTTCGCACCACTCATAGGCGTTACCAGCCATGTCGAGACAGCCATAAGGACTGGCGCCGGTGGGGTAACTCCCGACCGGCGCGGTGCTGACCGCATCTTCGAGGATGTTAGTCGAGCAACGCATTCGGCTCGTGTCGAAGGTATTGCCCCACGGATAAACCCGTCCATCCGTCCCACGGGCGGCTTTTTCCCATTGCTCGGCGGTCGGCAGTTTCACTCCCGCCCAATCGCAATAAGCTTTGGCGTCGTTCCAATTCACGTTGACAATTGGGTGGTCATCGTGCCAGCCCCAGGCGGGCACCGCTGGCATGGCACGCCCGGCGGCGCCGCAAAACTTGCGATATTGCGCCACCGTCACTTCCGTTTTATACATCCAGAAGCCAGCCACGTTGACGCGACTTTTGTTTTGTCCCATGAGAAAGTCGCCAGCAGGGATGAAAATCATCTCCGCGCCATCCTTTGGCGAGATTTTCGTTTTGGGAACATCTGCCGGTTCCTTGACCGGCTCCGCCTTTTTTTCGCCTTGCGCCAAAGACGGCGCGACTAAAACCAGAACCCAGAAAAACACCAAACGCATCACAAACCTCCCGGTAAGCAAAGACAGTATTGATTCGCTTCCAGAAGAATGGATAGCGAATCTGAAATTTATGGCCTGACCATCAACGCCGCGTCGGTATCGAAATCCTGCAAAAACGGCACTTGCGGATGCTGTTGATCTTCGGTCAGCGCTTTCACGCGGCGCGAAACATAACTCAAAAAATCCAGCATCGTTGTTTTGTTTTCGCCCGCCGCTGTCGCTTTGCCTTCCATCGCTTCAATTAACGCTTTGGTGAACGCGCCGTGGCCCCAGTCGGCATTTTCGAGCGACACTTCGCTACCCCGACTGCTGGCGAACACCAAAACTCCGGCATTGGCCGACAGAATCGCTTTGACCAACTCTTCGTTCGTCGCCGCGCTGCCGCTGTGACAGGCGTCAAGCAGCACAATGACGCGCTTGCTGCGCTGCGAAAGCTGCGTCAGGCGCTCGGTAATATCGCGCCACGGCAGCGCGCTGTGCGAAATGTCGTTGCGGTTTACTTCGGCGGTCGCGAAGTAGAAATTACGTTCATCATCGCGCCAGCCGTGGCCCGAAAGCGAAAGAAAAACCGTGTCGGCGCGCGTGCTGGTTTGAATGAGCGCATCTAATTGGCTTTTTATGGTGCTTGCGGTAGCTTTTTCGTTGGTCAGCGCGCTGACATTGGCCCCGCTGTAAAGGCCGCGCTGCGCGCCGAGCGATTGCGAAAGCGCGTTGGCGTCGGCGTCGGCGAATTTGAGATTTAAACGCGCATCCTGATATTGGCTGACGCCGACACACAGGCCGAGCAGCTTGCCGGCGGCGGCGGTAGTTGCATCGCGCGAAAAG
>JANMKN010000003.1:0-32042 GCA_031372065.1 Abditibacteriaceae bacterium | reverse complement strand
CGGTGGAAAACAGCACCCTCAGCAATAACTCCGCGCGCTTCTCCGGCGGCGGCATCTCTAACTCCGGCACGCTGACGGTGAAAAACAGCACCCTCAGCAATAACTCCACTCCCGACCCCAACATCAGCGGCGGCGGCGGCGGCATCTATAACGGCTTTGGCACGCTGACGGTGGAAAACAGCACCCTCAGCAATAACTCCGCAGTGAGGGGCGGCGGTATTTACAGCAGCCCCTCGGCTTTCGTGGTCGGGCAGCCTGATCCAGCGAGCAGCACGCTGCTGCGCAACAGCACCATCTCCGGCAACAGCGCCTCCACGGGAGGTGGAGGTATTTACAGCCTTCAGGGACTGCTGCGCATCGAAAGCTGCACCATTGCCGGCAACAGCGCGCCGCTGGATGCGGGCAGCGGAGTATTCTCGTCTGGCAACAACTTCACCCGCACACGCGTGCAGAACAGCATTATCGCCGACAACCGCACCTCGCTGCCCGGCAGCTCTGACAGCGGCACCGATGTTTCCTGTGATAACAGCACCAACTCATTCGTGAGTTTGGGCTTCAACCTCATCGGCGATGGCAACGGAATAGGCAACTTCAATCAGTCCGGCGACCAAAACGGCGGCACGGCGGCACAGTTGAAGCTGAGTGCTTTGGCTGACAACGGCGGCCCCACGCAAACGATGGCGCTGCAAGGCGGTAGCCTAGCCATCAACGCGGGTGACACCACGGACACCACGCTCACGACCGATCAGCGCGGCGTGGCACGTCCACAAGTCAACCGCGACGACATCGGCGCCTTTGAATTGCAATTCACGCCTAACGAATCCCTCGTGGTGACGACCACGGCGGATGAAGACAACGGCACCAGCGACCCGGCTTATGGCAGCGGCACCAGCCTGCGCGAAGCGATTGCTTATGCCAACAGCGACGCTGATGCCAGTGAGATTACCTTCTCTGCGCTCTTCAACAGCGCGCAGACCATCCTGCTCGGCACTGCGTTAAATGACCTAAGCGAGGCTGTGACCATCACCGGCCCCGGCGCCAATTTGCTGACAATCGAAGAAAGCGACAGCAACAAATCGTTTGCTATCTTCCAAGTGAAGACTGGCGTGAGCGCTACTTTCAGTGGCCTGACCGTCAGCAAAGGCTTCGTTGGCATTTATAACTTCGGGACGGCGATTATTACCAATTGCACCGCGAGCGGTAATAGTTACGGTTTCGATAACTTCACCAACGGCCTCCCAACCAACCCCACGATGACCGTCACGAACTGCACGGCGAGCGGCAATACCAATAGCACCGGCGATGGTGTCGCCATTTACAGCGACGGCACAGCGACCATCACGAATACAACAGTGACCGGCAACAACAGCGCCATTTCTATCACCATCGGCAGCACAGCGACCATTGCGAGTTGCACTGTTAGCGGTAACTCCTTCTACGGCATCTACAACCCCGGCGCCAGCGCGACGATCAAGAACACCATCGCCACCAACAACGCGGTCGGCGACGTGAGTGGCGGCGCCAGTGGCACTTTTGTTTCCGGCGGCTACAACTTGATTGGTGACGGCAGCGCGGCCCCCGGCTTCGTCAACGGCGTCAATGGCGATCAAGTCGGCACAGCGGCCAATGCGCTCGATGCCAAACTGAGCGCTTTAGCCGACAACGGCGGACCGACCAAGACGATGGCGCTTTTGCCCGGCTCTCCGGCGCAGGGCAAAGCCAATGCTGCCAATGCTCCGGCCACCGATCAGCGCGGCTTCCCGCGCCCGCAACCCAGCGGCGGCAAGCCTGACATCGGCGCCTTTGAAAGCGAAGTGCTGAGTGTGAGCAATCCCACCGTCACTGAAACCGTGGGTGGCATCAACGCCGACTTTGTGGTGAGTTTGGGCAGTCCGGCCTTGCGCGCTATCACCTTCGATGCCGCCACCCAAGACTACTCGGCCACGGCAGGCAGCGATTATACAGGGTTGGCAACCACAAGCTACACCATCAACGTGGGAGAAACCAGCAAAACCATCAGTGTGCCAGTTTTGGACGACAGCTTGAACGAACTGCAAGAAGCCTTCCGCCTCTTGTTGTCCAACAGCAATCAGGCCAGCATTCGCAGCAATGGCGGCATTTTGGGCGGACGCGCCTTCATTGACGATAACGATCCCTTGCCCACTGTCTCCACCGCCGATTTAGTCGCCATCAACGAAGGCAACAGCGGCACGCAAAGCCTGCACTTCTCAGTGCGATTGTCGGCTGCCAGCAGCAGACCAGTGGTTGTGACCTATAGCTTTGGCGGCACGGCGACCTACGGCAGCGATTACACCGCTCCCGGCGGTGATGGTGGCACGCTGACCTTCACACCGGGCCAAACCAACAAAGCTGTCGCGTTTGTAGTGCAGCGTGACACGGTGCCCGAAGCCGATGAAACGATTCGTTTGCAACTTCTCTCGGCTAAGGCTGGCACCTTAGGCAGCAAGACGGGCACGCAAGTCCTCACCAACGACGACGCCTTGCCTAAACTTTCGATTAACGATGTGACTTTGGCCGAAGGCAGCAGCGGCACGACGAACTTCGTCTTTACGGTGAGTTTGTCGAAGGTCAGCGGCCAAGCGGTGACGGTGTCGTATCAAACAGGCAACGGCAGCGCGGTGAAACCGGGCGATTACAGCGGTAAAGCTGGCACTCTGACTTTTGCGCCGAACGAGACGACCAAAACCATCACCGTCACGGTGGTAGGCGACGCCGTTCATGAAAACGACGAAACCTTCACCGTGGATTTGAGCAACGCTGCGGGTGCGACCATCAGCGATGGTCAAGGCCAAGGCACTATTCTGGACGACGACGCTTCCGGCGGTTAAACGAGCGTAACACAACAAAACGCGGCGAGATTGAATCTCGTCGCGTTTTGTTGTGTTAGTTTGCTGCCCGCTGCGGCATCATTGAGAAGGGGCGCTATAAAAATGGCGCACTGCCGCGTTATAATTCCGAGCGCGATCATAAGCATACGCTGTAATAGTGTAGGCACCGGCGGGCATGGAGGATGCGCCCGGCAAACCATGATCTAAAGACCAATTGGTGCCAGTGAGCGCAGCGAGTAACGCGGTGCGCGGCGTGCCCCAATTGGTGCCTTGCCACCACAAACCATCACTATCGCGGCGCAGATAAACCAAAACACGGAGCAATCCGGTGCCACCGGGGTCAGCCGCCGCGCGCCCATCAATGACCATCAGCCCATTCACCGATTGACTGGCAGAAGGCGTAGTGATGATAATTTGCGGCAGCGCTGTGGCGACGAAATTGACCGCAGGGGCGCCGCTGGCACCAATGGTCACGGTGGCCTGTGCGGGCGAAAAAACAAAACCCGTCAAGCGGGGAACTACCATATAAGTGCCCTGCGGCAGCGGGCGCAGATTATAAGCTCCATCGGTCAGGCTCACATCCACTCTATCGTGAGGATTTTGCGCGTTGCCATCGGTGGCAGAGATAACCACGCCGCTTAAACCCACGCCGGAAAGACGATTGATTTGTCCATGCAGGCGGGCCAAAGCGAAGTTATCTGCCACGGCGCCGGTTCGCGCGATGAACTGAGTGGACAAACGATACTCATCCACTTCGGCGCGCATCGCCCCGTAATCGGCGTTATAGCGCACCACACTTCCAGCGGTAGTCGCGCCAAAGTTATAAATACTGCGCCCGCCCAAACCATTGGCAATATAAGGGAAGCCGCCCACCTCAAGTCGTTCATACACATGATCGTGCCCGCTAAAAACAATATCTGCGCCCCAGGCGCGGAACGGCCATTGCATCCACGCCGAACTGCCATGCGGGCCAGAAGAATAAGGCGGATGATGAAAATAAACGATCTTCCAAGGCTCGGTTGCAGCGGCCAAGGCATTTTGCAGCCACCGGCCTTGCAGCGAATCAAAAGTGTTGCCGTCCGGTTCACTGGGGTCGCTATCTACGACAAAAAAATGGATTGGCCCCTGCACAAAATCATAATATCTCTCGTTGCCGGGCAAAGTGAAATAATCCAGATAGGGTTGTGCGCCGGGTGTCCTCCAATCGTGATTGCCCAAAGCCGGCCAAAAACGATTCGTCACGCCCCCGGCCCCGTAAGTGCCTTTGTAATTCGCTATGTAATCGTGATAAAACTGGCCGATGTTGGCATCAATGGTGTCCGCGCCACCAAGATCATAATTATTGTCGCCTACGGTGACGACGTAATCGGGATTCCAACTCTGAATCAGACTCGCCACATTTCTTTCAGGCGTGCCAGCGCGCCCATAATCGCCGACAATGCCGAAAACCTGCGGTGGAGTGGTGGCAGAAGCGGACAGAACATCTCCAAACAAAGCCAGCAAAAACGCCGTCGCCACGCTCAACTTACGCAGCCAAAATTGATTTGTCGCCATATTTCCCAAAACCTCAAAAGTCTTGGCCAAACCGGACGCGCGAAACACCAATGAAGTGCCACAAGAAGCGATTTTTACGGCAGCAAGCCGCGTTTTCGCAGCGATTGTTGCAAAAGAGGCGCAATTTGGGCGTGAATTTGAGGGTTCGCGTAGCCGCACCACGTTATCTCGGCTTCGACATTGAGCGGCGCGTGCAAAAAGGCGCCGTGTTCGTCCGTTACAAGGATGCCCAACTCGCGCGCGATGAGTTCGGTGCATAAATCATAAGGATGGCAGCAAATGCCAAGACTTAGGCCGCGCGCTTGAAGCAGTTTCTCCATCAAAGGACGCAAATCGGCGACAAAACGGTCGTGTCCGCTCATCAATTCCCATAATTGGCCGCCGCTGGAAATGTATTGATCTTCAAAACAATGGGTCTTGCCGCGCTGAACAGGGCCAAGCGCGCCGATAATAATCTCTTCGTCAATGGCCGCAAGCTCTTCGCGGGCACCCGGAAAGAAGCGCGCGATCATCGCAAAGCCGTGCGCGACGGTATTAGCCGTCGAGGGCTTCAAATGCAACGGCACGCTTTCGCCTGTAATGCGATTGAATCGCGTCGCATGAGCGCCCTCGCCCGCAAAAGCCCACGCGCTGTCGCATAAATGCTGCTTGACGAGCGGAATTTCGGTTTGCACAGCCAGTTCAATGTCGCGCAGATTGGTATGAGGGCCGCGATTGAGCGCTACACCCGTGAGAATCCACGCGCTACGCTTTTGATACATCAAACCACGCGTGCCATCTATCGGATCAACGATGATGCGCCAGATTGCATCTTCTTCGCGCGTGCCTTCGGGCAGCACAATTTGGCCCTCATCCAAGCCCTCGGCGATTAAAACAAGGGGCGCATGCGGCGCAACTTCGTGGGCGAAGAATTCAATGAGAATTTCTTCGCTAATGCGATCAACCGCGTAAATAGTGTCGCCTTCGGCTTCTTTGGCGATGCCTGCCATGTCTTCGAGAGCGGCTTCCTCGCAGGCAACAACGACGGCATCGCGAATGATTTCGTGTAATCTTTGAATCGGCAGCAGCAGCGCTTGAATATTGTTCATAAGGAGCCTTTCCTTTTTGATTTTCGCACCGTGCCAGTTTATATCGGCGCGGCGTTTTGCTATCCTGATTGCAGCTTCACACATTCCATTTTTAGAATCGGAAAGCCCATGAACGAAGAACAAGTGCCGCAAACCGAATTGCAAGGCGCGCAAAAACGCGCGCATGAGATGCTGCAAGACCCGGAATTCAAAGAGTTAGCGCGCCGCAAGAATGCCATATCACTGAGCCTAACGGTAGCGATGATGCTGATTTATTTTGGCTTTATCTTCCTGTTGGCCTTCGCGCCTGCGGTGCTTTCGCGTCCGGTCAGTGGCGCCACGTCCGGCATTCCTGTTGGCATCGGCGTCATTATTTTCGCGTGGATGCTAACTGGCGTTTATGTGCGCTGGGCTAACGATAGCTACGACACGATGGTCAGCAACGTGAAAAAGCGCCTCGAAGATAACTGAAACCCACAGAGAACCCTCATGCCAACAACCATCGGACAACCTAATCCCGTTTCCATCGGATTTTTCTTCGCCTTCGTGATGGTGACGCTTGCCATTACCTACTGGGCGGCCAAAAAAACCAAAACCACCAGCGAATTCTACGCCGCCGGACGCAGCATTTCCGGCTTTCAAAACGGACTGGCGCTGGCTGGCGACTACATGAGTGCGGCCAGTTTTCTGGGCATTGCCGGTTTGGTCGCCACCGGTGGTTACGATGGCCTGATTTACTCTGTCGGCTATCTGGTGGGCTGGCCCATCGTGATGTTTCTCATCGCCGAGCCGCTGCGTAATCTCGGCAAATATACCTTCGCCGATGTGGTGGCGTATCGCTTATCCAAACGACCCATTCGCACGATGGCCGCCATCGGCTCGTTGGTTACAGTCGTAATTTATCTGACAGCACAAATGAAGGGCGCGGGTGACCTCATCAAACTGATGTTTGGCTTGCCCTACGAAACAGCGATATTCCCGGTTGGTGTGCTGATGATTCTTTACGTTATCTTCGGCGGTATGCTGGCGACAACATGGGTGCAAATCATCAAGGCCGTGCTACTGATCGGCGGCGCCACGATGCTGGCTTTGATGGTCTTGTCGCATTACGGTTGGAGTTACGCCAACTTGTTTCATGCCGTGGGTGCTTTGCCATCTGTTGAAGTTAAGGATGCTGCAACCGGTGCTATGAAAACCTTGCATCCGGGAGAAAAATTATTACTCCCCGGTTTCACTTCGAAGGTCGCGACCTCCCCGCTCGATTTGGTTTCGCTATCGCTCGGCCTAATGTTCGGCACCGCCGGATTGCCGCATATTCTAATGCGCTTCTATACCGTGCCCGACGCTCGCGAAGCACGCAAATCGGTGTTTGTGGCTACCGGTTTCATCGGATTCTTTTACATTCTGACATTCACCATTGGCTACGGTGCGGCAGCTTTGGTCGGCGCCGAATATCTCGCCAAACCGAAGCCCGGCACGCCGGGCATGGGATCGAACGTGGCCGCGCCTCTATTGGCAGAAATTCTTGGTGGCAGTCCGTTTCTCGGTTTCTTGTGCGCTGTTGCTTTCGCCACAATTTTGGCAGTCGTCGCCGGTTTGACTTTGGCTGGCGCGTCGGCGCTGTCGCATGACATTTATGTCGGCGTGCTGCGGCATGGTCAGTCAAATGAAAAGGAAGAAGTCAAAGTCGCCAGAGGCGCAACTATTCTGCTGGGCATTTTAGCCATCGGCTTCGGGTTGTTGTTTAAAGATGTCAACGTTGCCTTCATGGTTGGCCTCGCCTTTTCCGTGGCAGCCAGCGCCAACTTTCCGGCACTCTTTCTTTCCATCTCGTGGAAACGCTTCACTACGGCAGGCGCCGTCGCCAGCATGGCGGCAGGCTTAATCGTCGCTATCGTCTTGATTGTGCTTAGTCCGACAGTGTGGGAGGACGTGTTTCAAGCAGCGGCTCTCAAAGCCAAACTGCCCGTCAATCCAGCGCCGTTCGCCATGAAAAATCCTGCTCTCTTCTCAATGACAGCGGCGTTTGTGGTCGGTATTCTCGTTTCGCTTTTCACGCGCGACCCGGAAGCCGAAGCGAAATTTGAATCCGAAAAATTGCGCACCTATATCGGCGTCGGCGCCGAGTAGATTTTGAGTGTCTAAAACAACAAAACGCCTGTCCGAATCAATCGGACAGGCGTTTTGTTTAGCGGCTGGTGCGCTTTAGCGAGCGCGGCGGTAACGCGTGTTGCTGTAGCGAGAATTGCTGTAGCGAGAAGAACGATACCGGTGTGAACGGCGCCATTCTTTTTTCTTGTCTTTTTTGGCTTTCAGATAAGAACCCGCAGCGACTACGGCGCCGCCAATGGCCAGCGTTTTCTTGCCTTTGAGAGCGCCATAAGCGCCCACAGCCGCCGCACCGATGGCGACCTTTTTCCATGTGCTCGATTTCGCCTGCACGGGTGTGGTGCCTACGAAAAGTGTGGTTGCCAAAACAGCGGCTAAGGTCGCTATGGCGGTCAGACGATTCCAATGCTTGATCATGTTTCTCCTTTGAACTTCTCAGTGCGCGCCGCTTTTCAACGGCGCTTGACTGTAAGCTATACGCTGCCAATTGGGTGCCGTTCATAAGTTTTTGAATCGGCGCGCCCATTTGAGTGGTTTCTGGCGCGTTGCGCGCCGTTCGCGCAAAAACTGCTTCACTTGGCCGCGCAACTGCGATTTCATCGGCAAAAGCCCATAAATCGCGTGAATATGCTCGTGTCCCTTCCAATGGCCTTCGTGCCGGTAAAACGCCGCAAAACCTTGCTGAGCCAGCGATTCGAGAAAGTTTTTGATCTGATAATCGTTCAAATCGCTGGTGCCCAAATCCACAGCAGCACAATATTCAAACGAATCGCCTTTCCACTTGGTGATGCCATCTTTTTTGTGATAGCCAACCGACAACGGATGCTCGCCAATCGTTTGCCCGATGCGATATGGATGAATTTTGGACTTGCTACAAGCGCGAATGAACGCCTCAAACGCTTGCGGCGCCATGCCATAAGGCCGCGTTAAGCGCACACGCGTAGGAGTTGGCGGCCAGCGCAAAATTCCGCCGCGCGGCCAGTAAAACCAAAGCGAGGCGCTTGCCAAAATGAAAAGCGATAGCAAAATCCAAACGCGATACTTCTTCATAAACCTTCAACGCGAAGCAGTTTAATATCTTAAAATTAAGGCATGACGGATTCAAAACCGCGCGGCTTGCCGACTTCCGGCTTGCCGCCGCGCGATTATCTCATTGAAGAATACACCACGACCGTTTGCCCGCAATGTTTCGAGACGCCGCGCCGCAGCGATGAAGATGTGTGGCGCGATGGAATGCTGATTTCAAAGGGCGGCAAAATTTGGATGCGCCGTTTTTGCGCGCTGCATGGCGAAAGCGAATCGCTTTACGAGGAAGACGCCGAAATCTGGCGCAACCGCAACGGCTGGAGCGCGCCGACTTTGCAAATCACGCCCGACCGCGCCGATAATTTCGGTGCGTTTCCGCACGGCTATCAAAACGGCCTGCCCGCCTCGCACGGCCAGCACACTTGCATTTTATTGCTCAATGTCACGCAGCGCTGCAATTATGCGTGCCCGGCTTGCTACGCGGGCGCGCTCAAGCCGGGAACACCCTCGCCAAAGCCGGAATATCCGACGATAAATGAAATTCGCCACACTGTCGAAACGATTTTAGCGCGCGAAAACGACAAACTCGGCGTTTTAATGCTCTCTGGCGGCGAACCAACGGTGCGCGAAGATTTACCGCAACTGATTGAAGCTCTCAGCGATTTGCCCATCACGCGCATTTTGCTGAACACCAACGGGCGCCGCATCGCGCGCGACGATAAATTTTTGGAGTTCTTGCAAAGCCAGCGCGAGCGACTCGAAGTCTATTTGCAATTCGATGGCTTTAAGCCGTCAACTTATCAAACTTTGCGCGGCGAAAATGTCGCCGAAGAAAAACTCCAAGCGCTGCGCCGTTTAAGCGAAGCCGAAATTTGGACAACGCTGGTCATGACTGCCGCGCAAGGCGTCAACGACGACGAAATCGGCGCGGTTTTGCAACTCGGTTTGGATACAAAACGCTGCACAGGATTAGCGATTCAGCCGATGTTCGGTTCGGGCCGCGCGCCGCATTTCGACCCGCAGAGCCGCCTCACACCCACCGGCGTGCAACGCCGCTTACAAGCGCAAAGCAAAGGTTTGGCCGGGCCGAATGATTTCATTCCCCTGCCCTGCTCGCACCGCGATTGCTGTGATATTTCGTATTTTCTCAAAACGCGGCGCGGCTGGAAATCGCTGCCGCAACTTATCGGGCGCGACGAACTGAAAAAATGGCTGCATTTGGTGTCCAACACCATTTCGTTTGAAAGCGCCTCGGACGCCGTCAAAGGAATGCTGTCTTCCGGCGCTTTAGCGCGCGTTTTCTCCGAGCAACTGCCGCTGGGTGCGCCGCAACTGGCGCGCGATTTAGCCAAACTTTGCGGCTGCATGGGCGAACTCTCCGACTTGATGAATTTGCTGTATCCACGCGGCGAATTATCCGCCGACGACCTCAACAAAGCCGCCGAACGCACCTTTCGCGTGACGATAAAAATGTTCATGGACAGCCACACTTTGCACGAAGCCCGCCTTCGCCAATGCTGCGTGCATAGTGGCACTTTCGAAAGCGACCCGCGCCGTTATTCGTTCTGCTGGCGCTATCTTTTTGATGACGCGCAAGATTTTCCGGCGACGATTGCGTTGACGGCAAAATAGACAAAGATGCGTTTGCGGCAGTCGGAGACATCGTTTCTCGGCGCGGAGACATCATTTCTTGAGCCGGAGCATCCATTTCGCGGGCCGGAGCAGTCATTTCTTGAACCGGAGCATCGATTTCGTGAGCCGGAGCATCGTTTTCGCGAGCCGGAGCATCGTTTTCGCGGGCACGAGATATGTTTTGCGACGCTCAACAGGCTGCAAAACTCGCGGAATCGTTTTAATCCTGCCCTTTCTGTATCGCCAAGGCTCTGTCTTCCATTTTAAACCATGAAAATAGGCGAACTTTTTACTTTGCTCGGTTTTATTGTCGGCGCGGTTGTGTTTTATTTGGCGGCGCGCGGCAAAAAGCTGGCGACGGAAGGCATCGGCTACATTGCGATTGCCGGTTTATGTGGCGGCGTTATCGGCGCGCGCATTGGCGCCTTGCTTTCCACACCGGGCGCGAATTTGAATTTTGCAGGCGCTAATGGCAAAGCCTTAATGGGCGGCTTAATCGGCGGCTGGCTGGCCGTCGAATTGTGCAAAAAACGACTGAGCATCACGCGTTCAACGGGCGACTTGTGGGCGCTGGCCTTGCCCGCCGGAGAAGCTGTCGGACGTTTTGGTTGCTATTTTAACGGCTGCTGCTATGGAAAAATTTGCCAGATGCCGTGGGCGATTTATCAACAGGGCGCATGGCGGCATCCGGCGCAGATTTACGCGGCACTGATTTCGGCTTCCATTTTCGTGGCACTATTAATTCTTCGCCCAAAACTTTCGCGCGAAGGCGATTTATTTCGCGCGTGGCTGCTGCTTTTTGCTGTCGGGCGCTTTGTTTTGGAGTTTTTCCGCGATAGTTCGGCTTTGTTTGGCGGCCTGTCGCTGGCACAATGGGTTTGCGTAGAAATTTTAATCAGCGCCGCGCTGTGGTGGCTGTGGACGCGCCGCACCGTCAAACAGCTTTCGGAGATATAACCACATGAGCGAGGTTTGTGCTGACCAAATTACTAAATCCACAACTATCCTCTGCCCTCATTGCGGCAAGGAAGTGCAAGCAAACGTGGCATTTTGCCCGCATTGTGGCACCGCTTTGCGAGAAGATTCTGCAATAAAGAAGTCCAAAAAGCGTGCAAATTTGTCCGCAATGGCAGGCATAGCCATTTTTATCGGCGCGATAGGCACCTGTCTTGTGGCTTTAGGCGGCGGAGCGTGGTGGGCCTTTCGTTTTCTATTCGAGCATCCAATTGTAGCATTAGCGGTTTTACTTCTCTGGATAGTCGGTCAATTTTTGCGTTTTCGTCGTTCGAGAAGGAATACACGATGAAATCAACATCACAGGAAACGCAACCTGCACCAGATAATAAGCAATGTTTCAACTGCGGCGAAGACTTGGGAACTCATGTCACCTTTTGCCCGCACTGCGGTGCGCCTTTGCCAACGCAAGGCTCTGGTGTAACTATCGCACTGCGCATCATTGGCATTATGATTTTGATTGGTCTGGCATTGGTGCTCGGTGCCGCCGGTGCCTGTTGTATGGTAGTTGCAGGTATAGGCGGAGTGTCGCCAGACTTGGGCGGTAATCCCAATGTGACTCCACTCGGCTATGGCTTAATCGGCCTTGCCTTACTCAGTTGCACAGCATTGTGCATTTGGGGAGCTATTGCAATAAGAAAGTGGCGCAAATAACCTCAAGATACCATGAAAAACACTCCCGAACCTCTGCCACCCCTTCCCCCCTCTGGTGGCAAGCAATGTTTCAACTGCGGCAAAGATTTGCAGACTAATGCGACGTTTTGCCCGCATTGCGGCGCGCCTTTGCCCACGCAAGGCTCTGGCATCACCATCGCCTTGCGTATTATCGGGCTGATTATTTTGGTCGGCTTGGCCTTGATTTTCGGCGCGGCAGGCGCTTGTTTTATGTTGGTTGCAAGTGCTGGCGGACTGGGCGCTTCACCCTCAGATACAGTTAGTCTTGGACTTATTGGCCTTGTGCTGCTTGGCGTTGCCGCCTTGTTCATCTGGGGCGCGGTGGCTTTGAAAAAGAAGCGGTGATTGCACAATTCGTTTCACTTTTGCAGCGCCGCGATGGACTGTGCAATTTCGGCGCGGCGGGCTTCGATTGGTGCCGGGTCGCGCGTGAAAGTTGTCGCATCTTTGGTGATAGATTCCGGCACGGCCAGCAGTTTTTCCAACTCGGCACGGCGTTGTGGCGCGAGATTTTTATTTTGCAAAGCGCGCTTTAAAATCGCCAGATATTCGTAATCTTCGATGCCATCGCGCAGCATTTCCCAACGAATTGAATCTACCGGCCCGGCGATAATCGGCGCCGCAGTTTTGTTGTAATTTTCCGGCGGATAGAAAAAGCGCCCGTCGCCGTTGCCCCAGCCAATTTTGGTGCCGGTTTTGGTGCCATAACCCGACACCCAACTCATAGGGTCGGCATACGGATTTTGCAAGGCATCGGGATAGGCCGCGCCGCTTGTCCAGTAGCTGCTTTCCCACACTAAAATGCCGCTGACGCCGCGCTGCCATGTTTGCCAGAGCCAGACGCGCATTTCGCTACCGGGATGATCTATAAACTCCGTGGCATAAGGCGCTTTGGGCACGGTGCAAACATACCACCAAAATTTATCGCCGCTTTTCATGCGCGCTTGAGCGTCTTTTTCCTTCCATTCGCTGCTGACCGGACACCACAAATTCGGCCCGCCGAGCAGTTCTTTTTCGGGCTGTTCGGTCAGCATACGGCGCAGGCCGGGCGCATAATCTTTGAGCTTTTTGAAGCCATTCATCACAAAAGCGTAATCTTTCGGGTCGGGTTCATCGAACCAATAAACGAAAGCCTTCTCCAGCCAGCCTTTGGCCTTCAAATGCGCTTCGATGCCTCCCAGATATTCCCTGAGCGCCGCTTGATATTCGGGCGTATTTTCAGAAAATCCGGCTAATTCCGGCTCATCGCGCGAGGCAAACGTGCCGCTGCCCAAACCTTGCGGCGCCAGGCGAAATATCGTGAAACCGAATTCGTTGATGGCACGCTCCATCGCTTTGTCCCACGCTGTCCAATCGAAAAGCGGATGCGGCGCGGCTGATGCTTTTTCAAAATCGCCGTCGGGCAACAATTCCTTGTTGTTTTCAAGGTCAAGCAGCGAAACATCGTCAAAGAAAACCTGCCCTGTTGTCGAGCCATCTTCGGCCCACAAAGCGGGCCGCAGCGTCACAGAAATTTGCTTGGAGCCGGGCGAAAATTGTTTAATTTCTTTTTCAAACTTCGTCCAGTTTCCCGTGCCTTCGATGCGCAGATCGTTGTTGCGGCCCGGCATCCACTGGCCGTTTTCGTCTTCGTGCGTCAAAGTCACAAGAAACGCATGACCGGCAGTGGCACGATGCCAGAACGATAATTTGAAACCGCTTTTAGGAATTAGGAATCGCGCGCTATAACTGGCCGCATATTGTTGCGCGGTGGATTCATCTTTCACCAAGAGCGCAAATTTGCCGCTGTGCGCGTCTGCGGTTTTTTGCCCGCCTTGCCACGAACTGCCGCCTTGCCACGTCACTTGGAAGCTGTCGAGCGGCGCCGGATCGTAAGGCGAAATATGATGCGCGCTGAAACTTTTCCAATACAAATCCAAAACGCGGCGCTTGTCGGCATTCGTCTTCAAATTCTGGTAGCGATAAACGTTGCCGGGATCAAAACCAAAGGCCGTTTCGCAGGTCATTTTGTCGGGCAACGAAAAATTCCAAACCGTAATTTGTAGCGGCACAATCGCGCTGTAATTATCGGCTTTGAGCGTGATTTTGCCGTTATACAGGCCCGCTTTTGCGCTTTTGGGCACCCAAACGCGCACCCAGAAGGGCTGATTTTGATTGGCGGCCAAATGGAGCGGTTTTTCTATCGGCAAAAGCGGGTCAGGCCAGAAATCCGCTACGCCGGTTTCATCCGTCGACTGCACCACTTTCACATAGCCAACGCGCAAAACTTCGAGATTCGTTTTCTCAATCGTTGCGCCATTGGCGCCCGTTAAAGACGACGTTTCAATTGCAAGATTTTTCAGTCCGCTCAACGGGCGCAAAACGAATTGCGCGGCTTCGCTTTCGTTGCGCGCGAGGGCAATTTTCAGCGCCGCGCTTTTGTTTTGCGGCGCGGGCCGCTTTTGCGCCACTTTCCAGCCGGAACTGCACCACCAAAGATTATTTTGCGCCGACGAATCCGGCAACGCTTCGCCATAATTTGCGGCATAAAGTTCGGGCACAAAAAACGAAGTGGTGGCTGAAAAAAGAGTTTCTTTGCCATCGCTTATGTAAAGATGACGTGTTTGCTGCCCTATATGCGACATATTGTAAGGCACTTGAATGCGTTGCGCGCCTAAAACGAGATTGTGTTCGGAAAGCCCAAATGACATCAGTTCTGGAAAACCAATTTTCACTTTTTGTGGACTTTGTGCGCCGCGCTCAACCTCGAAGTCAATTTCATTATTGCCACCCGGCAATCCATCGCCCGCCGTGATTATTTTGACCGGCAAATTCGGCGATTCTTTTTCAATCGCAAAAAAGCGCGTGACGCCGCGCAATTCGACAGGCGCGCCGTCGAAAGTCGAATTGAAACGGTAGCTGCCAACTTGAAACGAGCCGGGATCAGAATTCTCGCCGACTTTGGTTTTGCTTTGGGCACGCAAGCGAATGAAAATGGCCTGCGCGGGTAGCAATTCGGCGGGCACAGCAAATTGGCCTGCCGATAATTTATCGAGTGCGCCGAGCGCCTTCCAATTTTGTCCATCGCGGCTGGCTTCGAGCGCCAATTGGCCGCCGGAATACCACGTCACGCCTACTTCAATTTGCGCTTTGGTTTGCGCGCGTCCGGCGATTTCGTGCTTATAAATCACTTCGCTGCCCGCGCCAAAAACCCAGCGATCCGAATTGAAAGTGCAACTGTGCCGTAACAAGGCGCGGCTGGTGTTGTTGTTCTCGCCGCCCAGCGGGGCGCGCATCGAATAATCGTTGCCAGAAATTGTTTCGCCTTCGCCCATTTCAATGGCGCCGCTACGCGCGTAAACCGGCTGCGCAGTCATCAGTTGCACCCCATCGAAACCGATTTCACCTTTGACGTGCCATTGCCCGAAACGCAGCCACGCGCTATCGGGATTTATCTGGCTTGGCGTTTGAAAATAAGTGGTGTAATCGCGCCACGGCTCACCGATGCCGCCTAAATCGCGGTTGGTAAAAACCGGCCCGGTAATCGGCGTGCCGCCCGCTGCATTCATGCCGCGCGCCTTGAATTTCAGGCAATAAACGGCGTTTGGTTGCCACGAAAGCGCGCCGCTGCGCCAGAAACTCGAATCGTCACCGTTGCCCGTCACGCTGGCAAACGAAATTTTGTTTTCGGTTTTTGCGGCGCCCTGTCCGCCGGATAATTGCCAGCCCGCGATTTTGCCGTCCGCGCCTTCAAAATCGGCGTTAATAACCGGCAGCGGCGCGGCGTGGGCAAGGCCACAAAACAAAATAAAAAGGAGCAGAAGAGGTCTCATGGGCAAAGTTTAACGCGCCCCGTTCTTGTGCCGACAAGCCAACGGCGTTAAATTGTTGACATGACCCCTCTCAAAATTGGCATTATCGGCGCCGGTGGCATTAGCAGCGCGCATTTGCCGCATCTGGCAAATCGTGACGATGTAGAATTGTTCGCCGTCGCCGATGTGAATCAAAACGCCGCGCAGGAATTAGCGAAGCAGTGGAATATCGCGCACGTCGCCGCCGATTACAAAACGTGGCTGCACGAAGTAGATGCGGTTCTCATTTGCGTTCCGACGTGGCTGCATTCACTCATTGCCATCGAAACTTTGCACGCTGGCAAAGCGACGTTTTGCGAAAAGCCGATGGCGCGCACGCGCGAGCAAGGCGAAGCGATGTTGCAAGCGCAGAAAGCCAGCGGCGCGCCCTTGCAAATTGGTTTTGTGCGCCGCTTCGATGCCGAATGGCTCTCGTGGCGCGAGGCGGTTTTAGCGGGCAAAATCGGGCGCCCCCTCGTGTGGCGCGATATTATGGCGGGCGCCGGGCCAAGCGCACCGTGGTTTAATCAAGACGAAAAAGGCGGCGGGCCATTTTTGGATGGCTGCATTCATAATCTTGATTTTGCCCTTTACACTTTCGGCCCCGCAAAATGGGTTTTCGCCCAAGGCCGCACGTTGCGCGAAAGTAATACGGCGATTGATACCGGCAGCGCTACGATTCGTTTTCAAAGCGGCGATGAACTGCTTCTCGCGTGGTCGTGGGGCTTGCCCGAAAATTGCAGCGGCGGGCGCGTTTTTGAATTGTTCGGGCCAAAAGGCATTTTGCGCTTTCCCGGCGGCGCGCCGGATGAAAACGGCAATCGCCATTTCGTTGTCACGCGCGGCGAAGCAATATCTAACGAAAATATCGCGTTTCCGGCTGATGCGCTTGGTCTTGGCTTCAAACAACAAATGGACGAATTTGTTACGGTGGCGCGGGGCGAAACCGAGCCGCGCGCCGATGGGCAGGCCGGTTTAGAATCGCTTTGTCTGGCTCTTGGCATTTTAGAATCGGCGCGCACGGAAAACAAAGTCAATTTATGAAAAAATCACTGGACACTCGCAAAACCTTGCTCGCGCTGGCGGTTATCTTTCTCAGTTTCGGCGCCTTGGGTTGGCAGATAATGGATTATCAGCGCAAGCAAGCCGAAGCGCAAATTCTGTTTTCCGAGGCGCCAACATTGGAATGGCGCGCCGCGACAGCAAAAGAACGCGATGCTGCGCTGTCTTCGATCAAAAACCAACTGGATGCTTTCAAAAGCAACGATTCCGTTACGGCTACGAAGTATCAAAGCAAGAATTTGCGCGCCAACTTTCGTTCGCCCCAAGAGTTTGGCGCCATGATAAAAAAAGGCTATCCGCAATTCGCAAGCTACAAAAGCGTGACCTTTGGCTCCGCGCAAATTGATAAATCTGGCAAATATTTTCAGGTGCCGGTTACAGTGACAGGAACCGATGGCGTCAAAGCCGATGCGCATTATATGATGATTTTCGAAGAAGGCCTGTGGCGCGTAAGTGGCGTGGACGGCGGCATAAAAAGGCAGCCAAAACCACGACAAAAAAGCGCCACCGGTCTGCAAACATAATATCACGCACGTTGCGGCTAAACCGGATACAAACTTGGGGTGCGCATCGCCGAGCGAGCCGTAGCAGAACGCTCTTCGATATTATAAAAGGTCGTGCGGCCCTGATTCGGTTTAAGGGATACTGGTTTGCATGGCCGAAAAGTTCACTTCCAATTCGCCCAAAAGTTTGTTCCCAGTCCGTCAAATCATAACGGGGCTGGGAATTTTACTGCTGACATTCGGCGTTTTCGCGTGGCAATTGAGCGCCTTCAACAAGCGCGAAAGTGATAAACCCAGCGAAAATCCGGCGCTTTTGGAGCCGCCAGTGGGCACGCATTGGCACGAAGCCACTAAAGATACGCGCATGGCGATAGCGGGAAGAATTCGCGGCCAGCTTTCGGCGCTGCGACAAAAAAATTACGCCGTCGCTTTGCAATACAGCACAGCGGCGCTGCGACAAGGGTTTCCCGAAGCCCGCAGCTTTCAAGACGAGATCGAAGCGAATTATCCGCAATTGCCCGGCAACAAAAACGTTGTTTTTCGCTTTGTAAACACCGACAAAAAGTTCCAGTTTGCCAATGCTGGCATTACCGTAACCGCGCCGGACGGCAAACTTTTCGACACGGTTTATGTGCTGTCGTTTGAGCAGCGCCAATGGAGCGTGCGCGGCATCGCGCGCCCGCATTTGGCCGCACCGCAAACAAAATCACCTGCTTAAATTAGAACTTCTGAGAACACTATGAAAATTGCAAAACTTGAACTGTTCAAAGTGCCGCCGCGCTGGTTGTTTTTGAAAATCACTACCGATGATGGCCTGTGCGGTTGGGGCGAGCCGATTGTCGAAGGCCGCGCCGATACCGTGGCCGCGTGCGTTGCAGAGCTTTCCGAGTTTCTTATCGGCAAGCCTGCCGGTCACATCGAAGATTTTTATCAGATGATTTATCGTGGCGGTTTTTACCGGGGTGGCCCGGTTTTGATGAGTGCCATTTCCGGCATTGACCAAGCGCTGTGGGACATCAAAGGCAAAGCGCTTGGAGTGCCAATTTACGACCTGATGGGCGGCCCGGTGCGCGATAAAATGCGCGTTTATGCGTGGATTGGCGGCGAAGCGCAAAAAGATGCCGCCGCACAAGCCAAGGAGCGCGTCGCCGCCGGTTATACAGCCTTGAAAATGAACGGCACGGCGCAAATGGAATGGATTGATTCGCCCGCCAAAATCGAAGAAGCCGCCGGACGCGTGGGCGCCGTGCGCGATGCCGTCGGGCCGGAAATCGGTATCGGCATTGATTTTCATGGCCGCGTTCATAAAGGCATGGCCAAAGTGCTGGTTCACGAACTGGAACAGTTCAAGCCGATGTTTATCGAAGAGCCGGTTTTGCCGGAAAACAACGAGGCAATTTTAGAAATTTCGCGCCACACTTCCACGCCCATTGCCACAGGCGAGCGAATGTTTGGACGCGCGGCATTCAAAGACCTGTTGCAAAGCGGCGGAGTAGATGTTTTGCAGCCCGATGTCAGTCATTGCGGCGGCATTTGGGAACTGCGCAAAATCGCGGCGATGGCCGAAGCCTACGATGTAGCCGTCGCGCCGCATTGCCCGCTGGGGCCGATTACACTGGCTGCCTCGCTGCAAGTGGATTTCTGCACGCCCAACGCCTTTATTCAAGAGCAAAGTCTGGGCATTCATTACAATCAGGGCAGCGATGTTTTGGATTATCTGGCCGACCCGACGATTTTTCATTACGAAAAAGGCTTTGTCAAACTGATGACCGCACCGGGCCTTGGCATTGAAATCAACGAAGACAAAGTGCGCGAAGCCGCAAAAATCGGCCACAAATGGCGCAACCCCGTGTGGCGCAATGAAGATGGCTGCGTCGCGGAATGGTAGCAGTTACCAACTCACAGCGCGATTCTTCATCCCTGTGAGGCCAAGGGATAAGCCTTCTACAGCAGGATGCCCAAACCGAAAAATTTGGCAGCACGGCAGTCGCGGCTTTCTCAAGAAACTGCCTCCGCCCACCTCTTAGACCATATAAGGAGGTCGGGGGCAGCGCCTTATTGGGCCGGTGTCAGAACGTAACAGGGTTATTTTTGGCATAGGAACTCGTCCCATTCGTGAAAGAAAAATGCCGCCAGTTTTCCTTCTTCGATGGAGAAAATAGCGTCGTTGCCACGTCCAATATCGAGAGCATCTTCACAAGGAAGCCAGATGGCTTTATCTGAAAACTCATAATAAATGCCTTTTTTGTTTTTGAGTTTAGGCAGAGTGCTATAAATGTAGCCTCCATATTTATCTCTGTCCAAATCATTTATCATTCTGTATCCATCGCGTTGCGCCCGCTCCGGCTTACTGATTAAAATGTTAATCCATCGTTCTCTTTTCTCACGCACAACAAAACTTCTTACGAAAGCTACCAGATGCCGTTGATAAGTTTCCTTGTCAACCGCTTCATACTTTGCCAGCATTTCATCCCATCTGTGTCTCGTTGCCATATTTTTATTGTATCGCACTCAGCCACACCGCGCGCATCGGCCCAACAATGTTATTATCCCGCACTTTTTCGTCGAAGTGCGGCCTATTGTGCAGATGGTGCGGGAAAAGACCGCACTTGGGAGAAGAACTTGTGGTTAGCTTTGTCTGCTTGATTTTGTGCGTTTACTGATGACATTGAATGAGGAATTTTGAAAAGCGGCATCGGATTGGCTTTCTGCTGCTGTCATGACGAAAGCAGAGATGCAAGACAAACGCGCGTTTTTATTGGAAATTCACGAGCGTTTGTGCCGCGAATACGATTGCCCGATTCCGTATTTTCATAATCTCGATCCACTCAGCGAATTAGTTTCATCGCTTTTGTCGCATCGCACCAAAAACGCCGATTCGGGCCGCGCTTTTCGTCAATTGCGCGCGCGTTTTTCGACATGGGAAGAAGTGCGCGACGCGCCGATAAGTGAAGTTGAAGAAGCCATTGCGCCTTGCACATGGCCCGAACAAAAGGCGCCGCGCTTGCAAAACATGTTGCGTTTAATCAGCGAAAAACGGGGCGAATTATCGTTGGATTGTTTAGCCGAAATGCCGGTTCCCGAAGCGCGCCGCTGGCTCGAAGAATTGCCGGGCATCGGCCCAAAAACCAGCGCGGCGGTTTTGTGTTTCAGCAGCTTGCAGCGCCGCGCTTTGCCGGTAGATTCGCATCATCACCGCGTGGCTACGCGTCTTGGTTTGATTCCTGCGTCTCTGGCCGTTGGCCCCTCACACGCCGTTTTAGAAACCCAATTGCCTGCCGAATGGGACGCGCAGCAGGTGTATGACAATCACGAAATTTTGATGCTGCACGGGCAAAAAGTCTGCTTTTTCAACAACCCCGCTTGCCCAAAATGCGTTTTGTTGGATTTATGTCCAACCGGCCAACAAAGACAAGCAAAAGCAGCCTTTATCCCAAACGGATAAAGGCTGCTTCCTTGGTGGGGCGAGAATTTTAACCCGACGTGTCGTCGTTTAAAATCGTGCCGACGCCGCGTGCTTTGCCAACGCTGGCATTAGTGGCGCCTGACAAAAATACAAAGAAGGTTTCATCACCTTCCACTACCGAGTCTCCACTAATAGCCACGCTAAAGGTGCGAGTTAAAGCACTCGCCGGTGCAAAACTCAGCGTGCCGCTTTTGGCAGTGTAATCGCTGCTTGACTTCGCTATGCCATCGGCGGTGTCATAAATGATAGTCACAGCCTGGCCGCTGGCTTTGGACAGCGTGACGGTGAAGGTCAGATTCTTCGTGCCACTATTGCCTTCGCTGATGCTCACGTCGTTGATGGTCAGAGACGGCGCCGAATCATCGTTGAGAATGGTGCCCAATGCCTGAGCATCAGCAATGGTGGCATTAAGCGGTGCCGTCAAGTTCACGTTAAAAGTTTCGTCCGGTTCGTTGAGCACATCACCGTTTATCAGCACACGGGCGTAAGCGTAAAGGTTACCTGCGCTAAAAGCGATTTGCGTGGCAGGGACAGCCACATAATCCACTCCGGCGGCAGCGGTGCCGCCCGCCGTGGCATAGCTGACACGAACTACTTGGCCGCTGGGCGCTGACAACTTCAAACGGAAGGACGCGACGCGTTGCCCGACATTGCCTTCGCCGATTCGCACATCGTCAATGCTTATCGAAGGCGCTGCTTCGTTATCGTTGATGGTGCCAATGGCGCGGCCCCGCGCAATCGAACTGTTGACGGGCGAAGACAAAATAACAAAGAAGTTTTCCTGCGGCTCATCCAGCAAATCGCCTTTGACAGGAACGCTAAAAGTCTTTGTGGTTTCGCCGGAGGCAAACACCAAGCGGGCGCCACCAGTGACGTAATCTTGAGGTGTGCGCGCTGAACCGTTGTAAGGAATGGCATTGACCGTCACCGTTTGGCCGCTGGCCGCGCTCAATTTGATGGTGAATGTGGCATTCTTGGTGCCGCTATCGCCTTCGATAAGTGTCACATCGTTGATAGCGACCGACGGGGTGACGTCGTTATCTACGATGACGCAACGGCCTTGAGCATCGCTAATGCGGGCGCCATCAGGATTAGTCAGATTGACAAAAAATGACTCATCCGCTTCATCCAAAACATCACCTTTAATAGGAATCGTAATGGTGCCCGTGGTTTGCCCGGCAGGGATAGTAAGTGTGCCGGTTTTGCCAGTGTAGTCACCTGTCGCAACGGCAGTGCCGTTGGCAGTCGCGTAATTCAAACTCACGGCTTGGCTGCTGACTATATCCAGTTTGACGGTAAAGGTAGCATTGGTCGTGCCGCTGTTCCCCTCCGTAATTGTCACATCGTTGAGCGCAGCAGTGGGAATTGTCGTATCCACATTGCCAAAGTCGCGGCCCATGGCATCCGTTGCGGTGCTGATGGTTACGCTGTAGTTGTCAGTAGCAGGAAAGGTGCGACGCCAGCCTTGTTGATTGATTTGGCGCACTATATAAGTGCCGGAGGCTAAAGCCCCAAAGGAGTAGTTTCCATCGCTATTTGTATAGCGCAGCCTTTCGGTAGATGTCAGAAAAGTCAACGACCAATTTTGCAAAACGCCTCCTGCTTGCCCCGCAGTAGAATCCTTAACAACCAAACTCCAAGTGCCATTGAAACTCTCGCCCGCATATAGGAAAAGCGCTTCTTCGGGTTGAAAAACCCCAATAAAAGGCGGCGAACCGGAGCGAATCGGCACCAGAGCGGCGTTATTAAAAACGGTGTTGGTAAAATTGTCACCATTGCCGCCAATGTTGGCGAATAAACGTATTTGGCGACCTGATGGTGTCACCAAGAAAACGCTCAGGGCACTATCAACGGGGTGCTGGATGTTCAGCTTGACCTCCATATCCAACACGCTTCCGCTCAGTCCAGAAACAGAAACACTGGAAGTAGTTTGGTTAAGCAGGGTTCTGGGAGTATCAGCGGAAGATTTTGTAGTCAGCGTCGTATCAAACTGGCCGTTGTTGTTACTATCAAGATAAACCGGCCAACCGATAAGAGGTGTATCCGTTAAGTCTTGAGCGCCATTGCCTTCTATGTCATTAAAGATGTGGCCCGAAATCGCGCCTGTCTTTGAATTCCCAAAATCTATTAATGCAACGGTTTCTCCGCTACTCATTTGCACCTGCTGACCATCATTAAATTTGGGCCACGATTGCCGCCAAGTGGCTTGCAACACTTGACGCACAAGGTAGTTGCCCGGCTTAAGTCCGCTTATTTGATAGGCGCCTTGTGAATTTGTAAGCGCACTCTTTTCATTAGCATCAAAAATGCCGTCGTTGTCGGCATCAATATACACGCGCCAATTAGACAGGCCCGGTTCTCCATCGAATTGATACAGGTCGCCGTTAATGTCATTCCAAACGATGCCCGAAACTTTGCCGGGTCTGGCATTCGCAAAGTTCTGCGTAATAATAGCGCCGTTGCCGACTGTAACAGTCGCGCTCAGACCGGGCGTTGTTGTTATCCAACCCGATTGCAACACTTCGCGCACTACATGAGCGCCCGGCGCCATGCGCTGCAACTTATAGTTGCCGTTGGCATCGCTAACAGCCGTCGCTTCGCCGGTTTTCAAGATCACAGAGCAACTTTGCAGGGTGGCTTCTCCAAAACTGTCGGTGTTATCCACAATTTGCAATCGCCATATGCCATTAGGGTCTCCTGCATTGAAATTACTCAATGCTTCAGCGGGACGGAAATTTCCAGTATAAGGATCGGTGCCCTCCGAGAGTGTGATGCTGGCTTGGTCATCAAAGATCGTATTCGTCAAGGAATTGCTATCAAGGTTCGCCTCCTCGCTTATCAATTTGACACGACGCCCTGATGGAGCAATGAGATAAATATCGTGATCAGGAGAGAGAACCGCAAGATTCAATTTAATATCAACATCATTAATCTGTCCACTTAAGCCACTGACAGGTAAATCCACGAATAGGACATCGTTATCGGGAACGCCCTGAGATACAGAGAAATTTATCGTCGTGCTGGTATTATCGAAAACTCCGTCATTGTCGGCGTCTTCAAAGACCGTCCAACCGGAAAGCGGCGCATCTTTATAACCGTCCGGCACACCGTCGCCAGTGCCGTCCTCAAAGACAGTTCCCGCAATAGTGCCGTGCCGCGAGTTACCAAAATTGACGCCTTCAGCCTTTTCGTCGCTGAGCAAAATTGCACGCCAAGCGCCTTCGAAAGGTGAGCTTGTTTGCCACCCGCTTTGCGACACTTCGCGCACTACGATAGCGCCGGGACGCAGGAAATTTAAAACATACTTTCCCTCGGCATCGGTTAAAGCGTTTGGCTCACCAGCATCTAACTTCGTGTTGTCGTTGGCATCCACATAAATGCGCCAGTTAGCCTGCGGCATTTCGCCCTGATCTTGAAAACCATCAGCATCAATGTCCTCAAAAGCTATGCCTTTAATCGAAGATAGATGGGCTACACCAAAGTCCACTCCCTCCGTTATAGTGTCCGTTCCCAAGGTGGCTTGCCAGGTGGCGGCTGAAATATAAATCCAATCGGTGCCGGGCAAAATCATGCGCACGGTGTAGTTACCTGCCGGTAATTCATCAAAGACATAATAGCCTTGGGCATTTGTCTTTTGCTGAGGTTCGCCGTTGTCCAGCGAACCGTTATCGTTGGTATCGAGGAAAACCGGCACGTTTTCGAGGCCGGGGCCTGCACTCGCGAACTGAAACCCGCGCACTGCCACATCATGAAAAACGCCGCCCGCTATCTTAGAGCCGACACGCTTATTTCCAAAGTTTTCATCTGTCCAAACCGCTCCCGGCGCCACGGATATGTTTCGATAATCAACATCAGGCGTTGTGTTTGTCCATCCGGCAGGACGTATCTGCGTGATGCGATAGAAACTGGAAAATTCATCGTTGCCGCCTTGCACATCGGCAAAGTAATAATTTCCGCGCGCATCGGTTGTGGTCGTAAAATTGTCACTTCCAAGAACGGCTTTTAGCTTCACTGTCCAACCCGGCAGATCGGGTTCATACGATTCTTGATAACCATTGCTGTTTATATCATTGAACAATTTCCCAGAAACGGAAGACTTGCCCGTTGGCGGCGCCACCGGCACAGAAGTGCGGGTGCCACTAAATTGGGCTTCGTAATAATACGCACCATAGGAAACGCCTTCGACAATGCCGGGCAAGCCACCTGAAGTCACTAAAATAGTGCCGGAAACCTGAGATTCATCAGACGAAAAATTGATCTCTAACCAGCCATTATAAAGGCTTTTGGGATCGCGCCTTTGATAAATGGTGCCGCCCAAGTAATTGGTAAAAACATTAGGCGGCACAAAGAAGTAATTGTAAACACCATAATCGTCTCTAAGATATTGCACCTTTAATTGACGCGGAGAAGGTTGATCTACAACCGCCACATCCCACGCGGGTGTTTGCTGTGGCGCCTGATAAGTTCCATCGCTGCCCGGTGACAGTGTCGCGCCTTCTTGCAAGCCAAGCCACAGATTGGACGAAAGATGCAAATCGCCATTTACGCCCTGATAAGGCTGTTGATAATTGCCTGTATAAAGCCCGACTTCGACACTATTAGGGCCGCTTGTCCAATCGGGATTAGGCGTTGCTTGAATCGTTGGCGCAATAACCAACACGCCGGGATAATTAGTAATCGTCCCGTTTAACAAAGGTGTTCGTTCAGGAGCGGCAATACCTAACCCAAGCATCCCACCTGTGCTATTTTCCTTGATAAAACCATCAACGCGAATTGCATATGTCGTGCGGCTACTCGGCACAGCCCCGGCATGGACTGAGAGAAATATGATAAGCGCGAATACCGTCGAAAACAGAACTCTTAAATCTAAGTTCTTCATGATAAAAGCCTCGAATTGAAATTATATCACCGTAAGGCAACTACAGTTTGCCCTCACAAGTTTTAAAACAAGAATCAAAATGGTTTTTAGCAAAACCATTTTGATTGATTTGTGAGAATGAGAGCAGACTCAAATCTCCTAACAGGGTTGGGTCTGCTTTAGTTATCATGAAGCGCTCCCGTTATTTTAGCGGGTGTAGAAAAGAGTGAACAATAACTGCATTCTTCATCTTTCGACTTACACGCCGCCCATAAAATTCCAGATGGCATCGCCGGAGCCGGGCAAACCTTCGTGACCGAAGTCGGGATAGATTAAAACGTTTTTGGGCGAAGTAATTTTGTTGAAGGCCGCGAATTGCGTGCTGGGCGGGCAAACGGTGTCCATCATGCCAACGGGCATGAGAATTTCCCCGCGAATGCGGTGCGCGAGGTGTTGATTGTCTATGTAACCAAGGCAGCGAAACACTTCGTCGTGCTTTTCGTGGCGCGGGTCGAAGTGGCGAAACCAAGTGCGCAGTTCTTCGTAAGCCGACACGTCCAAATCCATTTCCCAAACGCGCAAATAATCGCACAAAAACGGATAAACCGGCGCGGCGCGCTTAATTTCGGGCGCTAAGGCCGCACAAGCCAATGTAAGAGCGCCGCCCTGACTGCCACCCGTGGCGCCGATGCGGTTTTCATCTACCTCGTCGAAGCCCGCCACGATGCGCGCTAAAAGCGCCGTATCCAGAAACACATGGCGAAAATACAATTTGTGCGGGTCGCCATCAAGCGCATCCTGCAAGCCGCGAATAATATGGCCGCGCAGCGTGTTGCCGCTTGTGCCACCGGCATCGTTTGATAATCCGCCCTGCCCGCGACAATCGAGCGAGGCGATGCTGTAACCGCGCCCGACCCAGCCCAATTTGTCGTGCCAATCGCCGCTGCTGCCCGAATAACCGTGAAATTGCAACAATGCCGGATGCGGCGCGCCCGCGTTTTTTGGGCGCAAATATTTGGCATGAACACGCGCACCGCCGGTGCCGGTGAAGTAGAGGTGAAAACACTCGGCAAAGGGCGCATCAATTTCGTGCGGGATTAATTCAACTTGCGGATCAAGTGCGTGCATTTCAGCCAAAGCGTCGTCCCAAAACGAATCTACATCGTCTGGGCGCGGATTGCGGCCCTGATAGTGGTGCAGCTTTTCCAACGACATATCAACCAGCGGCATGAGTTCTCCTGTGCAGTGAAATTTTGCGTGAAAGTTCGACAAGTATGGCCTTTAAAGGCGTCGCAAAACAATATCGCAGGGCACAAGCGAACTTTTTGGCAAGCGCCCGCACTCAAAACCGTAAGTTGGCGCACTTGAAACAGTGTGTGCCCATTGCGGAATTTGTATAATCTCCCTAATTTCGCCTAACAAAATCAAAGGAACATTGGCAATGAAAAAACATTGGAGTCTCGCTGTGGCCGCGCTGTGCTGCGTTGCGCCACTTAGCGCACAAACCACGAATAAACCATCGCCCACGATGGAAGAAGTCATCAGCGGCAACAGCATTCCGCAAATGCTGCGCGTGAAAGATTTAGATGGTTCTTTCCGGCGCGTTCGCTTCATGGCAACGGAAGTTTTGATGATGGGCGGGCGCGGCGCGAACCGCGACCTTTCGATTTTTTACACCAAAGGCCAAAGCGTATCTTTTGGCGGCTCCGAATATTTAATCGCTTATCGCCCGGAATCGGAATTAGACCCGAATTGGATGAATCACGGGCGCGCGGCTACAGTTCTAACGAAGCTGCGGCCCGCCGACAAATTGTTGCTGTCGCTGCTTTCGACACAAAATTTTTATGGTAGCAGCCTAACCGATATTCGTCCGTTTGACCCCGAAAAAGACATGGAAACGGCGGCGGATCGCAACAACGCCGTGCAACAAACGCTGCGCCAACTGGGGCAAGGCATTTTGCAGTGGAAACACTCGCGCGGGCAGGAAAAGTTGCCGCAATGGACAGGGCGCGTCACAAATGCGCTGCGCCGCCAATGCTATCCCATCGTGCATGACAAGCGTTTGTGGGAACATCCTTCGACAGGCGAAGCCTTCGGTTTGAACGCGGCTTTAGCCAACCGGCGCGTGCCGGATATTAGCAATCGCGCGCAGGTTTATATGGTTTACGAATGGACAGCCGCTGCCGACGGCGCCCGCGCTGTTTTATTTATGGATGGTCATGTCGAGCGCGTAGAGGCCGAACGCTGGGGCCGGATGCAAAAAACAAAAGTTGTCGGCATGACACCCGCCGAAATCGCCGCCAGAGAAAAAGCCATCCAAGCCGCGCGTGAGCGACAAACGCAGCAAATGCGCCAGCGTCGCCAAAGCGCATTGGAGCGCATGGAAGCCGACGAACGCGCCGACAAAGCCCGTTCATCAAGGAAATCGGCCACGCAGCGTCGCCGTTAGAATTCTGCAAACGCTTCTTTTTGGTATCGTCTCATGAAATTTCTGTCTCTTGCTTTCACCGTGGCTCTGGCGATTGTCCAGCCAGCGTATAGCCAGTCGGCACCCTCGGCGAGCGTTGCCACGCTGCACGATTTAATCGCCCGCAAATCGGTGCCGCTTTCTTTGCAGGCCAAAGACTTAAACGAAACTTACGCGCATTTTCAAGCGGGCGGCGATAATGCGAGCGACGCGTCTTCGGCTCTGCTGCGTGCTCAAATGGGCGTGGCAAATGCGTTTTCCAATCGCGTTTATTACACCAAAGGCGACACGCTGCAATTGGAAAGCGGCACTTATCTGGTGGCTTATGCTACCGAAGACCGTTTAAAAACGCAGGCGCCTTATAATGCGGATGGTGAACTCAATCCTATCGCTTTTCAACCGGCCAAGCTGCGCACCAAAGGCAAATTGTTGCTTTCGCTTTTAGATTTGCGCACTATCGGCAACCTCAGCGATTTTCAGCCTTTCGACCCCGAAAACGACATGGAAAGCGAAGCGGATCGCAATCGCGGTGTCGTCAGCACGCTCACAAGACTCGGACAGGCTTTGCAGCAAAGAACTTACAATGAAGACGAGCAACGTTTGCCGCGTTGGACAAGCACAGGCACGACCGAATTAGAGCAATGGACGGCGCCTTACGCGCCGGGCGTGCTGTGGAAACATCCGTCCACCGATGAGAGTTTTGGCCTCAACCCGGCACTTTCGGGGCGCGTTGTGAATGAAATCACCAACCGTCAGTGGGTTTATCTGGCTTATGAACGCACCCCGGCAGCCGATGGCTCACGCGCCGTTTTATTCGCCGATTTTCATGTCGAACGCGTCAATGCCGAGCGCTGGGAGCGGGTGCTAAAAGTCGCGATAAAAACTGCTGCACAACCACAAGGTTTTCGAATCGGAACTACATCAATGAATGTCGTTGTTAACCCGCCGTCTCCTTGATTTCACTCTCTTAGAATCAGTTTAAAAAGTCTCAAAAGTATGAGAATTGAGCAAAACAGAAGAGATGTCATCCTGAGCTTGCGAAGGATGACAAATTGCCTCTTTTGCGCCTCGACTAAGACTTTTCAAACTGATTCTTAAGCAACATTTCGAAAGGGAAAAATGAAATTGCTTCGTAGCATCTTAGTTGCTGTTTTGCCCGCCGCCTTGATATTTCCGGCGCACAGCCAAAATTCTGCCGCCGCGCGCCAACTGAGCCTCAAAGAATTGATTTCCGGCAAAGCGGTGCCGCTTTCGGTGCGCGCCAAAGATTTGGATGAAAGTTTCGCGCGCTTTCAATCGGAAGGCTCCACTGCCGATGCGCAGCAGCGCATGATGATTCGCAATATGTATGGCATGAACGTGGCGGCCAACTCGATTTATTTCACCAAAGGCGACACCGTAAAGCTGGAAAGCGGCACTTATTTAATTGTTTACGGCCTCGAAAATCGCATTGATATGGAAGCCATTGCGCGCCACGATATGCGCGCCTTGCAAACGCCGCGCAAACTGCGTCCCAAAGACAAACTTTTGCTTTCGCTGTTAGATTTAAAAAACGTCGGCAACATCACCGATTTGCGCCCGTTTAATTTCGACGACGAAATGGAAAACGAAGCAGATCGCAACGTCGCTGTTGTCAACACTTTGCAGCAGTTGGGCGCGGGAATTTTGCAGTGGAAACACAATCGCGGGCAGGAACGTTTGCCCAAATGGACGCAGTTAGTGACGCCGGCCCTGCGCCAACAAATGTATCCTTTTGTGCATGATTATCGCCTGTGGGACCATCCTTCGACCGGCGAAACCTTTCGTTTGAACGTGGCGCTTGCGGGCGTGCGTTTGCCCGATGTCACCAATCGCTCTGATGTTTATATGGCCTACGAAGTGACGCCCGCCGCCGACACCACACGCGGCGTTTTATTTGCCGATGGCCGCGCCGAACGCGTGAGTAATGAGCGCTGGGAACAACTGAAAAAAATCAAGCCCGTCGGCGTGACGCCCGTCGAAATCGCCGCGCGCCAACAAGCGTTGCAAGCGCAAATGCGCCAGCGTCGCTTAAACGAATTGAAGCGCATCGAAGCAGAAGAAAACGCGGCAAAAAAGCGTCGCCGACGTTAAGAACCCCCAACCAGTTATTGCTATGCAGCGTCTTTTCCTCTTCATCCTCCCCTTCCTTTTATTGCGCAACGTCAGCGCCAATGAAACGCCCGCCACTGCGCCAGAAATTCCCATTGTTCCCACGGCTTCGTTCGAGGCCACACAAGCCTTTCGAGAAGAATGCCGCGCCAAAGCAGGTGCGGCGGCCAAAGCGCTTTCGATTGCCGTCAAAGGGCGCGAGGGTTGGCTGTTTTTGGGGCCGGAATTGCGGCACGTTGGCGTCGGCAAATTCTGGGGCGACCGCGCCCTTGATGTCAGTCAGGCCAACAATCCCGACCACACCGATCCGATTCCGGCGATTCTCGATTTCAAAGCGCAACTCGACAAAGCGGGCATTGAACTTTTATTCGTGCCCGTGCCGCCCAAATGCATCGTTTACGCCGACAAACTCACAGCGCGCATTAACATGGAAAACGGTTTGCCGCGTTTCGATGCCGCTCATCAAGAATTCTATGAAATGCTGCGAAAAAGCGGCGTGAATGTGCTGGATTTAGCGCCCGAATTTTTCGCGCATCGCGCCGATGAAGACGCCGTTTATTGCAAGACCGATACGCATTGGTCGGGCCGCGCTTGCGTTTTAGCAGCGCGACGCATCGCTTCCGAACTCAAAGGAAAATCGTGGCTGCAAAACATAACAAAAATGGAATTCGCCTTGGCGTGGAAACGCGTCGCCATCAACGGCGATTTGCGCTCGCCAGATGACAAAACGCCAAAAGAAACTTTGCCCCTGCGTTTTGTCGGCACGCCTTCGGACAAAGCGAAAACAACCGCGAATTTACAGCCCATCGAAACCAACCGTGACAGCCCGGTTTTGCTGCTCGGCGATAGTCACGACCTTGTTTTTCATGATGGCGACGATATGCACACACGCGGCGCCGGTTTAGCCGATCAATTGGCTTTGGAACTGGGCTTTGCCGTTGATCTAATCGCCGTGCGCGGCTCCGGCGCGACACCCGCGCGCACTGATTTCATGCGCCGCATCAGGGCCGACGCGTCGTATTTGCCAAAGAAAAAACTCGTCATCTGGTGCTTCAGCGCCCGCGAATTCACCGAAAGCCTCGGTTGGCAAAAAGTGCCACTGACACGCTGAATTAAGGAATTTTCATGAAACATTTCATCCCTTGCCTTACCCTTGCCGCGAATGCCTTATTGCTTTCTGTTGCCATCGCCGCGCCGACCAAAACCACGCCAAAAAAAGCGGTAGCGCAACCACTGATGGCGCAGGGAAAAATCAAAGCTATCGCCAAAACGCCGCGTCCCGGCACGGTGCCTTATAAAGACTGCCTCGCGGCTATTGAATTAACCGGCGTCAAAGCCTCCAAAGGCAAATTGCCCGCTCGCATTTTGGTTTACGTTTGGACAATGCGCGCCAATAAACTCACGCCGCAAGCCAGCCTAAAAGCCGGACAAAGCGTGAAATTCGCGGTGCAGCCGTGGGATAAAGTCGAAGGCAAATATGGCCGCTATCAGCGCCGCGAATTGGATGGCGACGAAGTGTTAGATTTGGACGCCTATTTTGGCGAAGCAGTCAGTAACCGTTAGGCGCTATCGGTTTGAAAAGCCGAATTGCGAAAGTGGGCCATTAGCCCAATGGCATTAAGTTAATGGGTGGCGTTGCCAAGAGCGACTTCGTCACTCGCACCCCTCACCCTAACCCTCTCCCCCAAACGCTGCGCTGGGGAGAGGGAACTACGCTGTCACTTTGTCCCCTCATCGCATTGGCGAAGGGACGCAGCGTTTGATTTTCATTCCCTCTCCCCAGCGCAGCGTTTGGGGGAG
>JANMKN010000398.1:0-5707 GCA_031372065.1 Abditibacteriaceae bacterium | reverse complement strand
GGCTTTGGTGGTGTTTTTTTTTTGGCCTAATAAATTTTTTTTAAATTGGGTTTTTGTAGGGGGGGTGGGGGTAACCTGCCCGCACGCCGCACTCCGCATTCCCCATTCCGCATTTGCTATGCCTACACATTATTACCTTGCGATAAGCGCGGCCTTGTTCGCCATTGGCGTGCTGGGCGTTTTGCTGCGCCGCAACGCCATTGTGATTTTCATGTGCATCGAATTGATGCTGAACGCGGCGAATCTGGCGTTTGTGGCGACAGCGCGGCATTTTGCGGGCGTGCCGGGCGCGGATGCGGCGCGCGCAATGAACGGGCAAGTCATGGTGTTTTTCGTGATGACCGTGGCCGCCGCCGAAGTTGCCGTTGGCCTCGCCATTATCGTGGCACTGTTTCGCAATAGCGGTAGCATTGACGTGGACGACGTGAATCTGTTGAAGTATTGACGCAAAATCAAAGGCCCAAAACCAAAGACCCTTTTCCATGCTTCCCCTCTGGCTCATTATTGCCCTGCCGCTGCTTGGCTTTGTCATCACCGGACTCGTCGGCGCCAAATTGCCCAAACCGGCAGCGGGCGCCATCGCTTCGCTGTGTGTCGGCGCCGCTTTTGTCGTCGCGCTACTCAATATTATGGGCGGCGTGCCCGAAAAAGCCACTTCGCAACTCGTTTATCACTGGATGGCGATTGGCAACTTCAAAGTTGACATCGCGCTGCTTTTGGATCGCCTTTCGGCGGTGATGATTCTCATTATCACTGGCATCGGCTTTTTGATTCACGTTTATTCCATCGGCTACATGGCGCACGATCACAACGATCTCGAAGGCACGCGCTATGCCCGCTTTTTCTCGTATTTGAACTTGTTTATCGCTTTCATGGCGCTATTGGTTTTGGCCGACAATTATTTGGCGATGTTCGTCGGTTGGGAAGGCGTTGGTTTGTGTTCGTATTTTCTGATTGGCTTCTGGTTTGAGCGCGAAGATGCCGCTGAAGCCAGCAAAAAAGCGTTTATCGTCAACCGCATCGGCGATTTTGGCTTTTTGCTGGGCATGATGCTGATTTTCTTGGCCGTTGGAAGCTTAAATTATCAGGAAGTCTTCGCTAAAGTCGGAGATTTGGACGCTGGAACGGTGGGCGCTTTAGGCGGCGTGACGCTGATTACTTTGCTTTTGGCGCTGGGCGCGGCGGGCAAATCGGCGCAGATTCCACTTTATACATGGCTGCCGGACGCGATGGCCGGCCCGACGCCGGTTTCGGCGCTCATTCACGCCGCCACAATGGTCACAGCGGGCGTTTATATGTGTGCCCGTTCGTTTCCGCTTTTTGAAGCCTCGCCTTCGACCAAACTTATTATTTGCGGCGTGGGCGCCCTCACGGCGTTTTTTGCCGGTTTGACGGCTTTAGCACACACCGACATCAAGAAAGTGCTGGCCTATTCGACGGTTTCGCAGCTTGGGTTCATGTTTATGGCCATTGGTGCGGGCGCTTATTCCATCGCTATTTTTCACGTTTTCACGCACGCATTTTTCAAAGCGTGCCTCTTTTTGGGCGCCGGTTCGGTCATTCATGCCTTGCACGGCGAGCAGGATATGCGCAAAATGGGCGGGCTTGCCAAAAGCATGAAAACGACGAATCTCACGTTCATGCTGTCCGGTTTGGCTTTGGCGGGCGCGGTGCCGTTTGCGGGTTTCTTCTCGAAAGACGAAATTATCGGCTCGGTTTTCGCTGCCGGAAACGCAGCAGGCACCAATGGCATTTACGCAGTTTTCGGCTCCATTGGCTTAATTACAGCGCTAATTACCGCGATTTACACCGGACGTCAGTATTCACAAGTCTTTTTGGGCGAATCGCGTTTTAAAAATGATTCGCACGAAACAGACGAACACAATCACGAAGGCGAACATCACGGCCAAGCGCACGAATCGCCAGCGGTTATGACTTTGCCGCTGATTATTTTAGCCATCGGCGCTGTTTTCGCCGGATTTTTAGGCTTTCCGCATTTGCCCGGCGTGCCTGATTCGCTGCACGCTTTTGCCAATTTCTTAGCGCCGGTTTTTGAAGTCGAAGGCGCACAACGCACCGAGCATGAAGCGAATTTGGTTTTGCTGCTCATTGGCGCGCTTCTCGGCTGGGGCGGCTGGCTTTATGGTCGTGGTTTGGGCCTCAAACAAGCGGGGCGCGCCTTTTTGCCAGAAGGCAGCGGCATCTGGTCGCTGGATAATCTTTATAGCCGCACAGTGGTCAAACTTGGTTACGCGATGTCCATCGCGCTGCGTTGGATTGACGAAAATATCGTGGACGGCATCGTGAACGGCCTTGGTTTGCTGGTCGGCCAATCGGCGGCTTCGCTGCGGCTCACGCAAACGGCTTATGTGCGCAATTACGCCCTTGTGATGGCGGTGGGCGGCGCGATGATTTTGGCGTATTTCTGGTCGAGTTAAAAATTAAATTCATGTCCGATTTGAATCCTTACATTTTAAGCATCCTGATTTTCTTCCCGCTGGCGGGCGCGCTTTTGGTGGCGCTTTTGCCAAATGCCATCGCGCGCACGGCGGCGCTGGTGGTTGCAATCCTCAATTTCGTTTTTGCGCTGCATCTGGTGCAAAATTGGGATTTCAACGCGGGCGGTTATCAATTTGAAAAAAACGAGATGTGGATTCCGAAATTCGGCATTCATTACCATCTGGGCGCCGATGGACTAAGCGTTTTGCTGCTTTTGCTGACGACTTTTCTGATGCCAATAGCAATTTTGGCGTCGTGGGAAAGCATCCAAAAGCACGCAAAAACTTTCTTTGTATGCCTGCTTTTGCTGGAATCGGCCTTGTGCGGCGTGTTTAGCGCGCTGGACTTGATTTTGTTTTACGTTTTTTACGAAGCCGTCTTGGTGCCGATGTATTTAATCATCGGCATTTGGGGCGGCAATGGGCGTATTTACGCTTCGATTAAATACTTCTTAGCCAACTTCCTCGGCAGCGTGCTGATGTGGCTGGCGATGTTTTACATCTACTTTCATCAGCAAGGCACGGAGCGTTCGTTCGATTACGCGACGTTTGTTGAATCCGCGAAATCGCTGGATGGTTCGACGGTTGCGATGTGGCTTTTTGCGGCTTTTGCGATTGCTTTTGCCATTAAATCGGCCTTGTTTCCGCTGCACACTCCCGCGCCGGATGCTTACGGCGAAGCGCCGACGGCTGGCTCGATTTTCTTGTCGGCAGTTCTGGCAAAAATGGGCACTTACGGCTTTTTGCGCTTTGTTTTGCCCGCGTTTCCTGAAACCTCAACTTACTTCGCGCCGACGATGATTATGCTGGGCCTGATTGCGGTGATTTACGGCGCGATGGTGGCCGTGATGCAAAAAGATTTCAAGCGCACCATCGCCTATTCGTCCATTTCGCATATCGGTTTAATCATCGCAGGAATATTCGCCGCGCTTTTGGCAAGCGAAAGCGCGGGCATTGATTTTTCGCAGGTGGCGATTAGCGGCGCGAGTTTGCAGATGTTCAATCATGGCATCAGCACGGCGGCGCTTTTTATTTTGCTGGGCATTTTGCACGAGCGGCGCGGCACGACGATGATTTCGCAATTCGGCGGATTAGCGGGGCCAATGCCGCGCTTTACCGTGTTATTTTGGATTGCGCTTTTCGCTTCGATTGGTTTGCCCGGTTTGAACGGTTTTATCGGCGAATATCTGCTTTTGCAAGGCTTAATGTCGGCCAAATTGCTTTACGCTGTCATGGGCGCGAGTGGCGTGGTTTTGGGCGCGGTTTATATGCTGAAACTGAGCCGCAATTTGCTCTTTGGCGAAATCACCAACGAAGCGAATCGCGGTTTGCTGGACGTTAACGGACGCGAATTTCTCATCGTCGCCACATTGTTATTCGTGGCTTTGTGGGCTGGTGTGAAACCGCAGGAATTTTTGAATTTCATCAATCCCGACGCCGCCAAAGTGGCGCAAAATGTGACGCCGCGCAGTATGGAATTGGCGCAGCGATAAACCGCATAAATTTATGCCTATCTCACCCGAACAACTTCTTTCACAATATAAATTGGTGGCTTTGGCGCCGGAAATCGTGCTGCTGTTGGTTTCGATGGCGGTTTTGATAATGGGCGCGTTTTTTCCCGATCAAGCGCAGCGCCGCATTTTGCCGGTTTTGGCTTTAATCGGCGCCGGACTTTCTGCCGCGTCGGTGGTGGCGTTGTGGAATAAGAATCTCGTTTTTGGCCCCAGCGAGCGCGCCATTTACAGCGCCGATAATTTCTCGCTGTTTTTCAAAGGCTTGTTTTTGCTGAGTTTGACGGTCACAATTCTCATCAGCAGCCGCTTTTTGAAGGCGCGCAGCGGCGACAGACACACCGTTATCGGCGAATATTACGGTTTGCTTTTGCTTTGCACCATCGGCATGATGATGGTCGCCAGTGCGCGCGATTTGCTGGTAGTTTTTCTCGGTATCGAAACACTTTCGATTGCGCTTTATATTTTGGCCGGCTTTGCCCGCGCACGTTTGATGAGCAACGAAGCGGCGCTGAAATATTTTCTTTTGGGCGCTTTTGCCACCGGTTTCATGCTTTACGGCATTGCGCTGACGTATTTTGCCACCGGAACCACGCTTTTGCCTGATATTTATAAAGCACTGAAAAACAACACAAACAGCATCACGGGCGAGGCGATTCCGACTTCGTTTATGCTTTCGGCGATGGCGCTTTTGCTGATTGGCCTTGGTTTCAAAGCCGCTCTGGTGCCGTTTCATCAATGGACGCCGGATGTTTACGAAGGCTCGCCGACTCCCGTTACCGCTTTCATGGCAACCGGCGCCAAAGCGGCGGCTTTTGCGGCGTTTATGCGCGTTTTCCTGCAAGGTTTCGGCGCCGAAACCGTTTCCGAGCATTGGCATCACATTGTTTTGGTTTTGGCCGTCCTCACGATGACCATTGGCAACGTGGTGGCGATTGCGCAAGACAGCTTGAAGCGAATGTTGGCTTATTCGAGCATCGCGCACGCTGGTTATGTGATGATCGGGATTTTGGCAACAGGTGCTGCGATGCGCGCTGGTAATGAGCAGGCCGTTAGCGATGCCAACGCCAGCGTGCTGGTTTATTTAGCGATTTATTCGCTGATGAATTTGGGCGCTTTTGCGGTTTTGGTGCATTTGGAAAATATTCATGCCGCAGGCCCGAATTGGGACGCAGAAAACGCCAATATCAAAATCGGCGAACTGCGCGGCTTGGCTTGGAAAAAGCCGGGCGTGGCTTTGGCGCTAACGGTTTTTCTGCTCTCATTAGCGGGAATTCCACCCACGGCGGGCTTTTTCGGCAAGTTTTATATATTCATGGGCGCGGTGAATCAGGGTTTAATCGGCTTGGCGCTGGTTGGCGTGATTAATTCCGTCATTTCGTTTGGTTTTTACGCGCGCCCGCTTGTGGAGATGTGGATGCAAGACGCGCCGGATGTGGCAGGCGAGATGAATATGAGCGCCGATGGCACCGCCGCAGCTACTAAACCATCATGGTCATTGGCTGTCACAGTAGCAATTGTGGTTTGTGTTTTAGCAGTTATCGGTTTGGCAGGCGTGCAGGGCTTCTTCGATTGGAACGCAGCTTTGCAACTGAGGCCATTCTAAAAATATCCTATCTCTTGCAAAATCAGTTACAATAATTAAGGGCGCTCTATGGGGGCGTCCTTCTTTGTATGGGGCCTTATGAGGGTAATGTT
>JANMKN010000329.1:0-2398 GCA_031372065.1 Abditibacteriaceae bacterium | reverse complement strand
GCCGCCGCGCCCGTCGCCAAACACACGCTGCCGCCGCTGCCCTACGAATTCGCCGCGTTGGAGCCGCACATTGACGCCATGACGATGCAGATTCATCACGACAAGCATCATCAGGCTTATGTGGACAAACTCAACGCCGCGCTGAAAGACAAACCCGAATTGCAAAAAATGACGGCGGAAGATTTGGTGCGCAATCTCAATAAACTGCCCGAAGACGTGCAAACCGCCGTCCGCAACAATGGTGGCGGGCACGTCAATCACACTATGTTTTGGAGCATAATGCAACAGCAAGGCGGAGGCCAGCCAAACGGCCCCTTAGCCGATGCGATTATGAAAAAATTCGGCTCCTTCGACGCCATGACAACCGCTTTCAACGACGCGGGCGCCAAGCGTTTCGGCTCTGGCTGGGTCTGGTTAGCCGTGGACAAAAACGGCTTGCACATCATGGACACGCCCAATCAGGACAACCCGCTCACCGTCGGCCATTTTCCGGTCATCGGCAACGATGTCTGGGAACACGCTTATTATTTGAAGTATCAAAACCGCCGCGCCGATTATCTCAAAGCCTGGTGGAACGTCGTCAACTGGGACGAAGCCAACAAACGCTACTCGCGCTCAATGACGATGAATTTGAAGTAGGAATTAGCCGCGAAAAAGCGCAAAAACGGCACAAAAACGACGCGATTTAGAGAAAATGAAAAACAGTTGCCCATAATTATGGCTTTGACTGTTCTCTCTTCTTTAAATCGCGTCGTTTTTGTGCCGTTTTTGCGCTTTTTCGCGGCTAATTATTTCCCGCTTCCCGCTGCGGCATGGCCGGGCAAATCTTCCAGCAAGGCTAAGGTTGCTAAATCTTCGGCTAAAGCGGCCATTGTTTCTTGCGAGGCGGCGATAATCGAGGTTCTTTTCAAAAACGTTTCGACGCCGACGCCGTGCGCAAAACGCGCTGTCGCGCCGGTGGGCAAAGTGTGCGACGGGCCGATAATATAATCGCCGAGCGGCACCGGCGTATTGAGGAAAATCGCGCCCGCGTGTTTGATCTTCGGCATCAGAGAAAGCGCGTCGCGGCTCCAAACTTCCGCGTGTTCGGGCGCGGCCAAATTAGTCAGTTCAATCGCGTCGTCCAGCGTTTCCACGCACAGCATCAGCGAATTTTGCAGCGATTCGCGCAAAATTTCGCCGCGCGAACTGCGCGCCACTTGCGCTTCGACTTGGTTTGCCACCGCGTCGCAAATTTCGCGCGAGGGGCTAACAAAACACACAAACGAATCGGCGCCGTGTTCGGCCTGCGCGATGAGGTCAGCGGCTAACTGCGGCGAGAGCGCCAAAGTGTCCGGCGCGCCATCGGCTAAAACGACCACTTCGCTGGGGCCGTAAAGTCCATCAATGCCAACGGTGCCATAAAGATATTTCTTCGCCAGCGTCACATAAATGCTGCCCGGCCCGACGATTTTATCCACTTTGCGCACGCTTTGGGTGCCATAAGCCAAGGCCGCCATCGCCGCCGCGCCGCCGATTTTATAAATTTCTTCGATGCCCGCGACTTTGGCCGCTGCAAGAATCATCGGATGCGAATCGCCGCTCTGTCCCGGCGGCGAGGCCAAAACCACTTCGGGCACGCCCGCGACTTTGGCGGGCATCGCCAGCATGAGAACCGTTGACGGATACGCCGCGCGATAATTGGGCGCATACATTCCGGCGCGTTCGACGGGCGTGTAGCGCTGCCCCAAAAAGGCGCCATCGGGCGAAGTCACAAACCAATCGCCGACAGGCTGCGCGCGGTGAAACGCTTCGATGTTATCCGCCGCGCGTTGCAAGGCTTTTTGCGCGCTCGCGGGCAAACTGCGCCACGCCTCCTCCATTTCGCGGGGCGTCACGCGCAATTGCGCCAGTTCTAAAGTCGGACAATCGAAGCGCCGCTCGATTTCCAAGAGCGCTTCATCGCCGCGCAAGCGCACATCGTCGCAAATCTCGCGCACGGCGGTTTCTATTGCGTCATTATTGCTAAAAGCCCGCGCCGCATTGGACTTTTCCAGCGCGGCGCGGCAGGGTTGGTAACCTTCGATCAATCGCATAAAGCGCAGTATAAATGGGATGTGAGATGTGAGCGGCGCAGGCTTGATTCTCTGTTTCTCTCGCTACTCACGGACGGCCTCCGGCTCACGGATTTGCAGATGCCGCGTGGCGATAAACCTTGGCTAATTTCCCTCCCTGTCCCCTTCAAATACCATCACCCTGATAGGAAAAAACACTTTTCTTCGTGAGAAAACCTCTTTCCTGACAAAGAAAACTACTTTTCCTTGTGGGAAAAGCAGTTTCCGTAGTGAGAAAAGTAGTTTCCTCACGAAGAAAATTGGCTTTTCTCACAGGAGAAAGTGCTTTCCTTGTGGGAAAAGCA
>JANMKN010000316.1:0-22141 GCA_031372065.1 Abditibacteriaceae bacterium | reverse complement strand
AGGGCTGCATTGATTCGCAGGCGCCTTTTATTATTCAGCTTTCCAAGGGCGCGCGCAGTTATACCGACAAAGCGATGCTCGAAGGCATTATTCGCTCGGCGGAAGAAGTGTTTCCCGAAGCGATTTTCGCCGTGCATCTTGATCACGGCGATGAGCAGACTTGTTACGATTGCATCAATTCGGGTTTTTATTCCAGCGTGATGATTGATGCCTCGCACGATCCGTTCGATGAAAACGTTGCCATCACCAAGCGCGTTGTCGAAGCCGCGCACGCCAAAGGCATTTCCGTCGAAGCCGAACTGGGAATGCTCGGCGGCGTGGAAGAACACGTTGCTGTGGATGAGAAAAACGCTTGCCTGACCGACCCCGAAGAAGCCAAATTATTTGTTGAGCAAAGCGGCTGCGACAGCCTCGCGGCGGCAATTGGCACCTCGCATGGCGCTTATAAATTCAGCGGCGGACAAGGCTTGCACTTTGATCGCATCAAGAAAATTCAGGAACTTTTGCCCGGTTTTCCGATTGTGATGCACGGCAGTTCCAGCGTGCCGCAAGACGAAGTGCGCCGTATCAACGAAGCGGGCGGCAAACTTAAAGAAGGCGCCAAAGGCGTGGACGAAGAGCAGTATTTGCCCGCCGCAAAACTCGGCGTCACCAAAGTGAACGTGGACACCGATGGCCGCTTGGTATGGACGCGCGTGCATCGCGAATTCTTCCGCGACAAGCCCGAAGATTTCGATTTGCGTGGCCCCGGCAAGATTTTCATCGCCGCTTATGCCGAATTCATCGCGCACAAAAACGAAAAACTCGGCAGCGCCGGACAGTTGGCCGATATTCGCGCCAAACTCGGCAAGTAATTTACGGAATTAAACACAAAGGGCACAAAGAAGACACAAAGACACACAAAGAGATTTCAAAATCTTTGTGTAACTTGGTGAAATCTTTGTGCCCTTTGTGTTTTTAATATGCAGTTTCTACGCTTTGATTCGCTCAAAAATATTCCGCATTTGCGCCACACCATTACAACACGTGGTGGCGCTTGCAACGGGCCGTATGACGAATTGAATCTGGCCTATCACGTTGGCGATGACGCGTCGCGCGTGACAGAAAATCGCAAGAAGTTAGCGGAAGAATTGGGCTACGATGCCGCGCGATTGGTCGCAGCGCAGCAGGTTCACGGCACGCGTATAAAGCCAGTTTGGGAAGAATTGGCCAGTCGCGGCGCCTTCGATTGGAACAGTGCGCGGCCTCAGTGCGATGGACTTATTGTCCAAACGCCGCAGATTCCGGTTTTAATTCAAGTTGCCGACTGCGCGCCTCTTCTGATTGTCTCTCAACAAAAACATATGCTGGCGGTCGTTCACGCCGGTTGGCGCGGCGCCGTTGAAAGCATCGCAAGCGATGCAGCAATCCGTATTAAGTTTCTCTGGGTTGAGAAATCATTACAAACATCCGAGTTTAAAGTCGGCATTGGCCCTTGCCTATGCGTGAATTGCTTTGAAATTGGCCCAGAAGTTGTTGAAGCGACGCAAAAAATCGCGCCGGAAGCGGTTATTCAGCGCGACGATTGGGAAAAGCCGCATCTTGATTTGCGTTTGCTACTGCGGCGTGATTTGGAAAATGTTGGCGTGCTGCCGGAAAATATCGAAGTTATGCCGCAGTGTCCGCGCTGTCAGAATGATTTGTTCTTTTCGCATCGCGGACAAAACGGCACGGCGGGGCGTTTTGGTTTAATAGCGTGGTGGGAAAATTGAAAGAAAAACTCGCCGATGCGCGGCGTAGTTTGAAGCGCGAATTTGATTTTTACAAGCGTGTTTCAAAACATCCCGATACGCCACGCGGCGCGAAAATTTTACTGGCGTTGGCGCTTGGCTATGCTTTATCGCCGATTGATTTAATTCCCGATTTTATTCCGGTTATCGGTCATTTGGACGACGCTTTAATCGTGCCCGGTTTGGTTTTGTGGGCACTCAAATCGGTGCCCGAAGTCGTGAAAACTGAATGCCGCGAGCAGACTAAAATAGAAAATGAAGAAACAGGAAAGTGAAAAGTCGAATTTTGTATAAAAATGCTGCTGACAGGCTTCATGGCGCGCGCCGGTTTTTATAGACCGATGTGGGCGCAGAATATCAGGCGCAAATTCGGGGGCTTCCCGACCAGAAAGACGAGCCATTCGCATAAAAAAGGCGCCAAGATTAAAATCGCTTGGCGCCTTTTCGTGCAATACAACGGATTCGATAGCAAGATATTACGGCTCAGGGCTGAAAAGCCTCAGCCGCCTACGATATTTTATGCACCAACTTTGGCGTCGGTCTTTGGTTTATTGGCGTCTTCGTTATTGTTGCGGCGCAAGCCCCGTTCGCGGCGCAAGCCAAAGACATCGTTGCCTTGTGCGTTACCTTGTGCATTTTGTCCGGCGCCCGCGCCGTTTTGATATGCGCCAAAACCACGACGCCCGCCACCAAAGGCGCCACCAGCCACACCTCTACCTGCAAGGCCACCAGCGCCCAGACCAGCGCCACGTCCGCCACCAATGCTGCTCACAATATTCATCAGGCCGCCATCGACGCCGATTAAATTCAGCGTGGTTAGCAACGCTTCGAGACGCGGTTTTTTGGTGTAGTTGATTTTTGCATCCAACGCTTTTTCGGCAGCTGCGCGGCGCTCTTTTTCATCGGCCTGTGCGGTGCGCAAATCGTTTAACAGCACTGAAATTTGCGTGTCAGCAGTGGCTTTGTCGGCGAGAGATTCAGAGACTCTATCCGTTTTATCACGAATTGATAAAGCGGCTTTGATCTGCTGGTTCGAGAAATCTATAATCGCATCTTGCACGGTTTTATCATCAAAACCACTTTGGTTTAGCGATTGGCGCAGCATTTCGGTGCGACGATTTTGCAATTGCTCCTCAATGCGCCCTTGCATCAGCGTGCGGCGCTGTTCTGGTGTCATGTTTGCCACCAATTGGCCGGGCGTGCGGTTTGGCGGATTGGCGCCTTTGGCGGCGCCTAAATCGGGTTGCGCCTGGGTCATCAGAGTCGACAGGCCCAAAACCGTCATCATCGCGGGCAATTTCAAGTCTTTCAGGGTGGTCTTCATAGTCAGATTTTCCTCGGTGCCATTATTTCAACATATCTGAGCCAAACTATGGTTAAGCGGCTTCAAATTTTTGTCGGCTTTTGTAAAGCGAGAACTTTGACAGTGCCGCGTGTTCCAAGAGTTGTTAAAAAGTTCCTGTTATGAAAGTCAAAGCGCTTCTTTTGCTGTCATGTGCCGTTTTCTTTGCTTTGGTGGCAAAAGCCGATGTGCGGTCTTTGCTGAAAAAACCTATGGCGTGGTTTCAAGGCGACGAGGCCAAAACTCTGGCCGCGAATGTTTTATCGCAACAATCGTCTTTTGGCGACTGGCCCAAAAACGGCGATACCACTCTGCCCTATAAAGGGGTCGCCACAGATTTACATGGCACTTTCGACAACGGTGCGACGATCAACGAAATGCGCTTTTTAGCGCGAATGTTTGAGGCGACGCAAGACCCAAAATATCGAGCGGCCTTTTTCAAAGCGCTCGATCATATTTTGGCCGCGCAATATCCAACCGGCGGCTGGCCGCAATCATTTCCGCCGCGCCAAGATTATCCGCGCTACATTACCTTCAATGACAACACGATGGTGAATTTGATGGAGATTTTGCGCGAAATTGCGACGCAGCCGCTGTATGATTTCGTTGACAAAGAGCGGCGTGCCAAAGCGCAAATAGCGTTCGACAGTGGCATCAATTGCATTCTCAAATGCCAAATAAAAGTCAAGGGTGTTCTTACGGTTTGGTGCGCGCAGCACGACGAAAAAACCTTGGAACCGCGCTCGGCGCGCGCTTTTGAATTGGTGTCACTCAGCGGCAGCGAATCGGCGGGCATTACGCGCCTTTTGATGAGTCTTGACCAGCCTTCTCCCGAAATTCAAACCGCCATTGCAGCGGCGATGGCGTGGTTCGAGAAAGCGAAATTAACCGGCATTAAAATCGAAAAGCGTGACGACAAAACTGCTGAAAAAGGTTACGATTCGGTTGTCGTGCCTGACCCGAACACGCCGCCTTTGTGGGCGCGTTTTTATGATATTCAAACGAATGAACCCTTTTTCGTGAGCCGTGATGGCGTGCCTCGAAAAAATCTGGCTGATATTTCTTACGAGCGCCGCAATGGCTATGCTTGGTATGGCAACTGGCCGGTGAAATTGTTTTCAGATTATGAGTCGTGGCGCAAGAAGTGGCAACAATAGGCCCGAAAACTTAGGGAAACATGACAAAATCAACGCGTAAAAACGAACAAAAAACAACGCTGCGTCCTATTACCATTCAAGATGTCGCCGATGAATTGGGAATGCATAAATCCACTATTTCGTTGGCACTTTCGGGGCGTGGTAACATCGCCGAAAAAACGCGGATAGTTGTGGAAGCCAAAGCGCGCGAAATGGGCTACTCGCCCAATCCTTTGGCGCAGCGCTTGGCTTTTGGCGCCAACAATAATGTGGTTTATATTTTCAGTGGCGTGTTAGATGTGGGCCTTGCCACCGAGAAGATTCTGCTGTTGCAAAGGCACCTCAATCGCTTGAAATTAGAGGTGCCGATTTATACCAGCGGCGAAGCGAATATCTTCGATGGCGCCGCGCAAGCCCAAGAATTGCGCCAGCTTTGTCTGCAACGCCCGCGCGCCATTATCTGCGCCGCGCAAATGGTGGATAAAGCTGTTTTGGGCGCTTTGGAAAATTATCAGAAAAGCGGTGGAATTGTCGTGACTTACGACATCGCGTTGCCCCTTAATTGCGATCAAGTTGTGTTTGACCGCGAAGACAACGCTTATCAAGCCGCGCGCTATTTGCTGGAACATGGGCACCGCGATTTGGGCCTGAGCATTTCGCTGCCCACCGATTGGCAAAGCCGAGTCAATGTGCCACAAGATTTGCGCGTGCAAGGTTTTAAAAGGGCGCTTGAAGAATATAAGGTGCCGTTTCGCACCGAATGGTTATTCGAAAACCCGCCTTACGAAGTGGGCGGCGGCGCGTTGGCAAAGCAGTTTTTAGCGCTCAAAAAACGGCCCAGCGGATTATGCATCGTCAATGATTATGTGGCGCTGGCCTTCATGACGCAAATCATGCGCGCGTCTCTGCGCGTGCCGGATGATGTCAGCATTATTGGGCACGATGACCAACCCATCGCCGAATATTGCCCGGTGCCGCTAACTTGCATTTCGCAACCGGTGCAGCAAACTATCGGCGCTGTTGTGGAATTGCTCAACGCGCGGCTCGAAGGCAGCACCGAGCCGCCGCGCACCATCATCACCAAAGGCGAATTAGTGCATCGCCAAAGCGTGAAGTCGGTTTGAAAAACATAATGGCTTTCACCGCACTGTTTCGCAAACCGTTTTACGCTTTGGCAATCTTGCTCTGCCTCGCCGCGCCGTGCTTGGCGCAAACCCAAAATAATATGACCGATTGGCCTCAACTTACCAAAGAAAATCGCCCGTGGACGCGCTGGTGGTGGCTCGGCAGTGCTGTCACCCAAGCTGAAATCACGCGCCATTTACAAGCCTTTCACGAGGCCGGCATGGGCGGCGTTGAAGTCAGCCCCATTTATGCCGTGCCGGGCTACGAAAACCGCAACGTTCCGTATCTCAGCGACGCGTGGATGAAAATGCTCGGCTATACGGTGCGCGAAGGCAAGCGCCTTGATATGGGCGTGGACATGATAACCGGCACCGGCTGGCCGCTGGGCGGCTTGTGGGTGCCTGCGGAAGACGCGCCGCTCAAATTGTATTTGCAAATTTTAAAAGTCGGCGAACCTATTCGCAGCAAAGACAAACCCAAAGCAAAATTGAGCGTGTTGATGGCGTATTCGGGCGAGAAAATTCTGGATTTAACCGATAAAGTCAGCGCCGATGGCACTTTAAAGTGGGACGCGCCCGCAGGCGATTGGAAGTTAGAAGGCGCGTTTTTAATCGGCAGCGGACAGCAAGTAAAACGCGCCGGGCCGGGTGGCGATGGCAACGTGTTGGATCATCTTTCGGCGCCCGCCGTGCAGCGTTATTTGCGGCATTTCGACGCGCCTTTGAAAGAATTAAACGACGATTTGCCACGCTGTTTTTTCAATGATTCGTATGAAGTTTTCGGCGCCAACTGGACAAGCGATTTGTGGCGCGAATTTGCGGCGCGGCGCGGCTATGATTTGCGCGCTCATTTGCCTGCTTTAAATGGCGAAGGCGACAAAGAAATAATTTCGCGCGTGCGCAGCGATTATCGCCAAACCGTGCATGAACTTTTGTTGGGAGATTTTACGCAGCAATGGACGAAATGGGCCAACGCCAAGGGCGCCAAAACGCGCAATCAGGCGCATGGTTCGCCGGGTAATATTCTTGATTTATACGCCGCGACGGACGTGCCCGAAACCGAAGTTTTTCGCACTTCGTTTATCGAAATGGCCGGACTTAAACCGTTGCCCGGCACGCCGCAGCAAGGCGATTTGACCGAAGAACTTTTCGTCTGCAAATTGGCGTCTTCGGCGGCACACGTCGCGGGCAAAAAGTTGTGTTCCAGCGAATCGTTTACATGGCTCGGCGAACATGGCAAAGTGCCCCTCGAACACGGCAAGGCCGAAGTAGATTTGCTATTGACAGCGGGCGTCAATCATATCTTTTTTCACGGCACGCCGCTCTCTCCAAAAGATATTCCATGGCCCGGCTGGATGTTTTATGCGACCACGCACATGGCGCCGACTAACACGTTTTGGCGCGATGTTCCCGCGTTAAATCATTACATCGCGCGCTGCCAATCGTTTTTGCAAAGAGGCCAACCAGACAACGATATTCTGCTGTATTTGCCGATTTATGATTTGTGGTCGCGCGATGCTGGCAGCCGCGATAATTTGCAATTTATGACAGTGCATAATGCCTCGGATTGGATGAACAAAGGCATGGCCGGTTATGCCAAAACGCAGTTGCAGATGTGGAATCGCGGCTACAGTTTCGACAGCATTTCCGACGCGCAATTGCAAAGCGTGCAATTCAATGGCAGCTTACAAACGACGGGCGCGAGTTACAAAACCATCGTGGTGCCAAATAGCCGTTTAATGCCTGTTGAAACATTGGAAAAATTAGCGCAATTGGCCCGCAACGGCGCGACGATTTTATGCGTTGATAATTTGCCGCAAGACGTGCCGGGACTGAGTGATTTACCAGTGCGCCGCGCGAAGTTTCAATCTCTTATTCAAGAAATTAAAAACGGTTTATTGGATAAGAAAGCCAAAGAAGATTTTGCTCGTCACGCTCTTGGCAAAGGCGCGTTTTTCGTCGGCGCCGATCTCGAAGAAATGCTTTCTGCGACTAAAGTGCAGCGCGAAACCTTGACCGATGACGGTCTTGAATGGATTCGGCGCAAAAACGGCGAAAACTGGATTTATTTCGTGGTGAATCTCGGTAAGGCTCGTGTTGATAAATGGCTCGATTTTGCCGTGCCACAAAATATAAAAAGTGCGCTTGGTTTTGATGCAATGACGGGAAAAACCGGCGCCTTGCCGACACAAACGCAAAACGGCAAAACGCAAATTTATGTGCAATTAGAAGTCGGTGAATCTTTGATTATTCGCGCCGCGCCGCAAAAAATCGAATCACCCGCTTTCGGCACTTTCGCGGCGTCTCCGGCGCACTTGCCTTTAAACCAAAAGTGGCGCGTGGAATTTATTGAAGGCGGCCCGAATTTGCCGCTCGTGCGCGACATAAATACGCTTTCCGATTGGACAAAATGGCCGCAAGATAATGGAGACTTGCGTGCCTTTTCCGGCACGGCGCGCTATGCAATTCACTTTGCGCGGCCTATTGCCAAAGCTGACGCGTGGGAAATCCATCTCGGCGAGGTTTGTTACAGCGCGCGGGTGAAATTGAACGGCCACGATTTGGGAACGGTGATTTCGCGTCCGTGGCGCGTGAGCTTTGAAAACGCATTGCTGCAAAACGACAACACGCTGGAAATTGAAGTCACCAATTTAATGGCGAATCGCTTGGCCGATTTAGACCGGCGCAAAGTGGACTGGCATCCGTTTTTCTTTGTCAACATTGATTACAAGCCCTTCGATGCCTCGCAATGGGAGCCACTGCCTTCGGGTTTGCTCGGCCCGGTGCAATTGGTGCCGCTGATGAAAAAGGACATTTAATTTTGCTTTTTACACTCGCTGGTTTGCTATTCGCGCAAGCTGAAAACTGTCATTGCAACGAAAAAGCGCCGCTTGTTCACGCGCGCCAAATGGAAGCGTTGGGGCGCGGCGTCTTTGCGCTCAAACAAGCGGATGGCAGCGCTTTTATCAGTTGGCGCATGACGGGCACCGACCCGCGCGATATTGCTTTTAATTTGTATCGGACGGCAGGCGGCGCGACACAAAAATTGAACGTGCAAGCCATTGCGGGCGGCACAAATTTTCTCGATAAAAACGTGCCGCAAGGCGCCGTTTCGTATTTCGTGCGGCCCATTGTGAACGGTCAGGAAACCGAACAAAGTCGCGCGTTTACTTTGCCCGAAAATGCTCCGGCGCGGCCTTATCTCAGTGTGCCGTTGCAAACTCCCGACGGTTACGCGCCCAATGATGGCTCGGCGGCTGATTTGGATGGCGATGGCGAATATGACATTGTTTTGCATCAGGCCGGGCGAGGCAAAGACAACTCGCAAAACGGCGAAACCGACCCGCCGATTTTGCAAGGCTACAAACTTGACGGCACGCTGCTGTGGACAATCAATCTGGGCAAAAACATCCGTGAAGGCGCGCATTACACGCAGTTTATGGTTTACGATTTGGATGGCGATGGCCGCGCCGAAGTGGTCTGCAAAACTGCCGATGGAACGGTTGATGGCCGAGGCAAAGTCATCGGCGATGCCAAGGCGAATTATGTGAATCAAGACGGACGCATTCTGAGCGGGCCGGAATATTTAACCGTGTTCGATGGCTTGTCCGGCGCGGCTTTGGCGACCACAAAATACATTCCGGCGCGCCATCCCGAAACCGAGAATCCCAGCGGCGACCAATTGAAAAAAACGTGGGGCGATAACTATGGCAACCGCGTAGATCGCTTTTTGGCGTGCATTGCTTATCTTGATGGCGTGCATCCCAGCGTTGTCATGTGTCGCGGTTACTACACGCGCACTGTTTTGGCGGCGTGGGACTGGCGCGATAAAAAACTTACCTCGCGTTGGGTCTTCGATTCCAATGACAAAGGCAACGAGAAATTCGCCGGACAGGGCAATCATAATCTGAGTGTGGGCGATGTGGACGGCGACGGCAAAGATGAAATCATCTATGGCGGCATGGCGATTGACGACAATGGCAAGGGATTGTATTCTACCGGCCTTGGTCACGGCGACGCCCTGCATTTTTCCGACCTTGACCCGACGCATCCGGGCCTGGAAGTGTTTCGCATTCAAGAGCGCTTCGATGATGCGGGCGCGCATATGTTCGATGCCAAAACCGGCGAAATTCTCTGGAAAAAAGCCTCGCTGATGGCAGCCACAACCGGCGGTGACAAAGGCGAAGGGCCGGGGCGCGGCCTTGCTTTGGATATTGATCCGCGCTATCCCGGCTTTGAATGCTGGGCGGCGGGCGCGGGCCTTGGCCGAAAAATGTGGGATTGCAAAGGCAACCAAATCGCCGATGCCACGCCTTCGGTGAATATGGGCATCTATTGGGACGGCGATTTGTTGAGTGAACTTCTGGACGGCACAACGGTTAGCAAATGGGATTGGGAAAACAAGAAAACCAATACGCTGCTGGCGGCGCAAGATTTCGATTGCGCCTCGAATAACAGCACCAAGGCCAATCCGGTTTTATCGGCGGACATTTTGGGCGACTGGCGCGAAGAAGTCATCTGGCGCACGCGCGACAACAAAGAATTGCGCATCTTTTCGACGACAATTCCCACCAATTATCGTTTTCCCACTTTCATGCACGACCCAATTTATCGCCTGGGCATCGCATGGCAAAACGTCGCCTACAACCAGCCGCCGCACCTCGGTTATTACTTGGGCGCGGCGATGAGTTGGAAGTAGGAACCCCCAACCCCCTTGGTAAGGGGGCTATGGTAGAACGCTTCTGCATAGTTAAAATGCATTTGAGTTTCAGACGAGTTTGCTTGTTTTAACCAAGTAATAATTTAGCCCCCTTACCAAGGGGGTTGGGGGTTAAATGACGAAAATCTACAATCGTCCTGAACAAAAAGAAAAGCGTCAGGCGTTGCGCCGCGAGCGAACAAAAGCGGAAGTGTTGCTCTGGCAACGATTGCGCGCCGGACAGGTCGGCGGCTGGAAATTTCGCCAACAATATTCAGTCGGCCCTTACGTTTTGGATTTCTACTGTCCGCAGTTAAAACTGGCCCTCGAAATTGACGGCCCAACACATGAAGGCGATGAAGCTGCCGCCTATGATGCCAATCGTCAGGCATTCATCGAAAGTTACGGTATCTGCTTTTTGAGATTCTCGAACAAGCAAATTTATCGTCAATTGGATGCTGTGGTCGAATCCATTGTAACAACGGCAGAGCAATTGGCACAGCGATGACGTGGAAGTGGAAAACGCTCGTCTTGCGTGCTATTATGTAATGTGCGAAATTAGCAGCGTGAATCTCTATGAAAAAACTTGACATCCCCGCAATATTTAAATTAGATGCCGACGATATTTTAAGGGTGCGTCAGAACGCTATCATGGTTCACGGAACCGATATACGTGCCGCAGGCAATGATGTAGAAATGTGCGTTCGAGATTACTTCAAGCGTATGCTCCCACCAAGATATTATGTCACTCATGGGCATTTGATTGATATAAGTGGTGAGGTTAGCCCGCAACTTGATATTATAATTGCGGATAATTTCAATCTGCCTTCTCTTCTAACTACTAAGGACGGCACAGAATACATTCCTATTGATTCGGTTTACGCGATAGGTGAAATCAAATCTACATACTATAAATCCAAGAAATATATTGAGGGTTTTAGCCAGACAATTCAAGACATCCGCACGCGGCTTTTTCATGAGGATATTATAAATACCGCCTATGGGAGTGAAATTTCAGATGAAACTTTGTTGCGGGATATATATCTTCAAAAGGAGAATCGCATTTTAAACAGAATATTCTCTTTTATATTATGCGTGGATGCAGGCGATTTCAAATTTGAAGATATTGCACCGTTCTACTTGAATCGGAACAAATCTTTTCTGCCAAACATGACTACGTTGCTCACGTCTGGCGTGATTTCTTATGCCAGATTTGATGAGCGCGGATTAGGATTTGTTCGTTGCCCGGAGGATGAGCAGGGAGAGAATTACGATTGGTATTTCTCTCCCTGCGTAGGCACGGAAACAGGATCATTCGCAGGGAATCATCTTGGGGTTCTCTACTGTGATTTATTAAATCACCTAACCAATTCATATCTTGAATTGCCTTCATTGACTCGGTATATCGCTACAATGAGAACAGGCCGTAAATCTTTGACAAAGAAAGCTGGTGATGTCTGATGAAAAAGTTCTTTATCCACTGTTTAATCGCCGTTGTTTTGTTTTTTTGCGCGCCGTGTTTTGCCGAGCCGTTTACCTTGCCGGTTTTGCCGGATACGCAGGTGGAAGTCAATCGTAAGCCGGAAATGTTGCACAGTCAATTGGATTGGCTGGTCAAAAACGCGGTGCCCTTGAAAATGCCGATGGTGCTTCATGTCGGCGATATTGTGGACTTTCACAACGACAAGCAATGGACAACGGCCAGCGAAGCCTTCAAAGTGCTGGACGAAGCGAAAATTCCCTATGCCTTAGCTGTCGGCAATCACGATACGGCGGCTGTCGGCGAAAACAGCGGCAGCGCGGCGCCGGGCAATGTCAACCTCAATTTGCGCAACACCGAAAAGTTCAATTCCTATTTCCCCGTGGCGCGTTTTTCGGCGCAAAAAGGGCGTTGTGAAGAAGGCAAAAGCGATAACGCCTATTACACCTTCGAGGCCGGCGGCTTGGATTGGCTGGTTCTGACGCTGGAATTTTGCGCGCGTCAGGGGCCGGTGGATTGGGCCAACCAAGTGCTGACGCAGTTTCCCAAGCACAATGTCATCATACTGACGCATTTTCATCTCACGTCCAAAGGCGAAATCAATCAGACGAACGCTGGTTATGGAAACCTGACCAGTCAATCTATTTTCGACCAGATGATAAAAAAACACGCCAATGTGTTGCTGGTTCTCAGCGGTCACGTTGATACCTCGGCGTATCGCACCGACATCGGCGAAAACGGCAACATTATTTATCAGGTTTTGCAGGATTATCAAGGCGAAGATGCGGGCGGCGGTTACATTCGCTTGCTCGATATTGATACGGCAGCAGGCACCATTGAGGCGCGCGTTTATTCGCCGTTTTATGACAAAATCAGAGACGACAAATCGAAGTTTTCTCTTACCGGCATCAAGTTCATTCAGAAATAAAAACGCTTGGTTTTAGCGCAGCAAGCGTTCTAAAACGCGATTGCATTTTTTCTCGGCGACGGCCAATTCCGCAGCGGCATCGCGGTTTTGCTTGACGATATTTGTCGCGGCGTCGCTTAATGCGGTGTTCATGCTGGCCGTCCATGCGGGAGGGGTAGGGCGCCCGAATTCTTTGACGTTTTTCACGGCTAAAGCGGCAACCGGATCGTTTAAGGCTTGGGCTGTTTGCGCGACGCTCTGGCGCGGCGGGACGTGAAAACCGTAACTTAAATTCCAGTCTTCCTGAATCTTTTTATTGGCAATCCACAGCCACTTGATATATTTTTTCGCTTCGTCTAAATATGGGCTACGCGCATTGACCATTTGCGACCAGCCGCCGGAAAATGTGGCGGGCGCGCCTTTTTGATCTAATGCGGGCCACGCGATGCCGCCAACATCGTCGCCGAGCGCCTTTTTGATGGCGGGAAAGGCCCACAAGCCGCCCCATGCCATCGCGCACAGGCCTTGCGTGAAGGCGGACGGGTCCCACCAATCCGTCGGCGCGCCGATAAGAAGCGCGCCAGTCTTTTGTAAATCGCGCAGTTTTTCGTAGGAGTGGGCGGTGCGCTCGTTGTTAAAAACGATTTTGTTATCCACCAAAAAATCGCTGCCCGCCGACCACGGCAAAATTTGCAAAAGCGCGCCCACGCCGCCATCGTTGCCCAAAAACAAGCCTTTGCGGTCTTTTATCGTCAGTTTTTTTGCGGCTGTGGCAAGTTCATCGAAGGTTTTCGGCACCGTTAAACCGGCTTGTTGTAAAAGGCTTTTGCGAAAATACAAAACGCCGGTATCGCCGACCATTTTGATGCCGTAAATTTTGCCGTTCACGCGATTGAGCGCCAAATCCTTGTCCAGAAAATCGCGGCGCACTTCGGGCGTGTAAAGATCATCCAGCGGCTCAACTTGGCCCGCTGTCACCATCGGAATAGCAAGCTGCTTTTCAAAAACATCGGGGCCGCCGGCGACTAAAAGCGCGGTGTTGAGTTTGGTTTGATAGTCGCCCGGCACCCATTGGACGCGAATGGCAACATCAGGAAAGGCTTTGGTGTATTGCAGCGCATAGCGCATCACGGCATCGTGCGTGCCTTCTTCGCCGTATTGGTGATACCACTGCGTGAGCGTCACTTTGGCGCCGCTCACGTTTTCTTTGTGGCATCCGGCTAAAACCGCGCCCGCCGCCACAGTCACGCCGCGCAAAAAATCGCGGCGCGTGAGGGCGAAAATGTTGGTGTCGGGCATGGATTTAGTCCACTTTTACGCTTTTGTGCAGCGAAAATAGGCAATTACATCGTTCAAGATGCTGTCGAGGTCAGTTTCGGGCGCAAAACCGAGGAAGTTGCGCAGTTTAGTGGTGTCGGGCACACGGCGCTGCATATCTTCAAAACCGGCTTCGTAAGCCTCTTCGTAAGGAATAAAAATGATTTTCGATTTCGAGCCAGTCAGTTCGATAATGCGCTGGGCCAATTGCTTGATGGAAACCTCGTGATTGCTGCCCAAATTGAAAATCTGGCCGACAGCGCGCTTATCGTTCATCAGCGCCAGCTGGCAACGAATTGAATCTTTAATGTGCGTGAAACAGCGGGTTTGATTGCCGTCGCCATAAACCGTGAGCGGTTCGCCGCGCAGAGCTTGCTGCACTAAATTCGGAATGACCATACCATAGCGCCCGGTTTGGCGCGGCCCCACCGTATTGAAAAAGCGACAAATAACGACGGGCAGACCTTTTTCTTTGTGATAAGCGAGTGACAAAAATTCATCAATGGCTTTAGAGCAGGCATAGCTCCAGCGGCTTTTGGTGGTCGAGCCAAATACGCTGTCGTCTTCTTCGTTGAACGGCGTGTTAGTGTTTTTGCCGTAAACCTCGCTGGTTGAGGCGATTAGCACCTTTTTGTGATATTTCGCGGCCAGTTTCAAAACCGATTCAGTGCCGAGAATGTTGGTTTCAATGGTTTCAACCGGCTGTTCGATGATGCGCCGCACGCCCACACCGGCACCGAGATGATAAATATGCTGGCTTTGCGCGATGAGAGGCTCAAGGAGCGTAGCATCGGTCACGCTGCCGACGATGAGGCGGTAACGCGGGTCGTGCGTCAGGTGTTCGATGTTGGTGAATTTGCCCGTCGCCAGATTGTCAACGATGGTGAGACGATTGTCGGCGTCTTGCAGCAGCAGTTCCGCCAGATGCGAGCCGATAAAACCGGCGCCGCCCGTTATCAAAATGTTCATAATGTTCAGCTTGTTTGCAAATACAGTTTGACTGCATTTGAGATTGTTGTGCTTTTTAGGCGCCTTGCATTTTTTACCAGCCATGCAACGGTTTGTCATGAGCGATGTTGTTTTAAGTGTCCGCATGGTGTTATAAGCTGCCATTATTGGAAAATAGCCCGTTTTATGATAATCTTTTCTGTTGCCCGCGATTGTTTTCAAAACGCCAAGCGTATGAGGCTAAATTGGCGGCAAAGATTTCATCGCGAACACTGTTTTGCGAAGTTGTTTGCCAAAAGTATTTTTACTTCAAAAGAATTGCTCTCACTCCGACGGCCATTGTCGTCATTCAATCCATGAGTTTCTGGACTTACCCTATGATTCACCGCCGTTTTCCTGCTGTCCCCTTGTTTTTGCTGCCCCTTTGCTGCTCCGTTGCTGGTTTTGCCGCGCCCAACGAGAAAACTACTGGCGAAGCGCCTAAAAACGCCATTCAGCGCCCGATTTCGCCCAAAGCGGCGGCGGCGCGGGCGGCGCGCGATGCCGCGCTTCGGCAACGCAGCTACGTTTTAGGGCCGGGCGATGTTTTGCGCATCACCGTGCCGGAATTTCCCGAATTCAGCGTGGATTTAATGACGGTTTTACCCAACGGCACCGTGGCGCTGCCGTTTTATGGCACCCTCAAGGCCAATAATCGCACCATAGAAGATGTGCAAAGGGAATTGCGTCGTTTGTTGGTTAAGCGCATCAAACCAAATTTCGCCAATGCACTGGTTCTCAGCGTGCCGCAGCCACGCCCGATTATCGAAGAAGCCGACCCATTAGCGGTTTTTATGCAAGTTCTGGGCGCAGTTAAGACGCAAGGGCCGGTTGAAATCAAAGATGGCTTTCGCATTTTTGAAGCGCTAAGTGTGGCGGGTGGCCCAGCCAGCGGGCGCTTGGATAGCGTCAAAGTCACTTTGGCCCGTGCCGGAGAACCTTTACGCACGATTGATTTGGTGGCAATTTCGCAGAAACCGGATTCGCCTTCGAATATCGAAGTGCGGCCCGGCGATGTGATTACGGTCTCGGAAATTCCCGACGAAGCCAAACCGGTTTTTCTTTCGGGCGCCGTCACGCGGCCAAACACTTATTATATGCGCCGTTTGCCTCAGCCGGGCGCGCCCGAACTCAGCGAAAAGCCACATTTATCGGAGCTTTTGCTGTTGGCGGGCGGTTTGAGCATTCCTGTGCCCGCGACGGGCACGGTGCCGATTGAAAACAGCGCTTACAATTACAAAGGCGTTTTGTTTCGCGACAACCAAACGCTGGAATTGAATGTGCAACAGGCTCTGAGCAAAGCCGATCCTGCTGCCGACATTGTTTTGCAGCCGCGTGATTACATCAATGTTACTTTGGTGCCGCCGGTAACGGTGCGTGTGGATGGCTTGGTGCGAGCGCCCGGCCAATTTCAAATGACAACGGGCGCACAGTTTTTGGATGCCATTGTCAAAGCGGGCGGCCCGAAACCGGAATTTGATGTCAAAGACATCCGCGCTTCCATTTGGCGTCGCAACATCGAAACGCCACTGGATTTGGACAAGGCGCGATTGAACCCCAATGACAAAAAATTAAATGTGCCGCTCCAAGACGGCGATGTTTTGCAACTCGAAGAACCTGATTTTATCGAAGTGCAAATCGCCGGCACGGTGCCGAAACCGCAAGCCGCTAAGTTGCCTTTGGACAGCAGACTAATGGATGCCCTAATCAATGCGGGCGGTTTGAATCCCGGTCTGAAATGGGATAAAACCAAAATCACCATCCTGCGCCGCGAAGAAAATGGCAAATTAATCAATCTGGACATTGATCCGGTCAAACTGTCCGAACTTAGCCCTGAACAAAACGTGAAATTGAAGCCGGGCGATGCAATTACTATCGCCGAAGTGAAGCCGGAAGAAAAAGAAATAAAAATCGCTCACATCGGCGGCCAAGTCGTCAAAGCAGGCATGGTTGATTTTACGGACAATCTGGATTTGCAGGAACTCATTCTGCGTGCTGGTGGCACTACAGACAAAGCGGCCTTAGCGCGCGTTGTGGTGCAGCGCGATGGCAAAATGCAAGTGGTGGACGTTTTTGATGCTATGAAATCAGGAAAACCTTTGAATTTTCCCGTGCAGAATCATGATTTGGTGACGATTCCCGAACACACCGATCATGTAACGGTTATGGAAGCTGTCAACCGTCCAGGCATTGTTCCGATTCCTGAAAAAGGCACCTTAAAGTTGGATGAAGCCTTGACAGCGGCAGGCGGGCGCCAAACCAATGCGCAAGACATTGTGTTAATCCGTCCGCGTGTAGGTCAACCGGATAATCCCGAAGTGCTGGTCATTAATCCGTATCCCACAGGGAAAAAAGGCGTAAACAACACGCAGCAGTTGCAGCAGCAGTTGCAGAATGGCGATGTGATTTACGTTTATCCGGGAAAAGTAACCGAATCGAAAACACGCTCGATTCTGTCTTTTTTGGGGCCGCTTGGCTTGTTGTTCCGCTCATTTTAGTGACGGTTTGATTGAAGCGAGAAAATATGTATCCAGCAGGAGAATCGGAAAAAAACGGTGCCGGACAGCAAAACGGGCGCGTTCATGGCACGCCAAACGGCGCGCCGTTGGCTCGTTATGAAAGCGAGGCTGACGACGCTAATTTGAACCTGAGCGATCCGCGCACGCGCCTTTTGATGGATCAACTGGTGAATGTGCTGGCGCAGGAAAACCGGCGTCATGGCGAAGACAAACCGGCGGCGCGCCAATTCGATATGAGCACCGCTTGGGCGATGCTGCGCCGCCGCTGGCCGATTATGCTCGGCGTGTTTCTGCTGATTTCGGCGGCTGTGGCGTGGAAACTGCGGCCCGGCGAGCCTTCTTATATGGCGACGGCCACCATGCTTTTGCCCAAAGAAAACAAGAGCATGATGCCTGATATTATCACGCAGACACGCTCTTCAGATATTTCATCCAACGTGCAAACGCAGATTGCCATTGTAACCAGCAAGCCTTTGGTGCAAAGGGCATGGCTAACCGTGCCTGAATCGCTGCGAAAACAAGGTTGGCCTTTGGGCAAAGTGCCAATGCAAGCCGTGCGCGGCGCGGCCCCTGTATCTTCCGATTTAGTGGAAGTGACCGTCACCGCGCTCAACCCTGACGCCGCCAAAAGCATGGCGAATAATCTGGTCACCGTTTATCGTTTGCAAATGCGCGCGTGGGCCGATGAAGAAAGCGTGAAAAACATCGCTTCGGCCAAAAGGCAAGTCGAACAAACCGAAAGGCAATACTTAAAAGCCAAGCAGGAATTGCAGGAATTCCAGCAGAAAACCGGCGTGACTTCGATTATCGAGCGGGTCACGGCGCTAAATACGCGCATTCAACAACTAACCATTGATTCGCAAGCCGCCCAACTGGATTTATCCGCCGGTCTAACCAGCGATAAAGTCATGGCCGATTCTTCGATTCCTGAACTGGAAAAACGCGCCTTTGATGCGCAGCAAAATTATGATGCCATCGCCGCACGCTATCAGCCCGATGACATTAAAACGCAAGCGGCCCGCCAATCGCTGGAAGCCGCAAAACGCTCATTAGAAACGCGCCGTCGCGCGTTTCTTTCGCAGATTAGCCAAAGAGCTTCAGAAGTCAATGCGCAACTGGCACAAGCCAAAAGTGAAAGTGCTTCCTTGCCGCCGATTGCTTCCAAATTTAACGAGCTATCCACCAAAGCCGATTTGCTGGAAAACACTTACAAAAGCCTTGTCGACCGCTATAACGCTTTACAGCTTACGGGTAATACCGATGTCAGCACGGCCAAAATGGTGGTTCCGGCTACCGATGCCATTGTTACCGGACGCACTTGGTCGCGCGTGATTTTAATGGCGGTTTTATGCGGCCTGATTTTATCGGTGCTGGCCGGTGTTGTGGCCGAGCAAATTGATAACACCGTGCATTCGACCCAGGAACTTGAAGGCTTGATCGGTTCACCCGTTTTGGGCAGTTTGCCGATGTTTAACGATGACGCTGAGCGCCGTTTGGCCTTTGCCATTCCCTCGAAGCAGACTACTGCCGACGGCAAGGTTTCCACGGAATTGGCGCGTCCGCAATCGCCTGCGGAAACGGCGCGTTTTTCCGCCGCGCGGCCTTTGCTCGAAGCGTGCCGCATTTTGCGCTCGAATGTGAATTTTTCGATGATGGATGCGCCGCTACGCAGCGTTTTGGTGACCAGCGCCGACCCCGGCGAAGGTAAATCTATGTGCGCGCTCAACCTTGCTACCGTGATGGCCTACGACGGCAAGCGCGTCATTTTGCTCGACTGCGATTTGCGTCGCCCGACACAACATCGCTTGTGCAGTTCGGACACTAATAAAGTGCCGATGCGTCCCGGTTTTGTGGATGTGTTATCCGGTTCGGTGGCGCTGCAAGACGCCTTGCGTCCGACGCCGGTGGACAACCTGCGCGTTATGCCGTCGGGCACGTTGCCACCCAATCCGCCGGAACTTTTATCCAGCCACGCCGGACAAAGATTGCTCGAAGAATTGCGCAACGAGTGCGATTTGCTGGTCATTGACAGCCCGCCTTTGATGTTCTTAACCGATTCACAAGTGTTGGCTTCGTTTGTGGATGGCGCGATTTTAGTAGTAGCCGCCAGCCAGACAGCGCGTGGTCATGTGCAGCGCGCTCACAGCGTTTTGCGCAACGCTGGAGGCCGCGTTTTGGGCGTTATTTTCAACAAAGTGAAGGCGCACAACGATCCCGACGCTTATTATGGCTCGTATTATTCCTACTACGCGCCAACCACCGAAGATGGCGGCGACTGGACGCCCGAACGCAACAAAAGCAAGCGGCGCCGCTCGCAAACTGAAGAACCAAGCGAAGAGCGCGAAGAAGCAGTTGTTGACTAAAACGAGTTGATAGAAAGGCTAAACGGCCTTGCACCCCATCCCTCTGGGCAGGAGGAATGGGGTTCTGCAATTGCCAAATTCCCCTGATTTCTAATGGGTTCTGCTAACTTCAAAATTTCTTTGGTTTTATTTGTGGCCTGCGGCGCTATTGTAGCGCTGCTGGGCACGGCTTCACCCGAAGATATTGCGGCCTTTAGCGTGGCGCTTTTTTGCGGTGCGCTGGGCTTTGGCGGTCTCTCGTTTTTGCGCGATGCCGCGCGGCGCGGCATCGTCTTGAAATTATTTGGCGTTGCCTATCTTTTGCGTTTGGGCGTCACGCTGATTTTCTATAAAACTGGGGCCGCCCAAACGCTGGGAGGCGGCGATGAAGTCATCTGGGAGCAAGCGTGGCAGCAATCGCTTTACTGGGTGCATGGCGTTTCCAACCCATTTTTGGCAGATAACTTTATCCGTTCGCAGACTGCCAACAGCTTGATGGACTTATATAACGGCGCGGTCATTAAAAACACCGGCTATCGTTTTTTTGCGACTTATTTCTTTTACGTTATCAACATTCCCAGCCAAATGGGATTAGCCGTTTTGAATTGTTTTTTCAACGCGCTTACCGTTGTTGTGATTTATCAATTGGCGCGCGAATTTTTTTCGCATCGTGCCAGTCAGTTTGCTGCCGTTGTCGCTCTGATTTTGCCCGGTTATCTGGTCTGGTCGGCGATGACTGTCAAAGAAACGTGGCTGATTTTGCTGGAAATAGTCGTTTTATTCACGCTCTGGCGCATGACACGCAGCGGTTTTAGCGCCAAATCGTGGCTTTATGCGCTGGCGATTTTGTTTATGATCATCATCACGCAGTCGCTGCGGTTTTATGTGGCGTGGATGCTGACGCCGATGGTGCTGCTGGGCTATTTCTGCCTGCGTTCGCCGCGCCCGCTTCGCACGCTGGGCTTGTGCGTGGGCGGCTCATTGGGCGTGTATTTCTTCTTGACTCAAATGGGATTAATCCACTTCGATTTGGGCGGCACTGTGCAGAAAATGCTTTTTGCCATGACCGATTTGCGCGATAGCATCGCCACGGCCAAAGACACAGGCCGCGATTCTGCCGTGCATCTCGATTACGACGTGACAACAGCCAAAGGTTTTGTTTTGATGTTTGCTACCGGTGCTGCGTATCTGCTCTTTGCGCCGTTTCCGTGGCAGTTTCTTAGCGATGCCAGTATGCGACAGCTTTTGGTTTTGCCCGAATCTCTGATGTGGTATGCCCTAATTGCCGTTTTTATTGTGCCGGGCATCATCGAATGTTGGCGTTATCACAAACAGCTTTTTGTGGGCATTTTTCTATTTGTCATGCCGTTGATTCTCATTTATTCGCTGTCGTTTGCCAACATTGGGCTTGTTTATCGCCAACGCGCGCAGTTGATGCCGTTTTTCCTGCTGATTATCGCCGCCGGATACGAAAGTTTGAGCCGCCGCCGTCTGCAAAAATCGCTGCAAGGCACTTCAGACAAAAAATATGGCTACAACTATCGTTATAGCCGCGCGGCCTACGGTTATTATTCCGCGCCTGAAACCCTCGCGGCTTCTGCCACTCAAAGCGCCCGCTAAATTTCCGCTTTGCTCCTCCGATGAAAAAACGCCTGCGCCTGTTGGGACTTTGCTTCACGGCCCTTTTGCCGGAATTTTTGAAGCGCCCGCTTTATCGCTTTTTTTTCGGTTACCGCATCGGCGCCCGCGTGAAAATAGGCTTTGCCTTATTGGACTGCGCGAAATTAAATATCGGCGATGATGTGCGCATCGGGCATGGCGTGGCGTTTTTGCGCTGCGGCGACGTGAGCGTCGGAAACCATGTTGTCATTGGCACATTGAATGTTTTTCGGGGCGGCGAAGCGATAAATTTGGGAGATTGGTCGCAAGTTTTGCGCGCTAATGTCATCAACGCGATTCCTGACAACGACTGCACCAATGCGCCGCGTGCGGTTTTCACTTTGGGCTACGGCGCGGTTGTCACTTCGGAGCATCGCATTGATTTTACCGACGAAGTGAAAATTGGCCGCTGTTCAATTTTGGGAGGCCGTAATTCGTCCATTTGGACGCATAATCGCCGCGCGGGCGCGCCGGTTTCTATTGGCGATTATTGTTATGTCGGCTCGGAAATTCGCATGGCGCCCGGCGCGCAAATTCCCGATTGCTGCGTGGTCGGTTTGGCTTCGGTTATCACCAAAGCGACGGGTGAACCGTTTCAACTGATCGCCGGCGTGCCCGCCAAACCGTGCCGCGCTTTAACGCCCGACGATTACGAATTAATCTTCGGCAAAACGCGCCCCGACTTGCCCGATGAAACCTATCCGACTCAGCAATAGGCTGCTAATTTCATACGCGGCCTATTGACAAGCAAATGCAATTTACATCGCTGCACTTTTTTCTTTTTTTTGCGATTGTCTTAGCAGGCCTTTTGCTGCTGCGGCGTCACGACCACAAAATCGTCTGGCTGCTGCTCGGCGGCA
>JANMKN010000178.1:0-2649 GCA_031372065.1 Abditibacteriaceae bacterium | reverse complement strand
GTTTCACCGATCAGGCGCGGGTGTCGCTTTCGACACCCGCGCCTTTTTGTTTTTGATTGAGGTTTTATGGACGAAAAAATCATCACAGGAAAAATGCTCAAGCAGCGCGGCTGGCCCGAAGGCAAAGTCATCGGCTTGGCGAAAACTGCGGGCGAAAATCTGCGCGGCTCTGGCGTCGAACGCGAAGCCGCGCTCGACAAACTGGATGCGGTTTTGGCCGCGCCGGGCGACTTTTTGGCGGATGCCCTTCTCGGCGACTTGGCGCGCGAGGTTGTGCGTCGTCAGGCTGTCGAAATTGATAAAATCGCCAGCGCCTTGCGTCCTGTGCCGCTGGATTTTCCGATCTGGGGCAAAGACGGAATTGATGAAGGCGCCATCACGCAAATGCGCAACTCGATGAGTTTGCCGATTACCGCCGCAGGCGCTTTAATGCCGGATGCGCACGTTGGCTATGGTTTGCCCATCGGCGGCGTGTTGGCGACCACAAACGCCGTAATTCCTTACGCTGTCGGCGTGGATATCGCCTGTCGTATGCGCCTTTCGATTTACGATGTGTCGCCGCACGTTTTGGGGCAATACAAATCGAAACTCGAAAAAGCCTTGCTCACGCAAACGCAATTCGGCATGGGTTCGGCGTGGCCCAAAGGCGAGCGTCCCGACCACGAAGTATTGGAAGACCCGGCATGGCAAGCGACCAAATTGCTGCGCGGCTTGCAGTTCAAAGCGATGGAGCAACTTGGCTCGTCGGGCACCGGCAATCACTTCGTGGAATGGGGCGAAGTCGAATTCGCGCAAGCGGAATTCGGCTTGCCGTCAGGCAAATATCTGGCGCTACTTTCGCATTCGGGTTCGCGCGCAGTGGGCGCGAAAATCGCCAACGAATACTCGAAACTCGCGATGAATTTGCATCCGACCCTTGAACATTACGTGCGCCATCTGGCATGGCTGCCGATGGAAAGCGAACCGGGCATGGAATATTGGATTTCGATGGAACTGGCGGGCCGTTTTGCCAGCGCCAACCACGCGATTATTCATCAATTCGTTGCGAAAGCGGCGGGTTTTAAAGAAGTCGCCAGCGTCGAAAACCATCACAACTTTGCATGGAAAGAAAAGTTAGCAGACGGTAGCGAAGTCATCGTGCATCGCAAAGGCGCCACGCCTGCCGGAAAAGGCGTCTTGGGCGTGATTCCCGGCTCAATGGGCGACCCCGGCTATGTCGTGCGCGGCAAGGGCGTGGGCAGTTCCATCAACTCGGCTTCACACGGCGCGGGCCGCAGAATGGGCCGCAAAGCCGCCATTAATTCGCTGACCCATTTAATGCGTGACCGCTACTTGCAAGAGCGCGGCGTAACATTACTCGGCGGCGGTTTAGACGAAGCACCACAGGCTTACAAAGACATCGAAAGCGTCCTTGCGGCGCAAGATGACCTTGTCGAAGTGGTGGCGAAATTCACCCCGCGCATCGTCCGCATGGCCGATGAACCGGGCGAGGTGTAACAAAAAGCCGATGCGTAAATTTGATTATGCATCGGCTTTTTCTTTGATCCAATTCACGAATTTCTCCGGCTTACCGCGAGACAGCAAGTAATTAATTCCAACGGTTGCGGCGCCGCCGCTTGCACAACCAACAATAATATCGCCCATAATGCCCGCTTTATTAAAAATCTCTAAACGATACCATTCGAACGAAAACGCCAGCAAACAATGTAACCCGCCAAAAAGAAAGCCAGTAACAAGTAAAATGGCTGTATATTTTATGATGTTGACTTTTTTGAGATGTCTAAAAGCATGAATTCTTACCATAACGCGACTCAGTTTGGCTTAGAATCAGTTTGAAAAGTCTCCAAAGCATGAGAATTGAGCAAAAACAGAAGAAATGTCATCCTGAGCTTGCGAAGGATCTCTGCGTGACTGAATCTATTAGGCAGAGATCCTTCGCAAGCTCAGGATGACAAAATGCCTCTTTTGCGCCTCGAATAAGACTTTTCAAACTGATTCTTAGGAAAATTCAGCAGGCAAGCAGGGCAATAGGTATATAAAACAAAACAGGCCGCTGAGACTATTCTCAGCGGCCTGTTTTGTAGGAGGAGGCCGCTAATGGCGCTGGATGCCTCTCCTTTGGGAGTTTTCTAATTTGACAAAATGCCCGGCGGTGCGTCTCGGTTCTTTTCGGTTGATAGCGATGCCATCGTCGGCGTTGCCATCAGGGGCTTTTCCATGCTGCGCGCCAGTTCGCTGTAACTCGCCATTTCAGTTTGCATTTGGCGCAAGGCTTCTTTGGCTTCGGTGCAGGCATCGCCGCCCAAAGTCGCAGCGCGATTGCACAAAGCAACAGCGGTTGCAAACAAGCCACAGGCCGCTTTCCAACGTTTCAGGCGCGCGGCATCGTGTGCTTGTTCGCGGCACACTTCGGCTTGCTTTAAATACGACTCGTAATTCGCGCTGTCGGCAGGATCGCCGCCATTTTTCTTGCGGTGAGAACTGATTTTGCGCGAAGTAACTTTTACGGCGGCACGGATGCGACGATTGTTCATTTATGGCCTCGCGAAAGTTGAAGATCGGCTGCGAAACCGGGCGGTAAAGCCAAATTTCATTATGCCAGAATTCACCGTGGTCTAAAAGCCTTTCAAGGCCCGAATTTCAAAAAAT
>JANMKN010000129.1:0-8437 GCA_031372065.1 Abditibacteriaceae bacterium | reverse complement strand
CAGCCGGGTGCCAACCTCGCGGCGCAGTTCGGCTATCACGCCGAATTGGAAAATCGGCAGGACGCCGTGAAATGGGTGCAAATGGATTTGGGCCGCGCCGTGGAACTCAAACGCATCGTGCTGCACGCCAGCAGCGACGGTTTCAACAACATCGGCGACGGTTTCGGCTTTCCGCTGCGCTTTAAAGTCGAGGCCTCCAACGACGAGAAATTCCAAACCGGCGTGACAAATTTGGCCGATGAAACCGCGCAGGACTACGCCAACCCGAAGCTGCGCCCCGTCGCCTACGACGCCAACTTGTCGGCGCGTTTCGTGCGCGTGACGGCCACAAAACTGATGCCGCGCATGGGCGATTTCATGTTTGCCCTGGCCGAACTCGAAGCGTTGGACGCCGCCGGAAAAAACGTGGCATTCGGCGCGGCGGTGACTTCGCTCGACAGCATCGAAGCGCCGGTGCGTTGGAGCCGCGTCAACCTGACCGATGGCTATTTTTCCGGCGTGGACATCGCCAAAATCGCAACCGCAAAGCGCGACACCACGAAGCTGGAACAGGCGCGGCGCTTGATAATCGAGGCGATGCTCGGCGAAAAAGAAGTCGCCGAACTGGCCGAGGCCGAAAAATCGCTGGCCGATTTCGACAAGCAACTCGGCGCGCTGCCCAAACCGCGCATGGTTTACGCGGGCACGGTTTATAGCGGCAGCGGCGCTTTTGCGGGCACCGGCGGCAAACCTCGCCCGATTTTCGTGCTGGCGCGCGGCGACGTGAAGCAACCGGGCCGCGAAGTTTCGCCCGGCGCCATTTCCGGCGTCGCATCGTTGCCGTCGCGCTTTGATTTTCCGCCCGGCGCGCCCGAAGGCGAGCGCCGCGCGGCTCTGGCACGCTGGATCACCGACCCCAAACATCCGCTGACGTGGCGCAGCATTGTCAACCGCGTCTGGCAATATCACTTCGGGCGCGGCCTCGTGGAAACGCCCAACGACTTCGGCCATATGGGCGCGCTGCCGACGCATCCCGAACTGCTCGATTATTTGGCGACGACCTTCCGCGACGACTTTGGCGGCTCGCTGAAAACACTGCACCGCCTCATCGTGACCAGCGCGGCCTATCGCCAGTCGTCGAGCGTGGTCAACGCAAAAGCGGTGCAGTTCGATTCGGGCAACACGCTGCTGTGGCGCGGCAACCGGCGCAAGCTGGAAGCCGAGGCGGTGCGCGACAGCGTGCTTTTCGTGGCGGGCAAACTCGATCTCACGATGGGCGGGCCGAGTTTTCGCGATTTCGTGATAACGCATCCAGTACATTCGCCGCACTACGAATATCAGCTCAACGACCCGGAGAACACCGCCACGCATCGGCGTTCGGTCTATCGTTTTTTGGTGCGTAGCCAGCAGCAGCCGTGGATGGCCGCGCACGATTGCGCCGACCCGTCGCTGCTGGTGGACAAGCGCAATCAGACCATCACGCCGCTGCAAGCACTGGCGCAGCTCAACAACCAGCTTATGGTAACGATGGCGAAGCACTTTGCGGCGCGCGTTGAGAAAAACGGTGGCGCGACGCCGCAAAAAATCGCCTTCGCGTTTCGCCGTGCGCTGCAACGCGACCCGTCGCCCGCCGAACTGACGACGCTAACCGATTACGCCAATAAATTCGGCCTCGCCAACGCCTGCCGCGTGATTGTGAATTTGAACGAATTCGCGTTTGTGGATTGAACTTTGATTTTTTGGCAGAAAAATGGAGGGCAGAAAAATAACGGCAAAAAATTGATTGGCAAAAAATGGCAGAAGAGGAAAAACATCGCCTTATAAAACATTTTTCTGCCCAACATTTTTCTGCCAAAAACATTTTTTGCCAATCAATTTTTTGCCAAATCAAAATGAAAAACGATTCCCCATTTCACCAACCGCAGCGCGGCGGGCGCTTAACTCGCCGCGAGTTTTTGTGGCAAAGCGGCGGCGGGCTGGGCGGCATCGCGCTGGCGGCGCTGCTCGGCAACGAAAAGCTGCTGGCCGCGCCGACGCCCGGCGTTCTCGGCGGCACGTTGCACCATCCGCCCAAAGCCAAGCGCGTGGTGCAGCTTTTCATGGCGGGCGCGGCCAGCCACATTGATTTGTTCGATTTCAAGCCGGAACTGATTAAGCGCCACGGACAGCCGAGCGATTTCGGCGAGCCGGTGGAACTGTTTCAAAACGGCCTCGGCCCGTGGCTGCGGCCTGTTTGGGAGTTCAAACCCTACGGGCAAAGCGGCAAAATGCTCAGCGAAGTGGTGGCCGACCTCGGCGCGGTGGTGGACGACATCGCGTGGGTTCACAACCTCGTCGGCAAAACCGGCGTGCATTCGCAGGGCACGCTGCTGCAAACCACAGGCTTCAACCGGCCCGGTTTTCCCGGAATGGGCTGCTGGGTCAGCTACGGACTCGGTTCGATGAACGACAACCTGCCGACCTTCGTGGTGCTGCCCGACCATCGTGGATTGGCTTCCAACGGCACCAAAAACTGGGACGCCGCGTTTTTGCCCGCGCAGCATCAGGGCACGGTCATTTATCCCGGCACGGCGAATCCGATTGTGGACTTGTTTCCCGACAAACGCGGCGATTTCATCACGCCCGACAGCGAACGCGCGAGCGGCGAACTGCTGCGCCAACTGAACCAAACGCACGCCGCCACGCGCAGCGACGAGCGTTTGGACGCGCGCATCGCCAGCTACGAACTCGCCGCCAAAATGCAGCTTGCCGCGCCCGAAGCGCTGGACATTTCCAAAGAACCGGCCAGCATTTTGGAGATGTATGGCATCGCCAACGGCGGCAAAGAGTGGCCCAAGGAAATCAACGCCGCCGAAGAGATGGATTATTTTGGCCGCAAATGCCTGACGGCGCGGCGCCTTTTGGAGCGCGGCGTGCGTTTCGTGCAGGTGTGGAGCGGCAACGACAACGCTTTTCCGCGCCGCAACTGGGATTCGCACGAAGACATTGAACGCGATCACGGCCCGCTGGCACGCGGCTTCGCGCGCGGCGCTTCGGCTTTAATACGCGACTTGAAACAGCGCGGAATGTTGGACGACACCATTGTTTTATGGACAACCGAATTTGGCCGGATGCCCAGCACGCAGGGCGGCAAAGGCCGCGACCATAATCCGTATGTTTTCACCAACTGGCTGTGTGGCGGCGGCATCAAAGGCGGCGCGGTGGCGGGCGAAAGCGACGAATTCGGCTACAAACCGCTCGACCGCAACGCGCCCAGCGAGGTCTACGACATCCACGCCACGATTTTGCACCTGCTGGGCATAGATCACACTAAACTCACCTTTCGCAACAATGGCATTGACCGCCGATTGACTGACGTGCATGGCCACGTCATCGAAAAATTACTGACCTAAAAAACCGTTGTGCCGCCTTGTCGCAAGCGATTGGCGATTGAACCCCTGGATAAATCTTCATGCGTAATCTCGTTCCTTTCCTTGTGCTTATGTTCACTGTTTCGTGCGGCTATTGCGCCGAAACGCCTGAATGGCGCCTTTTAACAAAGTTCTCCTTCATGGTGAACCATGCTGTGGCGTCCGCTGGCGGGAAGACGGTCGCCAGTTCATCGTCTTGGGGAGAAAGCCGCGAAGTGAATGGGCGCCGGGAAAGCAAAAGCACCGGCCTCGTTAAAATCTGTGAGAGCGAGACGGGCCGCGAACTGCAAAGCCTGACCTTTGCCAATGTTGGCAATATCGCGCTGTCGCCCGACGGCGCGGTGGTGGCCGTGCAGTTACCGGGGCGGGTCACCGAAGCGAAAGACGAGGTGCAGCTTTGGGACGCCTTCACGGGAAAGTTATTGCGTTCTTTAGACATCACCGAAATGCCGGGGATGAAGCAGGAGGTAAAAGAGCTCGTGTATTCGCCGAATGGCAAGCTGCTGGCGACAACGGCCATCCTCATTGACGAAAAGCAAAAAAGTAACGAAAGATGGGTCGGAAGCGTTGTTCAGTTGTGGGACGCCTCGACCGGCAAACTTCAACATGAAATGCGCTCGGAGCCTCCCTTAACCGCCTACGAAGCGGTAGCGTTCTCCGCCGACGGGCAGCAGTTGGCCGCAGCGTTGGTAGCCACAAGGTGGCCTGTCCCGTGGACGCCGAAGGGCAGTTGCGAGGTGTGTTCGTGGGATGTGCAAAGCGGCGCGTTGTTGCGGAAGCAAAGCGTGCCCTTGCGCCGCGTGGAAATGTTGGCTTTTACCCCGGAAGGCGGCCTTTTGGCTATGGGACAGGTGGAAAACAACCTGCAAGTCTGTGATGGAAAGACCGGGCAACTTTTGCACGCTCTCGACTGTAATGCCCTGAATTCACACAATGTCGCCCTTTCTCCCGACGGTAAAACGCTGGCGGCGGGCAGCACCGATAGCGTGATTCGTCTTTGGTCGCTGGAAACCGGGCAATTGCAGCGCACTTTTTGGGGACACGGTCAGTGGATTACAGCCTTAACTTTCCTATCAGGCCGCAAAGCTCTGGTCAGCGGAGGGCAGGATGGCGGCGTGAAACTGTGGGATTTGACAACGCCGAGCAACCAACCGGCGAGAGAACCGCGTCTGCTCACCGGCGTAGGCTCTTCATTCAACAGTTCCGCCTTCGCCGCCGATGGCAGCATGCTGATAGCAAGCAATTCCGGCGGCGTTTTGCTGTGGGACTTGAATAAGCCGGCACTTCCACGTGGATTTTCGGTGCCTCGCCCGCCGGGAGGCTTCCCCAAAAACGAATTCTCGATGGTCACGACCATCACACTCTCTGTGGACAAGCAGGAGGTTGCCGCCATATTTTCGGCCTACGCCGATGAAGATATAGATAAAGTCCACAATACGGCACGACTTTGGAACGCGCAGAGCGGCCAGCTATCGGCCACGTTGGCCTTGCCGGACGGGCACGACTGGGTTGCCATCTCGCCCGACTGCCACACTGTAGCTGCAATCAAAGGAAACCAAACCGTTTCGTTGTGGAATTTGGTGACGGGCAAGCTCATTCGCTCATGGAAAAGCCAAAATAAACGGGTTGCGGGACTTATGTTTTCGCGCGACGGCACCCGCTTGGCCGCGTCGGGCACCGAAAGCGTCGAGTGGTGGGATGTGGCGACCGGGCAGCAACTGGGGACACTGGCTGCGAGTGGATTATTGGCCCTATCCCCCGAAGGTCGCCCTCTGCTAACGGGAGCCTCAAAAGGCGTGGAAGGAGCGTTTGTCGTGTGGCGAGGCGCTAACGACAAAATCCTAAAACCTTTGGCAAAGCTGACTGTGGAGCGCGATCCGTGGCAAAGAATCGCCATTTCCGCCGATGGAACCGTTTTGGCTGCCAGTCGGCACCGTAACAACGACCTCAATAGTAATGACATGGAAGTGCGGCTGTGGGATTTGCGCACGGGCGAACTGATTGGCTGCGTAGCCGAGCCGGGCATCAGTTCGCATTGTCTTGCGCTGTCGCCCGATGGAAAAACTCTGGCCGTGCCGACCGGCGGCGTCATGATTCGTTTGTATGACATTAGCCAGATTCGAGTGGGCACCGTGCGCTAAGGACGAATTTTTAAGCGTGTGGTGAAGCCATCCGCTCCTGATGCGGTTCGCAACAACGGTATAGACCGCCGCCTGACCGACGTGCATGGACACGTTATCGAAAAACTGCTCGTCTGAAAAACTATGTTAGTCAGCATTTTCAACGATGTTATCGGCCCCGTGATGCGCGGGCCGTCCAGTTCGCATTGCGCGGCAGCTTTGCGCATCGGACGCTTGGCGCGCGACTTAATGAACGGCGATTTTAACGAAGTGCTGTTGGAATTTGACCGTTTGGGTTCGCTGCCGACCACGCACGACACGCAAGGCTCGGATATGGGTTTGTTTGGTGGTTTGCTCGGCTGGGACGCCGCCGATGAGCGCCTGCCCGATTCGCCGCAAGCTCTGCGCGAGGTGGGCGTGAACATCTCCATCGAAACCGTGAACAGCGGCGACGCGCATCCGAATACGTATCGTCTTACGCTGCGCAACACGCGCGAATGTCATTCGCTGATTGCCATTTCCACCGGCGGCGGCATGATGGAAGTTATCGCGGTGGATGGCTTAAAAGTCTCAATTTGTGGCGACTATCACGAAACGCTTTTGTGGATAAACGGCGACGCGCAAGCGGTAATACAACGCATTGCGCAATTGCTCGAAGCCGACGAAATTCTGCTACACGAAAGCGATGGCGCGCAGCTGGTGCAAGTGAAAGCCGCGCGTTTTCTGGGCGAAAACGCCATCGAATCGCTGCGAAAAATCGCCGATATTCGTCAAGTCCGGCGCCTCTCGCCGGTGCTTCCGGTGCCTTCGCGCAAGGGCATGAGCGTGCCGTTTTCGACGTGCGCCGAAATGCTGCGCCACGATGCCGGACAGAACACGCCGCTGTGGAAATTGGCGGTGCAATATGAAAGTGCGCGCGGCAAGCTCAGCGAAGCCGAACTGCTTGAAAAGATGCTCGACATCGTGCGCATTTTGCGCCGTTCGATTGGACAAGGCATCGCCGGAACGCACTACGATGATCGCGTTTTGGGCCATCAAAGCGGCAAGTTCGACGAACTAATGCGCGCCGGCCAATTGCTCAACGGCGGCGCGCTGAACCGCATTGTGCTTTATGTGTCGGCCTTGATGGAAGTGAAAAGTTCGATGGGCGTCATCGTGGCCGCGCCGACAGCGGGCGCTTGCGCGGCCTTGCCCGCTGCGGTCATTGCGATGGCCGAAGAAATGAATCTTTCCGAAGAAGAAATGGCGAAAGCGCTGCTCGCGGCGGGCTTAATCGGCGTTTTTATCGCGACGGCGTGGACTTTTGCCGCTGAAGTGGGTGGCTGTCAGGCCGAAGGCGGCTCGGCGGCGTGCATGGCCGCTGCCGCGCTGGTGACAATGGCGGGTGGCACCTTGCCACAATCCGTCGCCGCCGCTTCGATGGCGATGCAAAACATGATCGGTTTAATCTGCGACCCCGTGGGCAACCGCGTGGAAGTGCCGTGTCTGGGCAAAAACGTGATGGCCGCCAGCAACGCGCTTTCCTGCGCTAACATGGCCTTGGCCGGTTACGACCCGGTGATTCCCTTGGACGAAGTCATTGAAACCGCGCGCCGCGTTTCGGCCCAAATGCCGCGTGAACTGCGCTGCACCGCGCTCGGCGGCCTGTCCATCACGCCCACTTCGCAACTGATCGAATTGAAATTAGCTGCGCGCAAAACGGCCCGAAAGTAATCGGACGCTCCGAGGTGAAATCATCACAATTAAACAAAAGGCTGCTTGGGCCAGTAAATCTCCCCCAAACTACACATATCAATCACAGGACTTTCTGGTTCTTCCAAAAATACCTCTTGGACTTTATCGGCAGAAAAAATCAGGCCGCTGACAGGCGTGGGGTAAAAAACATTTTCGATTATCAAAGGCATATTGGTGGCAATGGTTAAATCCCACAGGAATTCTAAACACTTTACCGGTGCACTGCTGACGCGACGAAAGAAAAAGTCATAGCGAAAAGGTAATTGCCCTCCGTCTCCATAGTAATATTCACCCACGATCAGATCAGTGGTGTCCCATTTTACGAAATCAAAGTTTGAGAACAAATCACGCACGATATGAACACTGCAATTTCCAAAAGTGTCCGTTGCAGCTTGCTCAATAGCCGCTTTCTCTATCTGCTTCTCACATAAAACACCGGTGCAATGTTCTTCGTTGAACTGCGTTGATGCAAATGCCTCAACTACAGACTGAAATGTGTTTTCCATATCGAGGCAAAAGGAGTTGTCTTTGTGAACAAAATTCCTTGGTGCGACGCGATGCAATTATGATGCCCCGGCACTCTTCATAAATCGGCTCATTGGACATGAAGAATCCCATCCAGCCGCTGGTGTCCACGAAAATGTCACTTTTCATTGGCATGGGTATTCATCATTTCTTCGGCCAGATAAAAATCATGGCGCGCAGCTAAATCTGGCACAGTGGATTCGGTAATCCCCGCCAGTTTCATCAGTGGATGGTTTTCCACTTCTTCGGGTGTTAATTCGGCTTGCGCGTGTGTGCCATTGCGCAGGCGGCGCAGGCAGTAATCAGCGACATCCACGCCCAATTCGGCGGCGCCGGTTTCCAATTCAGCGAACACATCGTCGGGCACATCTAAGGTCAAACTGTGACTCATAATTTCCTCCGTAAATGATTTTACAACCTACGCCTTGCCTTATGGGAAATTGATGTCCAAAGCACCTCGCACTCGCATGATGAAATTTCAAGTCAGCGGACGCGGCAGACCGCGTCCCTACAAACGCGCGATTTCGTAGGACACGCCGTAGTATGTTCCTATGTCAACGACCTCAAAACAAAAACGACCAGAATTCATCTGGTCGTGTTTTTTTTTTAGCGCGACGAATCACGCCAAAAAATTGGGGCGCCACCCCGGGCGAGCATACAAAAGAAAAA
>JANMKN010000115.1:0-1963 GCA_031372065.1 Abditibacteriaceae bacterium | reverse complement strand
TCGCCGCCTCGCGTCGCACGATTTTGCGTGCCGTGATTTTCGCTTCCGGCCCGTCCAACAAAGTGCGCAATCTATCGCCGATTTGCACGCCGTCCGTCCATTCGTCGCGCGAAGCCAAAGTGATATTCGCGCCTTCGCGCTTAATCACTAAATAATCGCTGGATTGCACGCTCCACGAATCGTCGCCCGCGTCTTCAATGACGCAATTTTCCACGCGCGGGCCGAATTTGATGCACTTGCTTTGCATGGCATCCCATGAAGTGGTGAGCAATCGTTCTTCTGTCGCGCCTTGCGGTTTCGGGCCGCGCAAGATTTTGCAGCCGAGAAACTGCGCGTGACCTTCGCCATCGGCTTCGAGAATGCCCATGCCCGGCGCGCTATGCACCGTCACATTTTGAAACGTGATACGGGCGCAATTTTCCACCGTGACAGCGTGCGGCACACCGCCAGTTTCTTGTCCGGTGCTAAGAGAGGCCAAATCGCCCACTTGCGCGGCGTTGCCAATGCCGTTGAGCGTGATGCGCACCGTATCGGGCGCGCTCATGGCGGCTTTAGTGCCCCACAAAAACGGCATTCCCTTCTTGCGATAGCGCGTTTTTGGGTCAACGACATCAATACGCGCGTAAGGCTGGCGCGGATAGCCTTCGTGAATCTTGATGTCAATCCAGTTTTTATCCGGCGCCGCCGCAACAACGGTGCCCTGCGTAAAAGGCAGCGGGTCGTAATCTATTGTTAGCCCTTGCAGCGTCAAATTTTCGCACTTTTCAATTTGCAAAGCGCGCGTTAAGGTAGTGCCCACGAGCGTCACACCATCGGCGATGATGCTCACATCTTGCACGCCGCGCATTGTCCAGATGACGCTTTGCCCTTTTTCGGGCGCCAAGCGATAAACACCCGGCGCGATCACGATGCGCTTTTCGCCACGTTGCAACGCGGCGAGAACTTGGGAGCGAAAGTCATTTTGGGCGTTGACGATGGCGGGAGAGAACAAAGAAAAGAGCAGCAATCCGAAAAATTTCATGCGTGCATTGCTTGGAGCGCGCCTTCTGTGTGGTGTTTTACGTCATTTGCAAGCTGTGCCATTGCAAAAAGGGCAACGCGCGGATTCGCGCATTGCCCGATGGCGATGATTCCGGCGAAAATAAAACGCCGATTCATTCGGATTTGGCATAGTCGCCCATGCCAGTAATGTCTATCACCACGACCGCTTCGTCACCGACAACCCAAGCGTCATGGCCGGGGGGAAGTTGAGAAACTTCGCCTGGCCCGAACTCATCTTCGCTGCCGTCATCCATAACCACATGAAGACGCCCTGACACATGATATTGAAGGTGGGGGGCTTCACAGCTTGCTGTGTTGGCCAGTGGCTTGACCGAGGTTGACCATTTCCAACCGGGTTCCAATAGGGCGCGGCCAAAAGTCACGCCGCCGACGGTCACCAGTTCGAGTTTTCCCTTATCGAATGTCCGCACTTCATCCGGTTGGGAAAAGTCTTTCTTCTGCATTTGAGACATGGCAAAACTCCTTTGAACGACAGATTGCGTTGCGCTTTTCTCATTCTACTGCATATTTTCACCACGACAAGATAGGCAAGCCGCCTAAATACCAATCGCGCTTTTGAAAGCGCCGAAGAAATCCGCATTTATAGCCGAAATGCTATCTCAACACACCCGAAGCACGATGGACTTGACCTTCGAAATAGAAGCCACCGATAAAATACCAATCCGCGTTTTCCAAAAGCGCGGCGGCATTTTGCGGCGTGAGGGTTTGCGTTTGCTGCCACGTTATTGGCGCGTGATACCAACGGCCCGAATGCGAAAAATTTCGATTTCCCAGCGATAATGCAGCCAATAACGCTGGCACAAACCGCAATGGCCGATTTCGACTTCAGCAAAACGCCCCGCCGTCTCATCAACGCCGATAAAAGTCAGTTCATAATTTTCGGAGTTAGTATTTTCAAAAC
>JANMKN010000068.1:0-25511 GCA_031372065.1 Abditibacteriaceae bacterium | reverse complement strand
TTATGGCCTGACGCGCATCATTTGCGGCTCGAATTATGTGGCCGATTCTGCCGCCGGAGCTGCTTTTGGGTTTGCGTGGGGCGGTTTTGCGTTGGCTGCGTGCCGCGCGCCTTTGCACTTTGCGTTGCTTAATGGGCGACGCGCTGTGTGGAAACCGCACTATCAAGCGGCGTTCTGTGGCTTTTCGCTCATTGTAACTTGCTGCGTGGCCTTGTTCGGCTTCAGTCAGATGCCGCGCTTTAACAACAAGTTAGGCGGGTTGTTCGGTGGCGCCGCGACTGCCGCTCCTTCCGACAAATTGGCGACCACGCGCGAACATGAATCCAGCACGCTCGGCACGCGCGAAGGCGAGGGCATGACGGAAGCCGAAACGCCCGTCATGCGCGCTTCCTCGCCTGCCGATACCAGCAAAGATCAGCACCGCAGCGATTACATTCCCAAAGCCGACCTGCTATTTCGCGCGGCGTGGGCGCCTTTGCATTTGCCGCATCGCATTCTCAGCGTGGATGTGGCGCAAGTGCGCGCCGGTAATACGCCTTATCGTAGCGCCGTGGTGCGCTTCGTCGTCGAAAAGCGCGGCCCCGCTGAACGCGAGCGCGTTATCGCTACGGCGACCCGGTTAATTCTGGCGGCTTACCATGTAGATGGTCAATTGCAAAATATTGATGTCGTCGCCTTGATGCCCAACGCGCAAAAGAGCGACTTCGGGCCGCGCCCTTTCGCCACTCCCGGCCCGCTTCCCATCTTTAGCGCCTCGGTAACGCGCAAAGATTTGGACGGCAACCGCCAAATTCCTCCCAAGTTAGCCGCCGCCAATCCCGGCGTGGGCGAAGTCGCCGCCGTTTGGCTGCGAGCGCGTTCGCTGATTTATATCAACGACAAAGTTTTGCCCGCACCTCATCCGATGCAAACATCCGCTTTTACAAAATGAACGCCGAAACCTCAAATCAAGTGATAGAAGACCAAAAAGTTGCGCCGGAATCCCTTGGCGAAGCCGAACTCGCCGCCGAACAGGAACTCGCCGAACGCGAAGAAATCGCTTACAGTTGGAAACTAACGGGCCGCGCTTTGAGTTTTCTGTGCATCACCGCGCTGTTGTGGGGCGCTTTCTTTCTTTGGCGCCCGCCGGGGCCGATGCTTAACCTTAAACACGTCGAAAATATGGGAAACAGCAAGCGCGTGGCCCTGACTTTCGACGATGCACCGCATCCGTTATCAACGCCGCTGCTGTTAGCGTCGCTGAAACGTTCAGGCGTCAAAGCGTCGTTCTTCGTCGTCGGCGAAGGCTTGCGCATTTACCCCGAATTGGGCTATCGCATCAGCGCGGAAGGGCACGCTTTAGCCAATCATTCCGAAAATCACCGCAATCTTACCCGTTCCGACGTGCCGGTTGCCGATTACGACATGGAAGTAGGTAATTGCTTCGAGCGTATTAACAAACTCGGCTATTCGACGCACTTATTTCGCCCGCCCGGTGGCGGTATGAACCGCGCGGTGATGCAACATCTCTACGATCATAACTACACTTTAGCGTGGTGGAGCAATAATATCGGCGATTGGGCACGCCCACCCGCGTGGAAGATCGTGCAACAAGTCAACAATGGCCTCAAACCCGGCGATATCATCCTTCTACACGACGCCGGCATCGGCACCGCCCAAGCCTTGCCCAACATCGTTCGCGACGCCCACAAAAGCGGCATCGAATTCGTCGTTATGCCGGAAAATTAAGCTCACTATCCGTCCATAAAAGCGCAAATTGCCTCCGTGGAACCCCTAAATCAGTGCTGAAACAGCAAAAATCCCTCAATAAAGTCACAAAATCCTTCCGTGAAAGCGTAAAATCCCAGCGGAACAACGCACTTTCCCTACGTCAAGCCTTACTTTCCCTACGTCAAGCCTTACTTTCCCTGCGTAGAAGCTGACTTTCCTTGCATAAAGGGGCAATTTCCCTACGTGAGGGCACGCTTTCCCGCCGAGTTAGGGGAAAATCTGTGTGGGAGAGGAAATAATGCCAGATAGATTAAGTTAGCGCAAGGAAAGCATAGCTTCCCTCCCTCCGGGAGGGATTGAGGGAGGGCATGACGGCGGCATAGCCGCCGTAAACCCCCATCCAATCCTGCCCGCAGTAAGCGGGCGCCCGCCCAGAGGGGGACGAGTTACGCTTTCGAACGTCTTAACTCAAAAACAGAAGCCAATATCCCCGCCCAAACCCAATAAATCCGCGCAAAATTCCGGTTTAGTAGCTCGGAGAGTTCACATAGCGGCGCGTGCCCAGTTGCAGCGTGATAGTATGGCCCGGCGGTAAGGAGAGAGAACATTGCTTGCCGTTGATAATAACCGGCGATGCGTCGGCGGCGCTTTGAATTTTCGCCGTAGTGAAATTATGTTCGCCAAATGCGCCCGCTTGTAGGATTACATGGCGCTCATGCGTCGGATTGATGTTGCAAAGCGTAACGGTTGTGCTGTCGGTGTCGAAATGAGATACCAAAGCGCTGACATCAGGTGGCAAACCGGGGCGATGTGAATCGGCATCGAAATAACGCAAGCGAACGTGCAAAAGACCACCATGATAAATGATTTGTGGCCCGCCGCACGTCAGTTGAATTAAGGCCTCGGTGTGAACGGGATTCAAATCCTGCCAGTGATGCACGTCCCATGTTTCGGGATCGGTGTTATCACTCGCGATGCGTTCCATGCGCGCGGCGACTTCTTCCCATTGCGCGCTTAAAATTTGTTGCGGATACTCTGGTTTTTGCCCTGTCATGTAGCAAAACCACGGCGCAATGTGAATATCATCGCCTTTACCGCGTCCGGGACGCACTTGATGCCACGCGGAATGCCGTTCGGGGAAAAGTTGCAGCCGCGCTAAGTCGCGAGGATCGCCCGACATATTCCAAAGTTGTAACGGATACTCAGGAGAAAGCGGGCGATAGGCTGTCCAACCGGCGTCGGTGTGACGATGTGGCACCAAAAGTTGGCCGTTTTCCTCGCGTCCGCGTTCAATTAGGCGGTCAAGTTGGCCGCGCGGGATGTCGAGGTAAGAAAGATCGCCGGTCAGCAGAACGGCATTCATCGCGGCGATAGTCAGCGGCTGAATAATGCTCATAAAACCGTGAGGCCAGCGCCAACCATAGTAGCCTCCCCACCATTTGCCGCCCATCAGTTCGCCGATAACCCCGTTCGGGCCGACATTATCGGGACAAATCCCGTCGTTGGCCCCGATGCGCTCGTGCCACGCGCCCAAATAGTCTGTAACCCAGCGCCGATACTTGTCTTCGCCGGTGTAAAGGAAGGCGTTGGTCACCAAACTGGTGCTGGTAAGGTTGAGTGGCACATCGCCGCGCATTTGACGCGCGTTGAGCAGCTTTAAAATCTCAGCGTAAACGGCGTCATCGTTCCAATCAGCGCTTGCTCCGCTCGCAACGCCGGGAACATCTTCAAAAGGCGCCGGATAATTCGCTAAAACTTGGCGGTGCGTGGCCCAATCGTCCCAAGAATTCTCAAAACGCGGGCCTTTGCTGCCGGTAAGCGGCGAGCGCATCATGCGATGCTCGGCGTCCCAGTTCGCGGCTTCGCTGTCTTCGCCGTTATACATCGCCGCAAAGCGCAAAGCACGGGCGCGATCTACGTGAACTTTGGGGTCGGCGAGGCCAAAATAGTAAAAATAGATCGAACTTTCGCCGTGATGCATCCAATCGTAATACGCATCGAACTCGCGCCACACCTGACCGTAAGCGGTGAACTGTCGCGTCACAGCGTCCCACAAAAAACGGCTGCGTTTGTGTAACTCTTCGCTGCCTCCGAGGGCGTAAAACAGTGGCCAGTTGTGATAACTTTCGTAACCATCGTCCGAACCGTCCATGCCCGGCCAACTTTGCCGCCAAATAAAGGTGCCATCGGCGCGGGTGTAGCGCTCTTGAAAGAGCGGCGCGGCTTCATTCATCTGGGCAATCAAAGAACGCTGGGACAAAGCCCAATCCGGCGGCGGCGTGCGACGCGAAGCGGAAATTGTGGGAATCATGCGCGGCAGTTTGCCAAAAGAAGTTGGCGGAGGCATAAAAAACACAATTGTAGGGGCGAGGTCTGCCTCGCCCATACAAACGCTGGACGCCAGACCTGTAAAAGATTATCCTTTTTGTGACCGCTTGAACGCAAAGGAACACCTCCGTATGTCGATTTTTAATCAATTCATCGAAGTCATCGAATGGAACGACGACTCGCGTGATACGCTGAGTTTTCGCTGGCCCGACAATGACAAAGCCATCAAAAACGGCGCGCAACTCATCGTGCGCGAATCGCAGGCCGTGCAGTTTGTTTATTTGGGTCAATTCGGCGACACCTTCGTGCCGGGCAAATACACGCTGACCACCGAAAACATCCCCATTCTTACCACGCTGCAAAGCTGGAAATACGGCTTCAATTCGCCCTTTAAAGCCGATGTGTATTACGTCAACACGCGGCTTTTTACAGGCAACAAATGGGGCACGGCCAACCCCGTCATGATGCGCGATGCCGATTTTGGCATTGTGCGCGTGCGCGCTTTTGGCATCTACGATTTCCGCGTTGTGGATGTGCCGTTGTTTCTCAAAGAGGTCGCGGGCAGCGATCAGCATTTTCGTTTGGACGAATTCGCCGATACGATGCGCTCGCGCATGGTTTCGCTGTTTAGCGAAGCCTTGGCCGAATCGAAAATTCCCGTTTTGGATGTCGCCACGCGTTACAGCGAACTCGGCTCGGCGCTGTTGCCGCTGATTAATCCGGTCACGACGGTGAAATACGGCATCGAATTCACGAGCTTCGTGGTCGAAAACGTCAGCGTGCCCGAAGAAGTCGAGCAAGCGATTGACAAGCGTTCTTCGATGGCCGCTGTCGGCAATTTGAACGATTACGTCAAGTTTCAAATGGCGCAAGGCATGACGCAGCCCGGTGGCGGAGGCAGCGCGGGCGGATTTGCTACCGAAATGGCCGTCGGCATGGCGATGGCGCAACAAATGATGCAACAACAAGGCGGCGTTTTAGGCGGACAAACCACGCCGCCAGCGGGCGCATCCGCGACTCCTACCGCGCCAGTCACTCCATTTACCGCGCCCGCTTTGCTTTCGGTGGCCGAAGCCGCGCAAGCATTGGGTGTTACCGAAGTGGATGTGCTGCAAACTTTGGAAGCGGGCGAACTCAAAGGCAAAAAAATCGGCTCGACATGGCGCATCACCCGCGCCGCGCTGGATGAGTTTTTGAACAGTTAATTTTCCCGATGGCCGAAATCACCGCCAATCAAAAATTTGCTTGCCCGTCGTGCGGCGCTGAGGCGCAATGGAACCCTGCGAAACAAGCGTTGGTTTGTCCGTTTTGCGGCACCACTTCGTCGATGCCGTCGCCCCCGGCCAGCATTGAGATTAAGGAAAACGATCTCGCGGAGGCGCTGAATAACATCGGCGAGGAAGCACGCGGCTGGGACGCGGAAAAGAAGTCCGTCAAATGCCAAAGTTGTCAGGCAATTTCGGTTTTCGACCCGGCGCGCGTGGCGCAGCGCTGCGATTTTTGCGGCTCCTCGGCTCTGGTGCCCTACGAGCAGATAAACGCGCCGATTCGTCCCGAAAGTTTGCTGGAATTCAAGGTGCCGGAAACGCAAGTGCGCGAAAGTATTCGGGTTTGGTATGGCTCGCGTTTTTGGGCACCGAATGCGCTGAAATCGCGTGCCCTCACCGACACAATTCACGGCATTTATCTGCCCTACTGGACATTCGATGCCCAAGTTCACGCTGATTGGACGGCGCAGGCCGGTTATCATTATTACGAAACCGAACACTACACCGATTCCGAAGGCAAACGACAAACGCGACAAGTTCAACGCACGCGATGGGAATTTGCTTCCGGCTCAATAGAGCGCTTTTTCGACGATGAACTCGTGCCCGCTTCCAAAGGCGTGCAAGCCGATTTGCTGCGCCAAATCGAACCATTTCCGACCACGACCGATTTAAAGCCTTACGCTCCGGCGTTTCTGAGCGGCTGGGTTGTCGAGCAGTATCAAATTGATTTGTTGGCCGCCGCGCAGCACTCGCGGCAAATGATGGACGCCAAAACCAAGCAGCAATGCGGGGCGGAAGTGCCGGGCGACACGCATCGCAATTTGAACGTCAACGCGAATTATTACAACCCGACTTTCAAGCACATTTTAGTGCCCGTTTGGTTGCTCAGTTACACCTACGGCTCGGATTCGTATCAAGTGGTTATCAACGGCTACACAGGTGCCATCGCGGGCAAATATCCGCTCAGTTGGTGGAAAATCGCGTGCGCAGTCTTGCTGGCGCTGATTGTTATTGGCCTTTACTTTTATTTTGCGGGGCAGAACCGATAAATTTTAGGCCGAAGCTGTGTAAAATAGCTCCTTGCCGCCCCAAAAGAACTGCTTCTTTTAGTTGGCGGCAAGGAGTTGCTGCTTTACGAACCGAGGATTTTCTTCTGGTTCTCCAGAATTTGTTCCTGATTGGCAATAATCCGATCAAGTTTCTCTTGATTGGATTTGATCTCGTCCTGATTGGATTTGATCGTTGCCTGATTCTCCAAAATCGTCGTTTGATTTTGAAGAATCATTTGTTGATTGGCAATCACGTCATCGTTGGTCATGTTCACACCTCCCTTGGTTCGCATCGGGCCAACTCCGCTCTCAATTTGGGACGCTCGCATTAAGCGCCAAGCCAAACAGGAAACGCCAAGTCAAACTGGCACGCTCATGGGGAGCGCGTAGTTATGCCTTGCGACACTCAAAAACAAACTGGATTTAAGCCCGAAGGGCATAAAATCGAAACGCCAAGGCAAAAGATGGCCTTGTCTTGATTTTGCGGATGAGGCTTAAATTATGACAGGCTGTTGGAGAACAGTCTGCGGCCTATGCTGAAAGTAGCATAGCAATCCGGCGTCGGGACAAAAGAGTTGTCCGGGGTTTGAAGATTTGTGCTGCCAATATACCCGTTGCCCAGTTTTTTCAAACGGCAATTACTTGGCTACAAGGTCAATCTTCTCCATAATCTTCATCTGATTTTCGATGATGGTTTTTTGATTGCCTTGAATCAGGTCCTGATTCGCGATGATGGCTTCTAACGTGGCGAAAAAGGTATCGAGGCGGTCTTGGCTGAATTTCAGTTGCTTTTGATGCACGCGCAATTCGCGCAAGGCCGTGTCCACTTCCGCTTGATTTTCCAGAATCATCTGCTGGTTTGCCAAGACTTCGAGATCGCTTTTCTCGCGCTCGGTGGCAAGTTGCTTTAGCGAATTGCGAATTTGCTTTTGCGCGATCATCAGGCGCTCCTGAAAATCCAGCACCGTTTTGATTTGGTTTTTCTGGTCGTCACTCATGGTTTTTGCTCCCAAAGAATCTTATCATTCTCACAAAGAGGCGCACACCGCCCGCAAAACGAAGGTCAAAAGAGGCCGTCAAATAGTGCCTGCTGGCGACTCAATTTATGAATCAATATGCTTTGCTAATTTTGCTATCGTCATTGGCTTTGCCATTATTGAGTCAAAGCGGCGTCTCTGACACAGAAAAAGTGCCGGGCACGGTGATTGATTACAGTCCGGCTTCGAGCGGCATTTATGTTGGCTCGCCGGGCCTTGCGGTGCTGCAAAACGGCGATTACGTCGCCTCGCACGATGAATTCGGGCCGAAAACCGATGAACATACCAAAGCGACGACCCACATTTTTCGCTCCGCCGACAAAGGCCAAACGTGGCGCAAAATCGCCACGATAAACGGCGCGTTTTGGTCAACGCTGTTTACGCATCGCGGCGCGCTTTATCTGCTGGGCACTGATAAACATCACGGCAACGCCGTTATTCGCCGCTCAAGCGATGGCGGCGCAACGTGGACAAAGCCAAACGATGCCAAAAGCGGATTGTTGCGCGATAACGGACAGTATCATTGCGCTCCGATGCCAGTTATCGAACACAAAGGGCGCTTATGGCGCGCTTTCGAGCAGCGCGACCCACCGGAAGGCTGGGGCATTACTTACTGCGCTGGAATGTTTTCGGTGCCGGTGGACGCCGATTTATTGAACGCCGCCAATTGGACATTCAGCGATTTTCTGCCGAGCCAGCGCACTTGGAACAACAACGATATGGGCGGCTGGCTCGAAGGCAATGCAGTGGTGACACCGGACGGAAATCTCGTAGATATTTTGCGCGTGGATACTAAATCTCCCTTTGAAAAAGCGGCGATTGTGCAAGTCAGTGCCGACGGCAAAACGATGTCTTTCGATGCGGACACGGGCTTTGTTTCCTTTCCCGGCGGCGCCAAAAAATTCGCCATTCGTTTTGATGCGCAAAGCAAACTGTATTGGTCGCTTTCCAGCATTGTGCCAGAAATTTATCGTCGCCCTTCGCCGGGCGGCGTGCGCAACACACTGGCGCTGATTTCATCGCCCGACTTGCGCAATTGGACAGTGCGCAGCATTCTGCTTTCTCATCCCAATGTGGCGAAACATGGCTTTCAATATGTCGAATGGCTTTTCGAGGGCGACGACATCATCGCAGCGTGTCGCACCGCTTATGATGACGAAAACGGCGGCGCGCACAACAATCACGATGCGAATTATTTGACTTTTCATCGTTTCGCCGCTTTCCGCGATTTGCACAACACCAAGTTGCCCATTTTGCGCGCCCATTCAGCACAATTTGAAGTGACCGGCGCGAACTGGACAATAACAACTTTTGCCGATGGCGAGCGCGCCTTTGGCAACCGCGATTACCTTTGGCGCGGCGTGCCAGAGCGTTTTAACAATTGGCGAATCACCCAAACCAACGGCGGCGAAAAAGCTGTTTTGCGCCTGAAAGCCACGCAAAACACCACCGTTTTCATTTTGGCGACCAATCAACAACAGCCTTTGCAATTAAACGGCTGGCAAATCGTGCCTGCGGATGGCTTTCATTACACCGACGCCGGAAAAACTGCCGTCAGCATTTACAGCCGCCCTTTGCAAGCCGGAGAAACAATCGAAATGCCGCAAACCAACTGGATGGGCACGCCTGTTTTAATGCAAAACACCATCGCAGAATGTTTTCCTCACTCTTCCGCAAGCGCACTTTTTGGCTCCAAAGCCTCAAAAAGCCACTCAAACAGCCACCGGCGCGCCTCTTTTTGCTCGGAAGTATCGTTTTTCTGTTGTCTTACCAAATCACGCAAAGTTTTGACATCATCAGCCGTAAGCGATTGCTTTTCTAAAACTTTGCAGCAAACGAGCGAAGTCTTTTCTGTATCCACTTCAGTGAGGTGAAGAAAGAATTTCACTATGGACTCATCGGTTTTACCCATAATCTGTAACAAATGCTTGGCTGGATGGCGAAAAATGGTAGGTTTGCCCGCTACCAACGAAAGTAGCGCTTCTACCACTTGGCTATCCCCTTTACCCATTTCGTGCAAGGATTCTGCGGCGATGCAGCGCCAAGCGGCATCCTCGCTCTTCAGTAACGATAACAGCGCCTCCATCACCCGTTCATCTTCTACGCCCATTTCGTGCAGCAATCGTGCGGCATCATGGCGAGTTTTGGCATCCTCATTCGAAAGATAAGAAAAAAGCGTGTCCACTGCCTGCTCATCCGCTTTCCCCATCTCATGTAGCAAACACACAGCATCAGAATACTGCGTGCGAGTCCACGAACTGTCAGGCCCCCAAGAATCAGGCGCTTCCCTCCTACCCACTAAATAAGCACTTGTAATCTTCATCCTGTTCAACAAATCTTGGGCAGCGCCGACTCGATCTGGATAACGTAACACCGAACTTGGCATATCCTCAGCGGCATCATCCGTCCTGCCCATCGCTTCCAACAATTGCGCGGCACCATATTTCAATTCGGCGTCTTCGCTGTTCAGCAACGGTATCAATACCTCTGCCACCCGCTCATCCGCTCTACCCATCCCGTGCAATAATAGGGCGGCTTGATAACGCATTATGGCATTATCGTCCGTCAGCCACGGCAACACAAGATTTGCGGCTGATGGCTGCGCACGCGCTAAGAATTCGCGCGCCGCAATTTCATCAAATTTATAATGGAAAAAAATACTAAGTGCCTTCCAGACTTCCTTGCGCATATCGTCGCACCGCGCCAAACCTAAGGCGGCATAGCAGCGCACATCTTCAATATCTTTCAGCAAGTCCTCACAGAGTTGTCGCGCTTCGGCATTATCCGCAGCGACATTGCTGAAAAGGCGCGTGGCTTCCATGCGAACTTGCCAATTTTCATGTTTTGCCAACGGGGTTAATACTTTTATCGTTTCGGACAACGGGCGCAAATTGGGAACAGCACGCACGGTTTTGACAAAAGCATCGGTTAGCGGTTCATAGGGGAATTCTTGGACAACTTGCGCCAGTTTGACGATGATTTTTTCAGCGGTGCGACGCGGCACACCGGCGTTATCGGCGACACAAGCGGCGGCAAGTCGTAAATGGCGATGCAGCAACGGTTCCAACGGGTCGTTTTTGTCTTTATCGTCCGCATTCCCAAAGGCGATGAATTCGACCAATTCACCGGCGCTGTCTTCGTCGCCGTTCAGCACGCCGATGACGCCGACAGCTAACAAAATCACTTCGCGCCAGCGCGGGTCGTCGAGATGCGGTTGCAAACGTTCGGCGGCTTTGTGCGAGGGCGTCGCCACATCTTTGGCCGCCAAAAACTCTTCAAAGGTCGGATGCCAGAACGCAAAATAGCCGGGGCCGCGTTCTTCCAGCAAACCAGAGCGATTGGCGGCGGCATCCAAATAACTCGCGGCGGTGGCGTGCGGGTCGCCGTTGTCGTCGAATTGCCTTTTGGTCAGCACCTCGCTTAATTTGCGCTCCAGCACGGCCCGCTTCACCACGATGGATTGCTCGCTGCGAATCCAATGCGCCACGTCGCCCCACGCTGTAATCAGGCGACTAATCGGCAGTTCGGCGCCCGTTTGTCGCGCTGAGAGCGCGCGAAACTTGTTCCACGACCCCATCAGCGTTTTAACAGCCGCCTGATAAAGCTCCACACGCTTGTCGGGCAGTTTAATGTTGCTGTGGCGAATCAGCGAAATGACCACCAACAACAGCGGATTGGTGGCAAGGTCGGACACTTTGGCATTCGAGTTGATTTCGTCCAACGTATCCTGCGCTTCCTTGTCGGCTTTCGCGAAATTGACGGCGCCCGGCTTCAAAAACTGCTCAAAGGCGCGTTGCCACTTGAAAACAAATTCCTTGACCTGTTCCGGCGAGAAGTTGGGCAAATCGAAGTGCGCCAAATCGCCCGCCAGTCGCACATAGTCATAGGGCCGCGAAGTCACCAGCGTGCGATTGTTTTCGTGACCAATCAGAAAAGCATCCACTTTGCGCACCACCAGCGCCCGATCATCTTCGGGAATTTCATCCACGCCATCGAGCATGATGTAAACGCACCCCGCCGATAATTCTGCTTCCAGCGCCGCTTCCAACGCCGCGCCGCCCCAGTCATTGGCTTTTTCACCCAGAAACTCGCGCAAAGTGAGATTCTGTTTTCCCGTTTCGGTGCGCGCATCGGCAAACGTGGCCAGCGACAGCACCACCGGCGTAAACTGCGCCGCCCAGCGCAATTTGTCGGGCACAGAGTCGCCATCTGCCACGCACAAGCGCGCCACATAGCGAATCAGCGTGCTTTTTCCGGCGCCCGGCGTGCCTTTGATAACTGCGTGCCGCGCTTTGCCGAGTGTCTCGCCCAGCGCCTCGCCGCCTTCGGGATGCCAGCTTTTCCCGACCATCCGCAGATATTCGATTTCGCAGTGCGCCTTTTCTTCAGCGGTGAAATCGGGATTGTGCAAACGCAAAATTAAATCTTGTTCGCGTTCGTGGTCATCGCGCCGCGAATGCTCCGGCTTGAGACGAGGAACCACATAAACATCGTCCAACGGCAACGAAGCCACTTTTTCCGAAGACGGCTCAATGCCGCGATATTCTGCATAAAGATATTCCCGCGCCACCCGATTGCGATACGCTGCTAATGCCGCCTGCGTCGCAAATTCGCTAATCTGTTCCGGCGCCGAAGGTAAATCTTCGCTTTCGAGATGTCGAGTGAGTTGTTCTAAAAGTTCGTTCTGCTCACCGACAGCGGCAAAGACTAAGTTGATAACCGCATTTAGCGCTTTAATGCCATCGCTGCTTTCTTGGCTATGGCTGAGAATTTCATCTAATGTCCTTGAATCTTCCTCGCCTGCTTCCTCATCGGCCAATTGCTGTAACGATTCCAGCACTCCCGCGCCAATTGAGCCACCGGGCAGTTTTTTAAGTTCATCAGCGGCACCTTCGCGCAAACCGGCAAGAAGAGCACGCCAAACTTTTCCACCACGACTTTGCTTGTCGCTCAAACTAATTTTGGCAAGCGCAGATTCGGCATTTTCATCGGGCGATTTTTGGATTTCTTTGGACATGAGATAAAACCTTAGTGGATAGGATAACTATTTCTCCCTAATCCTCTGCCACAATTCGGCGCTGTGCTTTCTTCGCGCTGTGCTGTCGTTTGGCGGTTAAGCGGCGTTGCTGCGAGGCGCGGGTGGGTTTGGTGGCGAGGCGCACTTTGGGTTTTTCGGCGGCGAGGCGCAGTAATTCGATGAGACGTTGCAAGGCTTCTTGCCGATTGCGCTCTTGTGTGCGGTGCGACTGCGCCTTGATGATTAAAATGCCTTCTTTGGTTAATCTCCGGCCCGCTAATTTGCGTAAGCGTTCGCGGACATCCATCGGCAAAGACGGCGACTGCATCGCGTCAAAGCGCAATTGCACCGCCGTAGAAACCTTGTTAACGTTTTGCCCGCCCGCGCCCGACGAGCGCACAAATTCTTCGTGAATTTCGTCTTCGCTTATCGCTAAATTTGCTGTTATCTCGATCATTTCAAATACGCCAATCATCCACTTCGCAAATGCGGTGGCAAAAACGCGCGGCTTGGGCGCGGTCATGCGTTACTATTAAAATCGCCAGACCATTTTTTGCTTTTTCGCGCAGCAAAGTTTCGACAATTTGCACCGATTCGCTATCCAGTGCGCTGGTTGGTTCATCAAGCAGCAAAACCTTTGGTTGCAAAAGCAGGGCACGGGCTAAACCCAAGCGTTGCTGCTGGCCTTGTGAAAGCGTGCGCGCGTTTTGCTGCCAGTCATCGGGCAATAGCAAACGCGCTGTTAATTTGCGGGCGCCTTCATCGGGAAAAGCGAAATCGGCGCTGCGATAGTGAAACGGGTGCCGCAGGTTTTCTTCAACCGAGCAATCAAAAACAACCGGGCGCTGTTCGACCAAAATTACGCGGCGGCGAAGAATGGGATACGTCCATGCTTCGGATGTTTTGTCTTCGAGAAGAATGCTTCCGGCGGGCGCATCGTCCAAGCCGACAATCGCGCGCAAGAGCGTGGTTTTGCCAAGGCCCGATGCCCCACACAGCGCGACAATTTCGCCGCGCTGTAGGGTTAAATTTACGCCGCGCAAAAGCATTTTGTCCCCAGCCGCAATCGAAACATCGCGCAAATCCAATAAAGACACGACAGGGATTTTAACCGATTGCATAACAGGATTATCACGCTACCACACAAAAACACAGGCCGGAAGCAAATTGCTTCCGGCCTGTGTTGAACGTCTGCTTTACGAAGTTTTGACCTATGGCACCTTAGCCAGACGAATCGTTATCGGTGATAGTGCCCTGCCCCACGCTATCGCTAATCGCGGCAAAGACGGGGCTGCTTAAACTAACGCGGATCGTTTCATTCGCTTCCGCAACATTATCCGCCAAAACAGGAACCACGATGGTCTTCTTGGTTTGTCCGGGACTGAAGGTCATCGTGCCACTGACGGGGGTAAAGTCAACTCCGGATGTCGCTGTGCCGCCTGTGGTGGCGTAGTTGACTGTGACGGTGCGGTTGGTAGGGCCACTGAGTGTGACGACATAAAGCGCATTATGCGCACCAGCGCCGTCTTCGCTGACAGGATTGGCATCCGCGATGCTCAGTGTGGGCAAGGGATCATCATCAGTGATGGTGGCTTGACCTTGACTGTCAACGATGGTGGCGTTGGTGGCACCGGAGAGATTAACCCTGAAGGTTTCGTTGTTCTCATCCACGTTGTCACCAAAGATAGAAATAGTGATGGTTTTCGATGTTTCTCCCGCGTCGAAAGTGAGCATTCCGGTGGTGGATGCATAATCGCCCGGTTGCACAGCAGTGCCGTTAGCCGTAGCCAAATTCACCGTTACCGTTCGTCCGCTAACTGGGGCGAGCGACACCGTGAAGATCGCACTCTTGATAGAGCCAGTCCCTTCGGTAATGGTGATGTCGTCAATGCGTAGGCTTGGATTGGCGTCATTGTCGGTAATGGTGCCCAGTCCCTGATTCACGCTGATACCTGCGCCCGTGGCATTGCTTAGATTGACAAAAAAGGTTTCGTTGTCTTCGTCTAAGATATCGCCGAGAATGGGCACAGTGATAGTCTTGCTGGTTTGGCCCGGCGCAAAGGCAAGAGTGCCCGTCGTTGTGGCATAGTCAGCGTCAGCAGTGGCCGGTTTAGTGACGCCGTTAGTCGTAGAGTAATCGACTGTCACCGTTTGGCTGCTGGCTAAAGAAAGCGTCACGGTAAAGATGGCGTTGGTGGTGCCCGTATTACCTTCAGTAAGGGTCTTGTTGTTGATGATTAATGCGAGCGCTTCATAAGATCCAATATCAGCACGGGGGCCTTGAGGACGTGGCAGACCGCGCTGGTCAGTAGCGGGCGCAATGGCATCATTGGCAGCATCAATTGCGGGACTGGTGGAGAGAAGAGCAATAGTTTGAGTGGGGCCACTGTTGTTTTGCAAGCCATTTGGGTCAAGGCCCGCTTGTGCCGCCGTGCCGCCGATGAGGTTGGAACCTCCGTTGGTGAAGGAGCCGTTTGTATTGGTCGTGTTACCAGCCAGAATGCTGTTCTTCAAAGTCAGCGTTTTAGAATTGCTGACGCCGGTTTCATTGCCGCTAATGGTGCAATTGATAAAGGTGACTGAACCGTTGTTGTTGCGGATACCATTCACAGTGTTGCCACTCAAAGTGACATTGGTGAAGTTGGCCATGCCATCATTGTAAATGCCGTTCTGGTTGCCACTGAATGTGCTGCTCTTCAAAGTTGATGTTCCAAATGGGTTATAAAGGCCACTGGTATTGCCACTAAAGGTGCAATCCGTAATAACGGTGGTGCCATTGTTACTAAGGCCATTGTTATTGCCGTTAAACGTGCAGTTGGTGACATTCGCTGTGCCCGGATTTGTAATACCGTTGACATTGCCACTGAAAGTGCAATTAGTGATATTGGCTGTTCCAAACGCGTTGTTTATGCCATTGTTGCCGTTGCTGATTTTTAAGCCGCTGAAATTCGCTTGCACACCGCTATTCACAGTGAAAATGTCGAAGCTGGCGGCTCCTTCAATTGTGAGCAATGCGGCACCAGGGCCAGTGATGGTCACATCGCCTCGGAGAAAGGGCAGGCCACTAACAAGCGCGATTTTCTTTGCACTACCAAAAACAGTTCCATTGAAAGTAATTGTATTAGCACCTTGCAACGAGTTGGCATAAACGATGGCTTCGCGCAGGCTGGTGCCGCTTCCAATGGCAGGGTCGCTGGTGCCGTTGTTTTCATCCGTTTTTGTCGTTACGACAAGCGATTCTCCTCCAAAACTGTTGTATTCGTAAGCACCGATGTCAGTTACTGCGCTACCATTTTTGTCGCCATCAATGGGTCGCAATCGTCCGCGTTGGTCAACGGTGAGATTATTAGTGCCGGCGTCAATGGCCGGACTACCTGCCAAAAGAGCAATGGTTTGGGTGGGACCACCGTTATCTTGCAATCCAACCGGGTCAAGGCCCGCTTGTGCTGCTGTGCCTGTGGTAATGTTGAAGCCATCATCGTTGAGAACCCCTTGATTGTTGAGGTTAACAGCGTTGCCCGCCGAAATGGTGTTGCTCAGTGAAAGTGTTTTAGAGTTGTTGATACCTGTGCCATTGCTACTGATTGTGCAGTTGGTGACTGTGGCAGTGCCAGAGGTGTTATTGAGAATGCCAGTTGAGTTGTTAGCCAAGGTGGTGTTGGTGACAGTGGCTACGCTGTCATTACGGATACCGTAGCCGTTACCGCTGATAGTGGAACTGATGACTATGGCCCTGCTCGTGTTGTTGATGCCGTTGGTGGCACTGCTATTGATGCTGCTTCTGTTCACCGTCACAATGCCTGCGTTGTTGATGCCGTTGGCCGTATTGCCACTAAACGTGCAGTTCGTAACGTTGGCAGTGCCATTGTTATTGATGCCGTCTCCATTGCTATTGAGAATGCAATTGTTGATATTGGCCGTGCCATTGATGTTGATGCCAACATTACTGTTGCTGATCGTCAGTTTGATAATCGTGGCTTTCACACCAAAATTTACAGATAAGGCGCTGTCACCACCCTGAAGAGTGAGCAAAGCTGCACCAGTGCCTGCGATTGTCAAATCGTTATTGATGCTTGGAAGGCTACCGCCGAGTGTGATGGTTTGCGCGGTGGCAAAAACTGCTGGATCGAACGTGATGGTATCGGCGCCCGCCTTGTTGTTAGCATAAATAATGGCTTCGCGCAGGCTGGTGCCCGCGCCAATGAAGGGGTCGCTGGTGCCATCATTTTCTTCCACCGTCGTCGTGACGACCAAGGAATCCGTGCCAAAAGTGCTGTATTCAAAGGCGCCAATATCGCTACCATTCCCGCCTGTCGCGTTGGGGATGGTATTGTATTCAATCGGACGCCGCACACCGCGCTGGTCGTTGAATGTTCCACTGCCGCCCTGATCAATAGCCGGACTACCTACCAAAAGAGCGATAGTTTTGGTGGAGCCACCATTGTTCTTCAATCCACCGGGGTCAAGACCGGCCTGCGCTGCCGTGCCCGTTGTGATATTAAAGCCCCCATCGGTGATGGGTTTCGCACCGGCAAGATTAGTTGTGTTGCTCACCACAATGCTGTTGGTAAGGGTAAACGTAATAGTGCCTCCACTGAGTCCTGTGGGGCTGTTATTGCTGACGCCCGTTCCGTTGCGGATGATAGTGCAATTTATAACGCTGACAGAACTATCACCAATATTATTGTAAATACTGGTGCCATTGCCAACTAATGTGCAATTTGTAACGGAGGTTTGACCAGCGTCGTTATAGACGCCGTAAGTCGTGTTGTTCAGAAAGGTGGATTGAGAGATAGTGGTTCTTCCTGTTGTGTTAAATCCCCCGTTGTTGAAGACGCCGTATTGGTTTGAATTTAGCGTGCAGTTGCTGATGCTGACCGTGCCTTGAAAGTTATATATGCCGTATTGGTTGGCATTTAGCGTGCAGTTATTGACTGACGTTGTGCCCCCGTTATTATAGATACCGTAAGCCGAGTTGCCACTGAAGATACAATTGCTCACATTGGTTGTGCCTGTATTGTTGATACCATAGCCGCCATTGCTTATGGTTAAACCGCTAACAGACAGTGACACTCCGCCATTCACCGAGAAAATAGTGTCGGACGTATTGGATTGCTTCACTGTGAGCAAGGCACTACTGGGTCCAGTAACATAGATATTCTCCGTGAATACTGGCAGAGCACTGAGTAGTGTGATGGTTTTTGCACTACTGAAGACTGCTGCATTAAAGGAAATGAAATCAAAACCTATGGCAGCATTGGCAGTATCAGCAGCCTCACGGAGTGTGCAGCCATCACCTGTGCCTAATAAATCGCAAATACCATCAGATGTCGCATCACTGGTGGTAGTCACGACTAATGACGCAGCGTGAGCCGTCGTTCCAAAACTCAATCCCAAAAGCAAAAAGAACAGCCAAAACCGATGCAGACGCATAATGTCTCCTTCAAAAAACGGACAACAAGATTCCCTAATTCAATAATGCAGGTCGCTATCGATGTATCTGGAGATGCCATCCTGACAACGATATCTGCAAAGAAAAATCACAGCAACAGCCACCTGAAACTACCAGTAAACCTCACTGGTATGAAGTTCAGGATTCTGCCCCATTGCTTACTGCTATGATTTGCACCTCTTATTGCCACTTTCGCATACATCATAGCATGAATTGTAGAAAAATCCTACTTTTCGGCAATGCTAAAGTCTGTTCTGCAAAGGTTCAAGCAATAACGAACACAGGATACTGTAACCATCTTTACTTGGCAGGCGATTAAAGGTTGCTTTGTCATCAGTAGCATCTTCTCACTCCGAGAAGCCGTTAATAGTCCTTTAATGCATTGTTTAAGTTCCATAAAAGTCAAGCCATAGATGTATCATTTGCATTAGGGGTGTTCCAGAGCCGATATATAGAAACAAATTGTCGTGATTTGTGGCGGCGTAAGGGACTCAATCGAAGAGAAAGTTTTTGCGAGGAAGTTTTTGTCTGGCGCGAAATGTAAAAGGGCCGCAAACGAGTATCACAAACGATAAAGGGCCAACCTGCAAATGGGGAATTATGCTCTGCTTTACGCGCCCGCTGATTTGGCTACAATCGCCATTGTTTCGCGTTGACGCTTTTGGACAAATTCACGCGCGGAGTTGGCTTTTTCTTTGGCGCCTTGCGGGTCTTTGGCGAGGGCTAAAACTGTTTCGGGCAGGCGCGCGATGTCTTCGGGCTTATCCATATCGAAAAGCCAATCGTTCAGGCCAATATCGCGCCACATGAAGCCTTTGCTGGTTTGCTCGGCAAAGCGGCAAACAATAGCGGGCACACCGTTGCCGATGCACATAATAGGCGAGTGCATTTCTAAACCAAACAAGCCTGCCGAGCGAATATAAGTGCTGAGGGCCTCGTCGGTCAGCCAATAATCGGCCCGCCAGACGACTTTGGCTTTCACGTCGTCTGGCAACGGGTCGTAAAGATTTTGCTTGCCGACTTCCATCTGGCTTTTGTCTTCGGGGCATAGCAAAACTTTAAGCGGCGTTTCGCGGGCAACGCGCGTGATGCATTCGCGTAGCGGCGCGTGGTCATGTTCGCGCATTTCTTCGTTGCGCGCGTGCTTTTTTTCATCAAAAGCCACGTTCGGCTTGATTTTCCAATAGGGCGTAAAACGCAGGCGCGGAATGCAGCACAGGAATTTTCCGTCTTCGAGATTATTCGCTTTGAGAAAGGCTGCGGCCCGCTTGTCATCGCGCACATCGGCGCCAAAAGCACCGTCGGGGCCAAATTCCATAATTGGGCAACGCACGCCGCTGTTTTTAGCCACTTGCAGCGAAACGCTATCACGGCAAAACAAAAATTGGCCGTTGCTGAGAAGTTCTTTGGCTTCGGCATCCACGCTGCCCAGAAAACTGCCCAGTGTGATGCCGTAAACGCCATACGGCTTGCCGGTTTCTTTGGCCCACTGCGCCAAATGCTTTTGCGCGACCAGCGAGGGGCCGGAGCCATGCAAAAAGAAATCGCATTCTTTGAAGGCCTCTTTGTAGTCGCTGCCTTTGAGAATTTTCACTTTCGGAAAGCGACGTTGCAGCATTTCCTCAACGCCATCGCCGACGCTGCTCGGCCACAGTTGCACCTGCGCTTGGGGAATATATTGCTCCAGCAAACGCAGCACGCCCGGCGTGTGCGCGATGTCGCCTATGTTCACCGTTTGCCACGAAGAACGCAGCAAAATCTTGGGAATCTTTTTATCATCAGCGCGCAATTGAGACGCAATCGTAGTTGCCATAAGTGAAGCCAAAAATGTGCGGCGTGAAAGCGAATTTTCTGTCATCGGAATTTTTGACTGCCTGAAAATGAAATTGAGGCGCCGCTTTAATGACTTGCCACAACAACCTGCCCTAAATTGGGGCGATGCCTGTGTGTTGCCTCCCCATAACTAAATCGGTGACAATATCTTTATGCCGATTCCCTCTAAAATTAGCGAATTAGTCGAACGCTTTGAACAACACGGCGAAGATTACCGCGCCGGAAAATATAACGAAACACAATTGCGACGCGATTTTCTTGACCCGTTTTTTGGATTGGAAGGTCTGGGCTGGGACATGGATAACAGCACCAAGGCGGGCGAAAATGTGCGCGAAGTGGTGCAGGAATATCCGCTGAAAATCGAAGGCGCCAACAAAAAGCCGGATTATTGTTTTCGCAACGGCAATACGGAAAAGTTTTTCGTCGAAGCGAAAAAACCCTCGGTCAACCTCAAAGACGATTTGCGCGCCGCGTTTCAAACGCGCTCTTATGGCTGGAACAAAGGCTTGCCGTTTTGCGTGCTGACCGATTTTGAAGAGTTCGCGGTTTACGATTGCCGCTTTAAGCCGGTCAACACCGATAGCGCGCAAACGGCGCGCACTTTTTACTGCAAATACACCGAATACGACGCCAAATGGAGCGAAATCGAAGCGCTGTTCGGGCGAGAGGCGGTGCGCGGCGGTGCGCTCGACAAACAGGCGGCGCAAAAAGTGAAAAAGGGCACCGTTTCGTTCGATGCCGACTTTTTGCACCTCATCGAAGGCTGGCGCGAAGCCTTAGCGCAAAATATCGCGCGGCACAACAAAGGCATCTCGCAGGCCGATTTGAATTACGCGGTGCAAATGACAATTGACCGCATTTTGTTTTTACGCATCTGCGAAGACCGCGATATTGAACCTTACGGGCAATTGCAAAACATCTCCGGCAAAAAAGGCGTTTACGGCGAACTGGGCGAGTTGTTCCGGCAGGCCGATAACCGCTACAATTCGGGTTTGTTTCACTTCGGAAAAGAAAAAGCGCGGCCCGGCGAGGGCGACAGCCTCACGCTGAATTTGAAAATAGACGACAGCGTTTTGCATTCCATCGTTTACAAGTTATATCCGCCGCAGCCGTATAATTTTCGCCTTGTGCCGGTCGAGATTTTAGGGCAGGTTTATGAACAATTTTTGGGCAAAGTCATTCGCCTCGAAAAAAGCAGCGCCCTAATTGAAGATAAGCCCGAAGTGCGTAAAGCGGGTGGCGTGTTTTATACGCCGTCGTATATTGTGGATTACATCGTGCGCCAAACGCTTGGCCCGCTCTGCGAGGGAAAAACGCCCAAAGAAGTGGGCGAACTCAAAGTGCTTGACCCGGCGTGCGGCAGCGGCTCGTTTTTGATTGGCGCTTACGATTTCTTGCTGAACTGGCATCTCGATTATTACACGCAAAACGCGCCGGAAAAGTTGGCCGCGCGCCGCGAGGGGCCGATTTGCCGCGAAACCAAAGACCAAGCCGAAGGCGCCGCCCCGTTGTGGCGCCTCACCGTCAAAGAAAAGAAGCGCATTCTGTTGAACAACATTTACGGCGTGGACATAGACCGGCAAGCCGTCGAAGTCACCAAATTATCGCTGCTTTTGAAAGTGTTGGAAGACGGCACGCCGGAGCGCGCACCCACGCCGCAAAGCCGCTTATTGCCCTCGCAAGAACGCTTGTTGCCCGATTTGGACGCCAACATCAAATGCGGCAACTCGCTGATTGGTCATGATTTCTACGATGAAAAAGGTTGGGACACTTACTCGAAAGCCGAGCAAGAGCGCATTAATGCCTTCGATTGGAAGGACAAAGAATTAGGTTTTTACAGCATCCTCAAAAACGGCGGCTTCGACGCGATTATCGGCAATCCGCCGTATGGTTTTCATCAAATTCATACACAGGATTCCAAGGATTATTTTAAAAAGCATTATGCCGCAAGCGAAGGAAGTTTCGAGAACTATTTTTTGTTTTACGAAGCCTCTTTAAAGTTACTCCGACCTGCTGGTTATCACGGATATATAGTTCCCGTAACATGGCTTACCATCCCAAGTGCAGTCAGCTTGCGTCGCTTTGTATTGAGCAATTTTGCTGTTCGCTCAATTGCATGGTTGCCAGAGCTTGTTTTTAAGGATGCACAGGTTAATACGCTCGTTTCGATCATTCAACATAGCGAAGCACACACTGTGAAGATTTTAATATCCGACCAGAATGATCCCAGTAAGAATTCAGGGGCAAAAGGAGAAATAGAGCAATCAAAATTCATTGATTCAGATTACACGATTTTTCTTTTTGAGAACTCAGTAGATACTGAGTTACTAAAGAGAATTGATTCATTTTCAGTTCCAATGTCTTCGCTGGCACGCCCATGTTCAGGTTACAACCCTTATGAAGTAGGAAAGGGGATTGCTCCAGCCGGGACTGTCCATACAATTGAAACAGTTGTAGAAAAGCCCTATCACTCACCGTCCAAATTAGGCTCTGAATGGAAAACCGAAGCTGTGGGCCGTGATTTAGGCAGGTATAGCTTAAAGTGGCCGCAAAAAAGGTTCATTAAATATGGCCCTTGGCTATCGGCTCCTCGTGATCCAAGTAACTTTCTTGGCTCTCGATTATTGGTTCAAGAAATCACTGGTGGAAATGACCGCCGTATCGTTGCAACTTTCTGTGACCAAGAGCTTTACCATAGCAGGGATATTATCCCAATAAAGTGTGACAATGAGTGCCCAAGTCCCTTCTATCTATTGGGTATTTTGAATTCGTGGCTGATGACTTGGCGCCACCATCGTCGCAGCCCAAAAGCGAAGAAGGCTTTATTTCCCAAAGTTTTAGTGAGCGACCTTAAAAATATTCCCATTCGCGCCATAGATTTCGCGGACAAATCCGACAAGGCGCGGCATGATGAGATGGTGAAATTGGTCGAGCGAATGTTGGATTTACACAAGCAACTGGCAACAGCGCGCACCGCGCCGGAAACAACCGCCCTGCAACGGCAAATCAGCGCCACGGACAAGCAAATTGATAAGTTGGTTTACGCGCTTTATGAATTAACCGACGACGAAATCGCTCTTGTCGAAGGCGCGTAAGCCTGTTGTAGGAGCTTTTTAGGCCCTCCGCGCCGAGAAATCGCATCTCCGCGTCGCGAAATCGTGTCTCCGGCTCGCGAAATGGCATCTCCGCGCCGAGAAAACCCATCTCCGCGTCACGCAAACCGATCTCCGCGCCGCGAAAACCGATCTCCGGCTCGCGAAATGACATCTCCGCGCCGCGAAATGCCTGCTCCGGCTCGCGAAATGACTGCTCCGCGTCGCGAAATCGTATCTCCGCGCCGCGAAATGACATCTCCGGCTCGCGAAATGACATCTCCGCGTCGCGGAAAATTGCGTCAGATGGGTATTGAAATCTCTATTGATAAGGAGCGATAATAGAATTAATGCACCTTCGCAGGGCGGAGGGCACAAAACGAGACTGGAGGAAAGGCAATGGATAGAGAACAGCAAAATCGGGTGGATATGTTCAACGCTACCCACGATTACATGATGGAAAACCAAGCGGTGTGGGCCAATTCGTCTGCCATGCAGGAAACTGTGGCCGATTTGGAAGCGAACATTGACGTGATTCATCGCATCAGCGCCAAGCAAAGCGGCAATACCAGCGGCGTCACTGCCGACAAAGAACAAGCACGCACCGCTTACGAAGACCTCATTTTCGATTTGGCCGATCAAGTCGGGGCCTATGCCGCCCAAAAAGAAAAGCTGGACTTGGAAGCACAAGTGGATATTACCCGCAACGGACTCGATAAGCTGACCAACGACGATTTAATCAACATCGGCGATACGGTGGCGGGCTTAGTGACCACAAATCTGACCGCCTTAGCACCGTTTTTGGTGACGCAAGCCGATTTGGACGAGTTAGCCATCTTGAAAACGCGTTTCGCGGGCGTCAAAAGCGCGCCGCGCTTGGCGATTGTCGGACGCGCCACGCAAACCGAATCGCTGCCCGAAGCCCTCAATAATACCAGTCGCTTGCTGCATCGGCGTCTCGACCGGCAAATGTCCCGTTTTCGCCGCACTCATCCCGAATTTTTCGCCGGTTACGAAAAAGCGCGCATTATTATCAATCGCAGCGCCACCAACACAGCGAACGGCACCGCCGACACCACAACCACGACTACGCCGACCAATTGAGCACTCGATGGAATTGTCGGAAGCCATAAAAACGCCCAGGCCCGCAGAAACTCTGATATTTCTGCGGGCCTGGGCGTTGAGTTTTTCAAGCCAAAATATCTTTCACCACGTTGCCAAACACATCGGTCAGGCGATAATCGCGGCCTTGAAAGCGATAGGTCAGTCGTTTGTGGTCGAAGCCCAATAAATGCAAAATGGTGGCTTGCAAATCGTGGATATGAACGGGGTTTTCGGCCACAGAAAAGCCGAGTTCATCGGTTTGCCCATACGAAAAGCCCTTTTTCACGCCGCCACCGGCCAACATCAGCGAATACGCATCGGGAAAGTGATCGCGGCCCAAAACTTGGCTGTTGGCGGTGCGTCCTTCGCGGAACGGCGTGCGGCCAAATTCGCCGCCGAAAATGATAAGCGTGTCGTCCAACAGGCCGCGTTGTTTGAGGTCTTTCAAAAGGGCCGCGACAGGTTTATCCGTGCGCTGCATTTTTTTGGTTAGGCCATCGCGGATGTCTTCATTCGGATTGGTGCCATGAAAATCCCAGCCCCAATCGAATAAATGCACAAAGCGCACGCCCTGCTCGACAAGTCGCCGTGCCAGCAGGCAATTGTTGGCGAAACTCGATTCACCCGGCTGCGCGCCGTAACTTTCCAACGTGGCAGGCGTTTCGCGCGAAATATCCATCACTTCGGGCACGCTGGTTTGCATCCGAAACGCCAGTTCATACTGCGCGATGCGCGTCGCCGTTTCGGGGTTGCCCATTTCCTGCGCTTGTTCTTGGTTCAGGTCGCGCAAAGCATCCAAAGTTTTGCGACGCATCTCGCGATTCATGCCCGCCGGGTCGGAAACATACAAAACCGGGTCGCCTTTGGAGCGGCATTGCACACCCTGAAAAACGCTCGGCAAAAACCCGCTGCCCCACGCACTTTGGCCTGCGCTCGGCTGCACGCCGCTCGAAATAAGAACCACAAAACCGGGCAGGTTTTCGTTTTCGCTGCCGAGTCCGTAAGTCACCCACGAACCCATCGAAGGCCGCCCTTGACGCGGCGAACCGGTAAACAAAAATAGTTCGGCAGGCGCGTGATTGAACTGATCGGTGTGCATGGATTTGATGAGGCACATCTCATCAGCGATGCCATGAAAATTCGGCACCGCGTCCGATAACATCAGGCCACTTTGCCCGTGTTTTTCAAAAGTGCGAGGCGTGCCCATCAGTTTCGGCGTGCCGCTGGTGAACGCGAATTTTTTGCCCTTGATAAATTCATCGGGCGCGTTTTCGCCGTTGTGTTTGACCAATTCCGGCTTGTAATCGAAAATGTCGAGATGCGGCGGGCCGCCCGACATATGCAGATAAATGACGCGCTGCACCTTCGGCGCGAAATGCGGCTGGCGCGGCGCCAAGGGATTGATAGATGCATTGTTCGCTTTGGGCGCGTCAGCGGCTTTTGAAACGTTACCCATCAAGGCATCCAACGCTATCGCGCCGAGGCTCAGTTGCCCCGTGCGCTTCAAAAAATGCCGCCGCGTGACGGCCTGTAAATGTTCGAGTTCTGGCTGCATATTTTTCCCTCTGATCTTTGTCATTCTGAAGGAGCCTCGGCGACTGAAGAATCCCCCGACTAAAGG